>PVBP01000053.1 GCA_002995625.1 Lysobacteraceae bacterium | reverse complement strand
GAGAGGTCGATGATCCGGCCGTCGACGAACGGGCCGCGGTCGTTGATCCGCACGACCACGCTGCGGCCATTGTCGAGGTTGGTGACCCGCGCGTAGCTCGGCAGCGGCAGCGTCTTGTGCGCGGCGGTCATCGCGTACATGTCGTAGGGCTCGCGCATGCTGGTGCGACGGCCGTGGAACTTCTTGCCGTACCAGCTCGCGTAGCCGCGCTCGCGGTAGCCCTTCGCGCTCGGCAGCACGTGGTAGGTGCGGCCGAGCACGGTGTACGGGGAGTGGTTGCCGTAGGCGGCGAGCGGCTCGGCGACCGGCACCGCGTCCGGCACGTCGCTGGTGTCGACCGGCTCCGGTGGACCGCGGTCGCGCTCGCTCCACGGCGCGGACCCCTCGCGCAGCGCCGGCGGCGCGCGCCGGTTGGCCGGCGCGGTGTGGACGCCCGCGGGAGACTTGCCGACCAGTCGCGATCCGGGCTCGGCAGCCGGTCGGGTGGACTTGCCGGCGCAGGCCGCGAGCGCGGCGACGGCGACAAGGGCGATCGTGATCCGGATCGGTCGCCGATGCACGATCGCCACGGCCTCAGCGCGCGGCAAGGTCCGCGCGATACCGCCCGGCGATCGCCTCGGACAGCTGGTGGACCGCCATCGCGTAGAGCGGGCTGCGGTTGTAGCGGGTGATCACGAAGAAGTTCTGGTAGGTCACCCAGAACTCGGGACCGGCCTCGCCCTCGAGGCGCACCAGCGTCGCCGGCGTGGCGGGATCGCGCGCGAGGCCGATCGGAAAGCCGGCCGCCGCGAGCGCGCCGACGCTGTGGATCGGCCGGAATCCGTCGCGTTCCGGCTCGATCGCGCCGTCGGTCGGGCGCGCCCGATCGGTCACCGGCGCGCCGGGCTGCCAGCCGTGGTCGATGAAGTACTTGGCCACCGACGCGAAGATGTCGGCGTGGCTGTTCCAGAGGTCGATGCGGCCATCGCCGTCGTGGTCGACCGCCCAGGTGGCGTAGCTGGTCGGCATGAACTGCGGCAGGCCCATCGCGCCGGCGTACGAGCCCCGGATCTCGCCGAGCGGCATCGGGAAGGTGCCGTCCGGCAGCAGCAGCAGGCGCTTGAGCTCGCCGCGGAAGTAGGCTGCCCGCGGCGGGTAGTGGAAGGCCAGCGTGGCCAGCGCGTCGAGCGCGCGCCAGCTGCCGGTGTTGCGCCCGTAGCTGGTCTCGACGCCGATGATCGCGACGATGATCTCGGGTGGCACGCCGTACTCGGACGCGATCGGCTCGAGCAGCGCCGCATGCTCCCGCCAGAAGGCCGCGCCCTGCGCGATTCGCGCCTCGGTCAGGAAGATCGGCCGGTAGTCGCGCCACGGCCTCGCCTCGGCGGGCCGCGTCATCGCCGCGATGATGCCGGGCTGCTTGCGCGCGCCGTCGAGGATCGCGTTGATCCGCGCCTCGGTCAGGTCCGGTCGCGTGGCGCGGGCCTCGGCCGCGAGTTCGCGTGCGAACTCGCGCTGTCCCGGGTGGGTCTCGGGGGCGGCCGGGACCTGCGGCGCGATCGCGCAGGAGGCGAGGAGGGCGCCCGCGAGGAGCGCGAGGAGAGAACGGTTCATGCCGGCAATCTACCAGCGCGGGCCACGCGGGTCATTGGCGACCGATGACTGTCGTTCGCGTCGCCCTTCGCGATCGGGATCGACGTTCAGTCGGAGCGCCGATGGGCGTGGATCGACATCAGGATCCCGAAGCCGGCCAGCAACGTCACCGCGGACGTGCCCCCGTACGACAACAGCGGCATCGGCACGCCGACCACCGGCAGCAGGCCGGCCACCATGCCGCCGTTGACCAGCACGTAGACGACGAAGGTCAGGGCCAGCGAGCCCGCGACCAGCCGGCCCCAGGTGTCGCGCGCTAGCGTCGCGAGGTGGATCGAGCGACCGACGATCACGGCGTAGATCAGCAGCACCACGAGCACGCCGACCAGCCCGAACTCCTCGGCGAGGACCGCGAAGATGAAGTCGGTGGTGTGCTCGGGCAGGAAGTCGAGCTGCGCCTGCGTGCTCGCTCCCCAGCCCTTGCCGAAAAGACCCCCCGAGCCGATCGCGATCTCGGCCTGGATGATGTTCCAGCCCGAGCCGAGCGGGTCGGAGTGGGGATCGAGGAAGGTCAGGATCCGCGCCTTCTGGTAGTCGACCAGGTAGAAGTGCCACAGCAGGGGGGTGGCGAGGCACGCGGACAGCACCAGCGCGCCGATCTGCCACCAGCGCATCCCGGCGAGGAACACGACGAAGGCGGCCGAGGCCAGCACCAGCGCGGCGGTGCCGAAATCGGGCTGGATCGCGATCAGCCCGATCGGCAGCGCCGTGATCATCGCGCACGCGACGAGCGCGCCGAACGACGGGGGCAGCAGGCGCGCGTGGAGGACCCAGGCCAGTGCCAGTGGCAGCGTCAGCTTCGCCAGCTCGGCCGGCTGCAGGTGGAAGAAGCCGAGGTCGAGCCACGAGCGGGCGCTGCGTCCGGTGCCGAAGAACGGCACCAGCAGCAACAGGACCAGCGATCCGGCGTAGAGCCACGGCGTCAGGCTGCGCAGCCAGGCCGGGGGCAGCCGGGCCAGCAGGTACATCGCCCCGAACCCGACCGCGAGCCGGAATCCCTGCGCGGCCACGAGATCAGCGTTGCCGCCGCTCGCGCCATGCAGCACGACGAGCCCGGCCGCCGCCAGCAGCGCGAGGGCGACGGTCAGCACCGGATCGAGCGTCGGCCGGCTCGCGAGGCGCGCCCACCAGCGGCGCGCGCCGCGTTCGATCCGGGCCAGCGCCGTCGGCGCCGCGCTCATCGGGCACGTTCCTCGGGGTCGGCGGCCGGCGCGGTGGCGTCCGCGGGATCGGCGGGGTCCGAGTCGGGATCGTCGGCTCGGTTGTCGTCCGCGGCGCCGGCCTCGCCGCCGCCCGCCGGGTCGACCGATGGCGCCGGCCGGTCGAGGGCGTAGCGGCCCTCGATGATCGCGTCGGCGGCGCCGGGCACCAGCCACGCGTCGAGGATCCGGCGCGCGATCGGGGCCGCCGAGCGCGAGCCGCTCTCGGCCTGTTCGACGACCACGGCGACCGCGATGGTCGGTGCCTCGGCCGGCGCGAACGCGACGAACGAGGCGCGATGTCGAAGCTGCGGTGGCAGCGGGCCGGCGCCCCGCGCGGCGTCGCGCCGACGGACTCGCTGCGCGGTCCCGGTCTTTCCGGCGATCCGGTACGGCGCGCCGTGGGCGCTGGCGCGCGCGGTCCCGGTCGGACCGTGCATGACCGCCAGCATCGAGCGCCGGACCGCCTCGAAGTGCGCCGGATTCGCCGACACCCGCGGTCCTGGCGGCGGTCCGGGCACCGGCTCGAGCTCACCGCCGATCGCCCCCTGGACCGCGCGCAGCAGGCGCGGTCGATGCGGCACGCCGCCGGAAGCGAGGATCGCGGTGGCGTGGGCGAGCTGCAGCGGCGTCACGACCCAGTACCCCTGGCCGATGCCGGTCAGCACCGTCTCGCCCGGGAACCAGTCCTGGTTGCGGACGCGCCGCTTCCACTCGCGTGACGGCAGCACGCCGCCGCTCTCGCCGGCGAGGTCGATGCCGGTCGGCGCGCCGAAGCCGAACGCGGCGAGCTGCTCGGACAGCCGGCTGATCCCGAGCTGCACCGCCAGCTGGTAGAAGTACGTGTTGACCGACTGCGCCATCGCCTCGTTGAGGTCGACGTGGCCGTGGCCGCCGGCGCGCCAGTCGCGCCAGACCTGGGACAACCCCGGCAGGCTGAACTCGCCGCTCGACCAGATCCGGGTCTCCGGGCGGATCGCGCCGAGCTCGAGGCCGGCCAGCGCGACGAACGGCTTCATCGTCGAGCCGGGTTCGTAGGCGCCGGACAGGGCGCGATTGAACAGCGGCCGCTCGACCGCATCGAGCAGCGCGGCATAGTCGGCGCGCGAGATGCCGTTGACGAACAGGTTCGGGTCGAAGCCGGGGTTCGAGACCAGGGCCAGCACCTCGCCGTTGCGCGGGTCGATCGCGACCGCGGCGCCGGACTGTCCGGCGAAGGCCGCGACCGCGGCTTCCTGGAGCCGCGCGTCGATCGTCAGGAAGAGGTGCTCGCCCTGCTCGGGCGCCTGCCGCGACAGCACGCGCAGCGCGCGGCCCTGGGCGTTGGTCTCGACCCGTTCGTAGCCCGGGATCCCGATCAGGCGCGATTCGTAGTGCCGTTCGATGCCGGTCTTGCCGACGTGCGTCGACCCCGCGTAGCGCCGCGGATCGAGCCGCTGGCGGTCGTCGCGGTCGATCCGGCCGACGTAGCCGACCACGTGTGCGAACAGCTCGCCGCGCGGGTAATGCCGGGTCAGGTAGGGCACGACCTCGACGCCCGGGAACTCGTGGCGGTGGACCGCGAAGCGCGCGATCTCCTCCTCGCTCAGCAGGAACTTGAGCGGCACGTTCTCGAACCGTCGCCGCGCCCGCCGCTCCTCGTGGAAGCGCCGGATCTCGTCATCGCCGAGATCGAGCAGCGCGGCAAGGCGCGCCACCGCCGAATCGACGTCGCCGACCTGCTCGGGCACCAGCTCGAGCCGGTACTGGGGCACGTTCTCGGCCAGCAGCACGCCGTTGCGGTCGTAGATCAGGCCGCGCGCCGGCGCCAGCGGCCGCAGCCGGACCCGGTTCTCCTCCGAGCGCAGCTCGAACTCGGCGTGCCGGTGCACCTGCAGCCACACGAAGCGCGCGCCGAGCACCGTCAGCGCAACCAGCACCACGGCGAACGCAAGCCAGGCCCGGCGACGGAACAGCGCCGCTTCCCGGGCGGCATCCTTGATCGGGCGTGCCTTCATGCCTCGCGGGCGCGGGCGCGGGCCCGCGCGACGTCGACCAGCAGGAACAGCCACGGCCACAGCAGCATCCCGATGATCGGCCCGACCCAGAACAGCCAGTCCGGCAACCCCTCGCCGGTGAACGCGCGCAGCATCAGCATCACGACCCGGTCGTTGACCAGCAGCGCCAGCACTGCGAGCGACTGCTGCAGCATCGGGAAGAACCGCATCCGCGGACGGATCCGCAGCACGATGAAGGCGAGCACGACGAGGCGCAGCGCGTGCTCGCCGAGCAGGCTGCCGGTCAGGAAGTCGCCGGCGAGTCCGATCGCGAACGCAACGCCGAGACCCATCCGCGCCGGGGACTCGAGCGCCCAGTAGATCACGACGAGCCCGAGCCAGAATGGCCGGAAGGCCCCGTAGGGCTCGGGCCACGCGATCAGCGACAGCAGCAGACCGGCGACGACGCTGCCCCAGAACACCAGGCCAGGACCTCGGTCGCGCAGGCTCATCGCGGCGCGCTCCGCTGTGGGGCGACCGGGGCTGGCGCGGCCTCGCGCGCGGCCTCGCGCGCGGTCGTCGCGGCCGTCCGCGCGGGCGGCGAGGCGTCCTCCCGCGGCCGGCCGGATCGCACGTCGTGGCCGGTGGCCTCGCCAGGATCCGGTGCCGGCCCATGCGCGGCCTCCGGGAGCGACTCGCGCTCCTCGCGCAGCACCAGCACTTCGCCGCTCCGCGCGAGGCCCGCGGCCGGCAGCGCGATCGCCTCGACGAAGGTGCCGGTGTCGTCGGGCTTGAGCTCGCGGATCGTCCCGACCGGCAGCCCCGGCGGGAAGCGTCCGCCGATGCCCGACGAGACCAGCGCGTCGCCGACGCGGACGTCGGCGCCGAACGGGATGTGCGGCAGCCGCAGCGCGTCGGTCGCCCCGGTGCCGTAGGCGATCGCGCGCAGGCCCGAGCGCAGCACGGTGACCGGGATCGCGTGGCCCGGATCGGTCAGCAGCAGCATCGTCGCGTGCCGCGCCTCGGCGGCGATGACCTGGCCCATCACGCCGCGTCCGTCGATCACCGCCTGGCCGGGCTCGATGCCGCCGTCGCGACCGACGCCGAGCACGAGCCGATGGCGGAACGGGTCGAGATCGATGTCGATCAGCTCCGCGAGCCGGCCCTCGAGGCGGTGGCGCTCGCGCACGTCGAGCAGCTCGCGCAGGCGCGCGTTCTGCTCGGCCACCGCCGCGTAGCGACCGAGCCGCGCCTCGGCCAGCAGCAGGGCCTGGCGCAGCCGCTCGTTCTCGGCCATCAGGTCGCGCCGGTCGCCGACCGCGTCGCGCGCGACCCGTGCCGCGCGAGCCGGCGTCGCGGCGATGCGATACAGCGGGTCGGCGAGGGCCGCGACCCGCGAGCGCAGCTGGTCGAGCGCGCCGGTCCGGTGGTCGACCACCATCAGCACGATCGCGAGCAGCAGCCAGGCCGCGACCCGCGGGGTGCCATGGCCTTCGGGGGTGAACAGGGCCGGCGCGTCACCGGTACTGGCAGCCATCGCCGTTCGCCTTCAGGCCGCGTCAGGGGCAGCCCCGCGCCCTGTCCTCGCGCCGCGGGGCAACGCCGGATCGGGGCGAGGGCGCGCGCGCGGGCATGCCGGTCAGTCGGTCGAGAAGAACTCGGAGCCGTGCAGGTCGATCAGCTCGAGCGCCCGGCCGCCGCCGCGCGCGACGCAGGTCAGCGGGTCGTCGGCAACCTGCACGTGGAGGCCGGTCTCCTTCGAGATCAGCCGGTCGAGGTCGCGCAGCAGCGCGCCGCCGCCGGTCAGCACGATGCCGCGCTCGGCGACGTCGGAGCACAGCTCCGGCGGGGTCTGCTCGAGCGCCGACTTGACCGCGGCGACGATCCCGGCGAGCGGCTCGTGCAGCGCCTCGAGGATCTCGTTCGAGTTCATCGTGAAGGTGCGCGGCACGCCCTCGGCCAGATTCCGCCCGGACAGCTCGATCTCGCGCACCTCGGTCTGCGGGTAGGCGCAGCCGATCTCGACCTTGATCCGCTCGGCGGTGGTCTCGCCGATCAGCGTGCCGTGGTTGCGGCGCACGTAGTTGATGATCGCGTCGTCGAACTTGTCGCCGCCGATCCGCACGCTCTGCGCGTAGACGATGCCGTTCAGCGAGATCACCGCGACCTCCGAGGTGCCGCCGCCGATGTCGAGCACCATCGCGCCGCGCGCCTCGTGCACCGGGATGCCGGCGCCGATCGCGGCCGCCATCGGCTCCTCGATCAGGAACACCTCGCGCGCGCCGGCGCCCTCGGCCGACTCCTTGATCGCGCGCCGCTCGACCTGGGTCGAGCCGTAGGGCACGCAGATCAGCACCCGCGGGCTCGGGCGCAGGAAGCGCGCCTTGTGGACCTTGCGGATGAAGGCCTGGAGCATCTCCTCGGCCATCGTGAAGTCGGCGATCACGCCGTCCTTCATCGGCCGCACGGTGACGATGTTGCCCGGCGTCCGGCCGAGCATCCGCTTGGCGTCTGCGCCGACCGCGCGCACCGAGCGCGGGCCGCCGGGGCCGCGATCCTGCTGGATCGCGACCACCGAGGGCTCGTTCAGGACGATGCCCTGGCCGCGCGCGTAGACGAGGGTGTTCGCCGTGCCGAGGTCGATCGACAGGTCGTTCGAGAACATGCCGCGCAGGCTTTTGAACATGGGATCAGATCGGCTGGCGTGAAAAAGCAGTCAAGGATAGCCCCGACCCGCCGAGCGCGGAAGGCGGCGGATGCGGGCGATTTGATAGCCTTTCACGTTGATCGCCGCGGCCCGCGGCAGCCCCGCCGACGACCCGATGACGATCGACGAATCGACCCTCGACCACCTCGCGCGTCTCGCGCGGCTCCGGATCGAGCCGGCCGACCGGGGCGGCCTGATGGCCGACCTCGCCGCGCTGACCGGCCTCGTCGGCCGGCTCGCGGCGGTCGACACGGCGGGCGTCGAGCCGCTGTCGCATCCGGGTGACCTCACGCTCCGGCTCGCGCCGGACGTCGTCACCGAGGGCGACCGCGCGGATGCCCTGCTCGCGCTGTCCGAGGCCGCCCAGGGCGGCTACTACACCGTGCCGAAGGTCATCGAGTGAGCATCGACATCGCCGCGCTCGCCGCCCGGGTCCGGGACGGCACCGTTCGCGCCCGGGATCTCGCCGAGGAGGCGCTGGCCCGCGCCGAGGCGGCCCGGTCGCTGAACGCGCTCGTCACGCTGGATGCCGACGGGGCCCGGGGCGCGGCCGACGCGATCGACGCCGCTCCGGCCCGCGCCGGCGCGCTCGCCGGCATCCCGCTCGTGCACAAGGACCTGTTCTCAACGCGGGGGCTGCGCACCACGGCCTCGTCGCGGATGCTCGCGGACTACGTGCCGCCGTTCGATGCCACCGTGGTCGAGCGGCTTGCCGCGGCCGGCGCGGTCACGATCGGCAAGGCGAGCCTCGACGAGTTCGCGATGGGCTCCTCGAACGAGACCGCCGACACCGGCCCGGTCCGGAATCCATGGGATCCGACCTGCGTGCCGGGTGGCTCGTCGGGCGGCTCGGCGGCCCTGGTCGCGGCCGGCGTGGTCCCGGTCGCGACCGGCACCGACACCGGCGGTTCGGTCCGCCAGCCGGCCGCGTTCTGCGGGATCACGGGCCTGAAGCCGACCTACGGCCGCGTCTCCCGCTTCGGGATGATCGCGTTCGCGTCGAGCCTCGACCAGGCCGGCGTGCTGGCGCGCTCGGCGGCCGACTGCGCGCACGCGCTCGCCGCGATCGCCGGCCACGACCCGCGCGATCCGACCTCGCATCCGTGCCCGGTCGACGACTACGTCGCGGCGCTCGGCGACGGCGTCGCCGGGCGCCGGATCGGCGTGGTCCGCGAGTGGTTCGGCGACGGCGTCGATCCGGCGGTCGCGGCGCAGGTGCGCGTGGCGCTCGAACGGCTCGAGGCCGCGGGCGCGAAGCTCATCGACGTCGCGCTGCCGACGCTGGACCACGCGATTCCCGCGTACTACGTGATCGCGCCGGCCGAGGCCTCGTCGAACCTCGCGCGCTACGACGGCGTCCGCTACGGCCACCGCGCTGCCGATCCGGCCGACCTCGCCGACCTCTACACCCGGACCCGCGCGGAGGGCTTCGGCGCGGAGGTCAAGCGCCGCATCCTGCTTGGCACCTTCGTGCTCTCGTCCGGCTACTACGACGCCTACTACCGACAGGCCCAGCGCGTGCGCCGGCTGATCGCCGACGACTTCGCGCGCGCCTTCGCCGACGTGGACCTTCTCGCGGGCCCGACCGCGCCGACGGTCGCATTCCGGATCGGCGAGAAAACCTCCGACCCGCTCGCGATGTACGCGGCCGACGTCAACACGGTCGCGGTCAACCTCGCCGGGCTGCCGGCGATCTCGGTGCCGGCCGGCTTCGTCGACGGGCTGCCGGTCGGGCTCCAGCTCGCCGCGCCGGCCTTCGCGGAAGGCCGCCTGCTGGCTGCCGCCGCGGCGCTCGAGCAACGGAGCGACTGGCACCGCGCGCGGCCGGAGGGCTTCCGGTGAGCGCGTGGCAGGCGGTGATCGGGCTCGAGCTGCACGTCCAGCTCGCGACGCGGCGCAAGCTCTTCTCGGGTGCGGCGACCGCCTACGGCGCCGAGCCGAACGCGCAGGTCGGCCTGGTCGACGCGGCGCTGCCGGGCACGCTGCCGGTCCCGAACGCCGAGGCGGTGCGGATGGCGGTGCGCTTCGGGCTCGCGGTCGGCGGCCGGGTCGCGCGGCGCTCGGAGTTCGCGCGCAAGAACTACTTCTACCCGGACCTGCCGAAGGGCTACCAGATCTCGCAGTACGAGCACCCGATCGTCGCCGGCGGTGAGGTCAGGGCGCGCCTCGACGACGGCCGAGACGTGCGCGTCGCGCTCGTGCGCGCGCACCTCGAGGAGGACGCCGGCAAGAGCCTGCACGACGCCTTCCACGGCGCCACCGCGATCGACCTCAACCGCGCCGGCACGCCGCTGATCGAGGTCGTCACGACGCCGTGCCTGCACTCGGCGGCCGAGGCCGCCGCCGCGATGCGCGCGATCCACCGGCTCGTGACCTGGCTCGGCATCTGCGACGGGAATCTCCAGGAAGGCTCGTTCCGCTGCGATGCGAACGTCTCGGTACGCCCCGGCCCGGACGCGCCGCTCGGCACGCGCTGCGAGATCAAGAACCTCAACTCCTTCCGCTTCGTCGAGAAGGCGGTCGAGTACGAGATCGAGCGCCAGATCCGCGAGCTCGAGGCCGGCCGCCCGATCCGCCAGGAGACGCGCCTGTACGACGAGACCCGCCACCAGACGCGGGCGCTGCGCGGCAAGGAGGAGGCGCACGACTACCGCTACTTCCCGGATCCCGACCTGCCGCCGCTGGTGCTGGCCGAGGCCGAGATCGACGCGATCGCGGCGGCGCTGCCGGAACTCCCCGACGCGCGCCGCGACCGCTACCAGCGCGAACTCGGCCTGTCCGACTACGACGCCGACCTCGTCACCGCCGACCGGTCGACCAGCGAGTACTTCGAGGCGACGCTCGCCGCGCTCGGCGGGCCCGAGCCGAAGCGCGCGAAGACGGTCGCGAACTGGATCGCCGGCGAGCTCGCGGCCGCGCTCAACGCCGCGCAGCGCCCGATCGCGGAATCGCCGGTCGGCCCTGAGGCGCTCGCGGGCCTGATCCGCGAGATCGAGGCCGGCCGGATCTCGCAGAAGGTCGGCAAGGACGTGTTCGCCGCGATCTGGGCCGGCGAGGGCGATGCGGCCACGATCATCGCCGCGCGCGGCCTGTCGGTGATTCGCGACGACGCGGCGCTCGCGGCGCAGGTCGACGCGATCCTCGCCGCGAACCCGAAGCCGGTCGCCCAGTACCGCGCCGGCGACACCCGGGTGCTCGGCTGGTTCGTCGGCCAGGTCATGCGCGCGACCCGCGGCCAGGCCGACCCCGCCACGCTCGACCGCCTACTGCGGGAGCGGCTGGGCTGACGCGCGAGCGGGGAACCGGCCGAGCCCCTCGCCCCGGCCGTCGCGCCCGGAAGCCGCGCCCGCCCGGGGCTCCGGACACCTACAATGCCGCTTTCCGGCCGCCCGGCCGCCCGCCCTGGTCCACCGATGTCCTGCGTGATCTCCGGTTCGCTCGCCTACGACACGATCATGGTCTTCCAGGACCAGTTCAAGAACCACATCCTGCCGGACAAGGTCCACATCCTGAACGTCGCGTTCCTGGTGCCGCGGATGCGGCGCGAGTTCGGCGGCTGCGCCGGCAACATCGCGTACAACCTGCGGCTGCTCGGCGACGATCCGATCACGGTCGCGGCGGTCGGCCAGGACTTCGGTCCCTACCGCGATCACTTCGAGCGCTGCGGCATCCGGCTCGACCACGTGCGCGAGATCGAGGGCCTCTACACCGCGCAGGCCTACATCACGACCGACCTCGACGACAACCAGATCACCGCGTTCCATCCGGGCGCGATGGTGCGCTCGGTCGACCTGTCGGTCGCCGGCATCGACGGCGCGAGCTTCGGCATCGTCGCGCCGAACACGCGCGAGGCGATGCTCCGGCACGCGCGCGAGCTGGCCGAGGCGGGGATCCCGTTCATCTTCGATCCGGGCCAGGCGCTGCCGCTGTTCGACGGCGCCGAGTTCCGCGCATTCATCGAGCAGGCCGACTACGTCACCGTCAACGACTACGAGTCGCAGCTGCTGCAGCAGCGCACCGGCTGGAGCGAGCGCGAGATCGCCGATCGGGTCAGCGCCTACATCGTCACGCGCGGACCGAAGGGGTCGCTGATCCACACCCGCAAGGAGACGATCGAGATCCCGCCGGCGGCCGAGCGCCGGATCACCGACCCGACCGGCTGCGGCGACGCGTACCGGGCCGGCCTGATCTACGGGCTGATGCGCGACATGGATCTGGCGACGGTCGGCCGCATCGCCTCGCTGATGGGGGCGCTCAAGATCGAGCATCCCGGCACCCAGAACCAGCGCTTCGACCACGCCGAGTTCGCCGACCAGTTCCGGCAGCAGTTCGGCTATTCGCTGGGCTGACGGCGGCAAGCCCCCGGGCGCGGTCGCGCGGCGCGTGCGCGACGCCCCGGCGCGAACGGCCGGGGACTCGAACGGGCGTCCGTGCGACGGCGGCGAGATCGACGCGTGTCATCCGTCTCCGGTGACTTCCGGCACTGACCGGGCGGTGCCTGACCGGCCACGCTCTCGATTGCCCCGGTGGGGCCGTCTCGCTAGCCTTCCCGGCCCTCCTTCCGCTCCCGCCCGGCCGCTCCGATGAGCCTCGACTTCGAACGCGCCCGCTTCAACATGATCGAGCAGCAGGTCCGACCGTGGGAGGTCCTGGACCAGCGCGTGCTCGGCGTCCTGCGCGACGTGCGGCGCGAGGACTTCGTGCCGCCGCGCCATCGCCGGCTCGCCTTCGCCGACGTCGAACTGCCGATCGGGCATGGCGAATCGATGATGAAGCCGATCGTCGAGGGCCGGATGCTGCAGGCGCTGGCGGTCGAGCCCACCGACACGGTGCTCGAGATCGGCACCGGCAGCGGCTTCGTCACGGCCTGCCTCGCGCGGCTCGGCTGCGAGGTCTGGAGCGTCGAGCAGCATGCCGATCTCGCCGAGGCCGCGCGCCAGCGGCTCAAGGCCGCGGGGCTCACGAACGTCTCGGTCGAGGTCGCCGAGGCGGTTCGCGGGTTCGACCCGGGTCGCCGTTTCGACGTGATCGCGGTGACCGGCGCGGTTCACCGGATTCCGCCGCGCTTCCTCGACTGGCTCGACGTCGGCGGGCGACTGTTCGTGGTCCGCGGTGCCTCTCCGGTGCAGGAGGCGGTGCTGGTGACGCGCCTCGGCGCGGATCGCGTGATCGAGGACAGCCTGTTCGAGACCCACCTCCGGTACCTGGCCCATGCCGAACCGCCGCGCGCGTTCGCGCTCTGAGTCGGCCGTGACAGGCGCTCGCGACCCCGGCCCCGGCGCCCGCATCCGGATCCCGGCGGCCGCGACGTCGTGCCACGGCCCCGAGCGAGCGACCGCGTGAAGCGAACGACCGACCATCAGCGACGAGGTTCCCGATGCGTCCCATCCCGAGACTGACCGTGCTCGCCGTGGCCCTGGCGCTCGCCAGCGGCCCCGCGGCAGCGACCAACCTCATGGCCGTCTACGAGCAGGCCCGCCGCAGCGACCCGCAGCTGCAGACCGCCGAGGCGCAGCGCCTCGCGCAGCGCGAGGTCGTGCCGCAGGCGCGCGCGGCGCTGTTGCCGAACATCGGCGGGACCGCCACGCTGACCGACACCGACCGCGACACCGAGAGCTTCCAGGCCTTCCCGCAGCCCGACGGGACCGTCCGCTTCGGGCCGGTCGCCGGCAACACCGACACGCGGGCGCGGCAGTATTCGCTGTCGCTGCAGCAGTCGATCTACAACCACCAGAACTACACGCGGCTCGCCGGCGCGAGGGCGCAGGCCTCGCAGGCCGATGCCGACTACGAGGCGGCGCTGAACGCGCTGTTCACGCGCGTGGCCCAGGCCTACTTCGACGCGCTGACGGCCCAGGCCAATCTCGAGGCGGCCGAGGCGCAGGAAACGGCGCTGATGCGCCAGCTCGAACAGGCCGAGCAGCGCTTCGAGGTCGGACTGACCGCGATCACCGACGTGCAGGAGGCGCGCGCCAGCGCCGACGCCGCGCGCGCCGGGGCGATCCTGGCCCGGAACGCGCTCGACGATGCGTTCGAGGCGCTGGCCGAGTTGACCGGATCGCCGGTCACGACGATCGACAAGCTGCGCGACGAGATTCCGCTGGCGCCGCCGGAGCCCGCGAATCCGGACGAGTGGGTCCGGGTCGCGCTCGAGCGCAGCCCGTCGGTGATCGCGCGCCGGCACGCGCTCGCGGCCGCGGAGGCCGGGATCCGCACCGCCAAGGCCGGACACCTGCCGACGCTCGCCGCGCAGGTCGGCTGGAGCCGTGGCGCGACCTGGGGCTTCCAGACCTTCGCGACGAACCAGGTCCCGGCGCGCAGTGCCGGCGAGGGTCCGGTGATCTCGATGACGCTCAACGTCCCGCTGTTCCAGGGCGGGCTGGTCCAGTCGCAGGTCCGCCAGGCCGTCGCGCAGCGTGATGCCGCCGAGGGCGCGCTCGAGCAGGCCACCCGCGCCACCACCCGCCAGGTGCGCAACGCCTATCGCGCGGTCGAGGCCGGCATGAGCGAGGTCGCGGCGCGGCGCCAGGCCCTGGTCTCGGCGCGGAGCGCGCTCGAGGCGACCGAGGCGGGCTTCGAGGTCGGCACGCGGACGATCGTCGACGTGCTGCTGTCGCAGCAGCAGTTCTTCGCGGCCCAGCGCGAGTTCGCGCGGGCCCGCCACAACTTCATCCTCGCGGGCCTCGGCCTCAAGCAGGCGGCCGGCGTCATCAGCGTCGCCGATCTCGAGGGCGTCAACGCGCTGCTGCAGTAGCCGAGGCCGGCCGGGCGACCGGCCGGCCCGTGCCGAGCCCGGGGCCACATCGCCGGGTCGGACCACGAGCCGGTCCGCGGCCGTCTCAATCCGCCGGCAGGCGCCGCTCGGGCGAGCGTGAGCGCGCCGGAAGCGCGTCGTGCGCGCGCGCCGACGTCGCCTGCACCTCGTCGATGATCGCCATCACCCGGTCGACCGCGCCACGCTCCGACAGGAACACCCGCAGGGCGCGCTCGCCGATCGCGCGCGCCTCGGCGCTGTCCACGAACAGCCGCGTCACCGCATCGCCGAGCGTGGCCGCATCGCGGACCCGGACGATCGCGTCGGCCGCCTCGAGCGTGGACGTGATCTCCTCGAAGTTGAACATCGCCGGGCCCACCAGCACCGGCCGGGCCAGGGCCGCCGGCTCGAGCACGTTGTGGCCACCGATCGGCTGCAGGCTGCCGGCCACGAACGCCACGTCGCTGGCGGCGTAGAACAGCAGCAACTCGCCGAGCGTGTCGCCGACGAAGCACTGGATGCCGGGTCGCCCGGTGCCGTCCTCGGAGCGGGTCGCGGTCTCGAATCCGAACTGGCGGCACAGCTGCGCGACGTGCCGGAAGCGCTCGGGGTGGCGCGGGCACCACAGCAGCAGCGCGTCCGGGAACCGCCGCAGTACCCGGACGTGGGCCTCGACCACGGCCGATTCCTCGCCCTCGTGGGTGCTTGCGGCGATCCACACCGGGCGTCCGGCGCCCCAGCTCTCGCGCAGGCGCGCGCCGTCGACGTCGAGACCGGGCGGCACCTGCATGTCGTACTTCGTGTTGCCGGCCACGCTCAGGCGATGGCGATTGGCCCCGAGCCGGATCAGCCGTTCGGCATCGGGCTGCGATTGCGCCGCGACGTGCGCGGCGCGCCGGATCGCGCGCCGGGCGAGCGGTCGCACCGGACCGTAGCCGCGCAGTGAGCGCTCGGAGAGCCGCGCGTTCGCCATCACGATCGGGATGCCGCGGTCGTGGCACGCGAAGAACAGGTTCGGCCAGATCTCGGTCTCCATGATCACCGCCAGCCGTGGACGGATCCGGTCCAGGAACCGCCGCACCGACGCCGGCAGGTCGTAGGGCAGGTAGACGTGGAACACGCGCCCGCCGTAGAGCTTCTCGACCCGCATCGAGCCGGTCGGCGTCACGGTCGTGATCACGAACGGCGTCTCGGCGTGGCGGCGCATCAGCGCGTCGATCAGCGGCGCCGCGGCATTGACCTCCCCCATCGACACCGCGTGGATCCAGATCGGTCGGTCGAGGCCCGGATCGCGGAAGAATCCGAAGCGCTCCTGCCAGCGCGCGAGATACTCGCGGTAACGCAGCCCTCGCAGCGCCAGCCGGTACAGGATCACCGGCGTCAGCAGGTACATCGTCAGCGTGTAGAGCGCGCGATACAGCATCGCGCCAGTATAGGCGCCGCATCCGCCGCATCCGGGGCGGAGCGGGAGTCCTGACGATGACGACACGCGGCGCGCGCGACGCGAAGGCGATCAACCTGGCCCTGCAGGGCGGCGGCGCGCACGGCGCGTTCACCTGGGGCGTCCTCGACCGGCTGCTCGAGGAGGAATGGCTCTCGTTCGACGGCATCTGCGGGACCAGCGCCGGCGCGATGAACGCCTGCGTGCTCGCGGCCGGCCTGGTGCAGGGCGGGCGCGACGGCGCGCGCGAGAAGCTCGAGGACTTCTGGCGCAGGATCAGCCGCCTCGGGCCGAGGCGCCTCGCCGACCTCGTGCCCGGCACGCCGTTCCGCGCGGTGCAGCGCGCGCTCGCGCACTGGTGGATCGACGGCGTCGCGCGCACGATGTCGCCGTACCAGTTCAATCCGCTCGACGTCAATCCGCTGCGCGGGATCCTGGCCGAGACGATCGACTTCGAGCTGGTCCGCGCCTGCACCGAGGCCAAGCTGTTCGTCTGCGCCACCAACGTCCGCAGCGGCAAGGTCCGGATCTTCGAGACTGCCGAGATCGACGTCGACCACGTGCTCGCGTCGGCCTGCCTGCCGAACCTGTTCCGCGCGGTCGAGATCGACGGCGAGCACTACTGGGACGGCGGTTACCGGGGCAATCCGGCGCTGTTCCCGCTGTTCCACCGCACCCGCCCGAACGACGTCCTGCTGGTGCTGCTGAACCCGATCGCGCGCGACCGCGTGCCGCGCACGCCGGTCGAGATCGCCGACCGGATCAACGAGATCACGTTCAACGCGCCGCTGCTTGCGGAGCTCCGCGCGATCGAGTTCGTCGGCCGTCTGCTCGACCGGGAGCTGCTGGTCCCCGAGGCGGCGCGCCAGTACCGGAAGATCCTGGTCCACGCGATCGGCGCCGACGCGCACCTGTCGGAGTTCGGCTCGGCCTCGAAGCTCGCGCCCGAGTGGCGCTTCCTCGTCGAGCTTCGGGACCGCGGCCGCGAGGCGGCTTCCGAGTGGCTCGAGCGCGCGGCGCCGCATCTGGGGCAGCGGTCCACGGTCGACCTCAAGGCCGATTTCCTCGACTGACCCGAAGGCGCCGGCGCGTCGGCCGGCGCGATCGCCGCGCCGCGATCCGCGCGCATGGCGCGGGCGCGCTGGCCAGCGTCACCGCCGGCCGCCACAATCAGCGGCTGCCCGCGTTCCGGATGTTCCCCATCGATGAGCAACCAGGTCCTGATGCAGCACCTCGCCGAATGCGTCGAACGCGCGCACCAGGGGCCTCTCACCTTCGGAACGGTGTTCCACGCGCTCGGACGCGACGGCATCGCGATGGCGCTGCTGGTGCTGTCGCTGCCGTTCCTGCAGCCGGTGTCGCTCGGACCGCTCGCGATCGGCGGCGGGCTGGTGCTGGCCGGGATCGGGTGGCAGATGGCGCGCGGCCGGCCCGACCTGTGGCTGCCCGACCGGATCCGGCGCCAGCAGCTCGACGCGAAAGGCTGGGAGCGCCTGCTCGGCGCGATGCGCTGGCTGGTCGGGATCACGCAGCGCTTCACGCGCACGCGGATGACCGAACTGACCGACGGGGAACGCGGCCACCGCATCGCCGGCTGGTTCGCGGTCGTCGGCGGCCTGCTGCTCGCGATCCCGATGGGCGGCGTGCCGTTCAACAACATGCTGCCGGGCATGGTCGTCGCGTTCGCCGCGATCGCGGTGATCGAGCGCGACGGCCTGATGTACCTCGTCGCGATCCTCTGGGGCCTCGCGACCCTCGCGTACTTCGGACTGATCGTCTATCTGCTGGTGTTCTTCGGCGCCGAGTTCAGGGACTGGCTCGAGGCGAATCTGCCGTCCTGGCTGTGAGGCGCCGCGGGCCGAGGCGGTCAGTCGTAGCCGTGCGCGCGGCGCATCGTCGGCATCACCTTCTCGCTCGGCAACCGTGACACCTTCGACCAGTCGACGTCCCCGTCCTCGGCCTGCTCGATGATGTCGGCCTGGGCCATCTTC
Organism: Lysobacteraceae bacterium; assembly: GCA_002995625.1. Taxonomy (GTDB): domain Bacteria; phylum Pseudomonadota; class Gammaproteobacteria; order Xanthomonadales; family Ahniellaceae; genus UDEA-SF1. The sequence goes on along the minus strand of PVBP01000053.1, from coordinate 2,389 downwards.
GCGATGAACACGCTCATCGCGACGCAGGCGCCGCGCTCCTCGCCTTCCTCGTTCTCGACGCTGCAGTACACGCCGGGGTGCTCGACGCCCTGGCCGTTGACCGCGACGAAGCGGTCGAGTACGCGATAGACGCAGCCGGTCGGCGTCAACAGGGCGTCCCCGGGCAGGGGCGTCTTGCGCGGATCGCGAGGCATGGGCAATCGGGCGGCAGCGCGTCGTCGGATCGTGGGCGCGGCGAGCGTAGCGCACGCTCGGGGCGAACATGCAAGGCTTGCCAGGGCCCCGGTCGGCGTGCTCCGCGAGCGGGTGTTCAGCGCGCCGCTTCGATCCGCAGGACGCGCCCGTTCGGCGCGTCGGTCGCGACGTAGAGGTGCCCGTCCGGGCCCATGACCACGTCGCGAATGCGCTGGTTGCCGGCGACGTCGATGCGCTCCTCGTGGACGATGCGCTGCCCGTCGAGTTCGAGCCGCGACAGCCGCTGCTCCTTGAGCCCGCCGATGAAGAGATTGCCGCGCCACGCGGGGATCGCGAGCGTCGGGGCGATGTGGAAGGCCATGCCCGAAGGCGCGATCGACGGGTCCCAGTAATGGAGCGGCTGTTCCATGCCCGGCTTCGCGGTGCCCTCGCCGATGCGCAGGAACGTGTAGTCGCGGCCGTAGGTGATGACCGGCCAGCCGTAGTTGAGCCCCGCCCGCGGCGCGTTGATCTCGTCGCCGCCGCGCGCGCCGTGCTCGACGGTCCACAGCTCGCGCCGCTCCGGATGCCACGCCGCGCCCTGGATGTTGCGGTGGCCGTGCGACCAGATGCCGGGGCGAGCGCCATCGCGGCCGACGTACGGGTTGTCGGCCGGGACCGAGCCGTCGCGCCTCAGCCGGATCACCTTGCCGAAGTCGTTGCCGAGGTCCTGCACCTGGTCGCGGCGGAAGCGGTCGCCGAGCGCGAGGAACACGTGGTCGCCGTCGTCGAACACGATCCGGCAGCCGTAGTGCAGGTTGCCCGAGGTCTTCGGCTGCTGGCCGTAGACGACGGTGAAGTCGCGCAGCGCGTTGCGGTCGAGGCGGCCGTGGCCGAGCGCGGTGCTGGCGCCGCCGTCGCCCGGCTCGCTGTAGCACAGCCAGACCCGGGCGTTGGCCGCGAAGTCCGGGTCGAGCGCGACGTCGAGCATCCCGCCCTGGCCCTGCGCGCGGACGCGCGGCACGCCCGCGAGCGGCGGCGACAGCGTGCCGTCGCCTGCGATGAGGCGCACCCGGCCCGGGCGCTCGGTGACGATGATCCGGCCGTCGGGCAGGAACTCGAAGCCCCAGGGATGCTCGAGGCCGCTCGCGACCTCGGTGACGCGGATCGTCGCGCGCTCGGTCGCGATCTCGCGCGCCTCGGCCGCGGTCGTGGCGGCGAGGGACGCGGCGGCGAGCGTCGGCAGCAGCAGCTCTCGAATCATGGGGCGCGGTCCGGTGCGTCGGTGATCATGGGAAGTGTCCCGCGTGCGATGTCGAGAATCGATCCAGCGCGCGACCGTCGTCAGCCAAGCACCAGCGACAGCACGAACACGCCGAGCATCGTGAAGGCCAGCGCGATCTTCGCGATCGCCCCGAACAGGAGGCCGATCGTCGCGCCGGCACCGGCCGTCATCGCGCGCCGGACGTGGCTGGTGGCGATCACCTCGCCGACGACCGCGCCGACGAAGGGTCCGATCAGCAGGCCCACGATGCCGAAGAACAGTCCCACGATCGCCCCGACGCCGGCGCCGACGAAGGCCCATCGGCTGGCGCCGGCGAGCTTCGCACCGAACATGCTCGCGAGGAAGTCGACGACCATCGCGATCACGGTCAGGATCGCGAGGATCGCGATCGTGAGGCCGCCGATGTGCTGGAAGTCGCCGGCCCAGGCCGCGAGCAGCATGCCGGCGAAGACCAGCGGCACGCCCGGGATCGCCGGCAGCACGGTGCCGGCCAGCCCGACCACGATCATCAGCGCGGCGACGCCATACAGGACCTCGACGGGGATTGCGGGCATGGCGGCACTCCGTGGGCGGGCGGCGGATCATAGGTCGCGCCGATCGCGGTGGCTGTCCCTTGCCGGAATGCGCGGCCGATCGCGGTGCCCACGATGCGAGTCGCCATAATCGGAGGCTCCCGATCCGAGGCGATGCACCATGCCCAGGCGCCGCAACGCACGTCCCTTCCTTGCCATCGCGCTGGTGATCGCGATCGCGGCGGCCGCGGTGGCGGTGTGGCATGCCGCCGGCGGTCGCTTCGCGCGACCGGGCGCCGAGCCGCCCGCGGACGTCACCGGCGTCCCACCGGGCGCGCCCGTCGGGTGCGCGATCGTCGACGGCGCCGTGCTCGCGCAGCGCCTGCCGGACCCGGTGACCGCGGCCGGGACTGCGGTC
>PVBP01000052.1 GCA_002995625.1 Lysobacteraceae bacterium | reverse complement strand
ACGGCGGTCCCGGACCGCCTGGTCGAGCCTGTCGCGCCGCCGGCGGCGATCGAGCCCGATCCCGCCGGTGCCTTGCCGACCTCGGTTCCGGCGCCGGAAAAGCCCGAGGCCGCAATGCCAGCCGCCGACCCGCCGCCGCCTCCGGCGGTGCCGCTGATCTGGGAGCTGCCGCCCGGCGTGCGCCAGTCGCTGCCGAGGCTGGCGATCGCGATGCACGTATATGCCGAGGATCCGCAACGACGCTTCGTGATCCTCAACGAGCAGCGGCTGGTCGAAGGGGAGTCCACCGGCGGCGTGAGCGTGCGCGAGATCCGGCGCGACGGGGTCGTCCTGGAAGCCCAGGGCCAGCGATTCCTGCTGCCGCGCGGCGGCCTCTGACCGCGAGCGGCATGTTCGTCCGGATCGCGACCCGGCGCCGACGGATCGTGCCGTGGGTCACGATCGGCATCGCGCTGGTCGCGCTCGGGGCCTTCCTTGCGCTGCTGGCGCTGCCGGACGGCGACCGCACCCTGGCCCTCGCGCGCTGGGGCACGATCCCGGCCGAGCTGTTCCGCGGCGACGGCGCGGGCTGGCAGGCGGTGGTGCTGGCGCGGCCGCAGACGCTGCTGACCTCGATCCTGATGCATGCCGACTGGCTGCACCTGATCGGCAACGTGGTGTTCCTGCTGATCTTCGGGCTGGCCGCGGAGCGGGTGCTCGGATCGTGGCGCCTGCTGGTGCTGTTCCTGCTCTGCGGCCTCGTCGCGAACCTCGCCGCCGCGTGGTCGATGGACGAGATCCGCGCGCCGATCATCGGTGCGAGCGGCGCCGTGTCCGGAATCGTCGGCGCCTACCTCGTGCTGTTCCCGGGCGCGCGGCTCGGCGTCGTGCTGCCGCTCGGCGCCTTCCTCGAGTTCGTGCGCGTGCCGGCCTGGGCGCTGATCGGGTTCTGGGTGCTGCTGCAGGTCGGCTTCAGCGTGGTCGGCCCGGAGCTCGGCGCGGTCGCGTGGGTCGCGCACCTGGTCGGCTTCGTGGTCGGCGCCGTGCTCGCGGTCCTGTGGCGACCGGGGCTGCTGAGGCGCGCGCGCCACGCCTGAGGCCGGCGTCAGCGCGCGCGCGCGAACCAGATCGCGGCCACGAGCGCGAGCAGCAGTGGCGGCAGCCCCTGGCCGAGCCTCGGATCGACGCCATACACCGCGGCCAGGTTGAACAGCGCCTGTTGCGCGAAGTACCACGCGATCGCCAGCACCATGCCGAGCAGGATGCGCTTGCCGAGCCCGCCGGAACGCAGCGCGCCGAACGCGAAGGGCACCACGGCCAGCACCAGCGCGAGCACGCCGAACGGATAGAACAGGCGCTTCCAGTACGCGGACTCGTAGGCGGTCGCGTCGATCCCGTTGGCGCGCATGTAGCGGATCGCGGCCGAAAGTTCGCCGAGCCCGAGGTTCTGCGGCCGCAGGATGCTGGTCGCGAGCAGGCCCGGCTCGAGCTGCGATGGCCAGTCGAGGGCCGCTTCGCGCGTCGTCTCGACCGCGTCCTCGGCGAAGCGCTGGCGCACCACCCCGGCCAGTCGCCAGCGGCCCGGCTCGTGCTCGGCCCGCGCCGCGAGCGTGATCCGCACCAGTCGCCCGACCGCGTCGAACTCGTACAGCCGCAGCTCCTCGAGGGCGACGCTCTCGCCGACCACGACCCCGCGCCGGGCGTTGACCAGCGTGTCGCCCTCGCGCGCCCAGATGCCCGAACGGCCGGCGCGGATCAGCTCCTTCGACTTCGCGCCCGCGACCAGCGCGGCGCCGCGGCGCTCGGCATCCGGCGCGACGGTCTCGCCGATCGCGACCATCAGCGCCGCGGCGACCGCGACCGCCAGCAGCGCGCTGCCGGCGATCCGCAGCTGCGACATGCCGCCGGCGCGCATGGCGGTCAGCTCGGCGCTGGCCGCAAGCCCGCCGAGGCCGACCAGGGTCCCGATCACCGCCGCGAACGGAAAGAACTCGTAGGCGCGACGCGGCAGGCTGAGCGCGATGTACGCGAGCGCGGTGCCGAGCGTGTAGTCGCCTTCGCCGAACTCGTCGATCTCGCGGCCGAGGGCGCTGATCGCGTCGATCGCCACGAACAGCATCAGCGTGACCGCGAGCGCCGCGAGCACGTGCCGCGCGATCAGCCGGTCGACCTGCTTCAGCCGGAGCCGGGTCATGCGCGCGTCGGCCGCAAGGCGCGCCGGTCGGCGCCGGCGAGCCACCACGCGATGCCGAGTGCCGCGGCGTGCAGCCACCAGAGCCCGAGGGCGGGCGGCAGGGTGCCGTCGGCGATCCAGCCGCGGCCGATCGTCATCAGGTTCGTGTACAGCACGTAGGCGAGGATCGCGACCAGCACCTTGCCGTAGCGCGGCTCGCGCGGCGGCGAGCGCGCCAGCGGCACCGCCATCAGCGCGAGCACCAGCGCCGAGATCGGCAGCCCGATGCGCCAGTGGACCTCGGCACGGTCGAGCGCGGAGTCGCTCGCGAGCAGATCGAGAAAGCCCCGGCGGCGCTCGGCCTGGCGCCGGTCGGGACTCGCGGGGCTCGGCAGCCGCAGCTCGTTGCGCTCGAAGCGCATCAGGCGCCAGGCCGGTTCCCCGGGCGTGCCCTCGACGCGGAAGCCCCGGGTCATCTCGAGGTAGCGTTCGGTCGCGTTGCGATCCTGGTACAGAGCGCCTTCCGCGGCGGTGGTGATGTCGACGCGGCCGTCGCGCTCCTCGAACACGAACATCCGCGAGAACCGGGTTCCATCGGGCGACATCGCGCCGACGTAGACCATCGCGTTGCGGCCGGGCACCTCGACGAAGCGGCCCGCTTCCATCCCGACCACCAGCAGCGAGCGGTTCGCCGCGTCGATCATCCGGTCCGACAGCCGCATCGCGGCCGGTCCGCCCCAGACCGACACCACCGCCAGCAGGCCCGCGAGCGGCAGCGCCAGCGCCAGCACCGGCCGCAGCAGGTGACGGCCGGTCATGCCGGACGCGGCGATCACGGCCATCTCGCTGTCCCGGTGCAGGCGCCCGTAGGCCAGCAGGATGCCGAGGAACAGCGCGAGCGGCAGCAGCAGCGGCAGCGAGTCGACCGAGCGCAGCGCGACCTGCGAGAGCAGCAGCTGCGCCGGCATCACGCCGCGCGCGACGCGATCGAGCGTCAGCGTCAGCGCGGCGCCGAGCATCACCAGCAGCAGCACCGCCGCGACCGACGCGAAGGCGCTCGCGAGCTCACGCAGCAGGTAACGGTCGATCAGGCGCAGGGCGGTGGTTCCGGTGGGGGCGGGCCGCGGATGGGCGGGACGCGGCGGTCGGGCCCGGGCTCGCCTAGAATCGAGGGCTGGCCGCGTCCGACGCGGTCCGCGAGTGTATGTCCTCGACCTGAATCCCGGCCGCGACGCGGCGGTCGGGTCACCATCGCCCCGGAGTCCCGATGACCGTCCAGTTCCTGACCCTCGACGCCGCGCCGGCCGCGGCCGACGCCGACGCCGTGATCGCCGGCCTGTTCGACGACAAGTCGCTGACGCCGTCGGCCGCCGCGCTGGACGCCGCCTCGGGCGGCGCGATCCGGCGACTGGTCGAGCGCGGCGACGCCGCGGGCAAGCCCGGGGCGGTGACCCGTCTCTTCGACCTGCAGGGCATCGCCGCGCGCCGCGTGGTGCTGGTCGGCCTCGGCGAGCGGGGCAAGCTCGACGCCGCGCGCTTCCGCAAGGCCGCGGCCGAGTCGGCGAAGGCGCTGAAGGGGCTGCCGGTCACGCGCGCCGCGAGTTTCCTGCCGGAGATCGAGGTGCCGGGTCGCGACCTCGCGTGGCGCGCGCGCCAGGTGGCGCTGGCCGCCGATGCCGAGCACTACCGCTACACCGCGACCCTGTCGAAGAAGGACGGCGACGAGCCGACGCTCGCGACCCTGCTGGTCGCGGCGCCCGGCTGCGAGGCGGTGCTCGCCGACGCCGGATCGATCGCCGCCGGCGTCCGCTTCGCGCGCGAGCTCGGCAACCTGCCGCCGAACGTCTGCACGCCCGCCTATCTCGCCGAGCAGGCCCGGCGCCTGCCGGCCGAGCTCGCGAACGTCGATTGCGAGGTGCTGGACGTGGAGGCCATGCAGGCGCTCGGCATGGGTGCCTTGCTCGCGGTCGGCCAGGGCTCGGCCAACCCGCCGCGGCTCGTGGTGCTGCGCTACACCGGCGGCGGCGACGCGAAGCCGTACGCGCTGGTCGGCAAGGGCATCACCTTCGACACCGGTGGCATCAACCTCAAGGTCCAGGGCGGCATCGAGGAGATGAAGTTCGACATGTGCGGCGCGGCGACCGTGCTCGGCGCCTTCGTCGCCGCGGCGAAGCTGGCGCTGCCGCTGAACCTCGTCTGCATCGTCGCCGCGGTCGAGAACATGCCGGACGGCAGGAGCTACCGCCCGAGCGACGTGCTGACCACGATGTCCGGCAAGACCGTCGAGGTCCTCAACACCGACGCCGAGGGCCGCCTGATCCTGTGCGACGCGCTGACCTACGTGCAGCGCTTCGAGCCGGTCGCGACCGTCGACGTCGCGACCCTGACCGGCGCCTGCGTGGTCGCGCTCGGCAAGCACGCGCACGGCCTGTTCTCGAAGCACGACGACCTCGCGGCCGAGCTGCTCGCGGCCGGCGAGACCGCGATGGACCGCGCGTGGCGCCTGCCACTGTGGGACGAGTACCAGTCGGGGCTCGAGTCGGTGTTCGCGGATTTCACCAACCTCGGCGGCAAGTGGGGCGGCGCGATCACCGCGGCGTGCTTCCTCGCGCGCTTCACCGAGGGCCAGCGCTGGGCCCACCTCGACATCGCCGGTACCGCGTGGGACGAGGGCCGCAAGGGCATGGCCACCGGTCGCCCGGTCGGCCTGCTGGCCGAATGGCTGATGGCCCGGTCCGGCCGGGCCTGAGACGGGGACCCGACCCGGCCCGACCATGCCGCGCGCCGAGTTCTACCTGATCGACAAGCCGCGCTTCCGCGAGCAGCCGCTGCTTTTGGTCTGCGAGCTGGCGCGGCGCGCGGTCGAGGCGCGACGGCCGACGCTGGTGCTGGCGCGCTCGGTCGAGCAGGCCGAGGTGCTCGACGAGCTGCTGTGGTCGTTCGATGCCGACGCCTTCGTCCCGCACCAGATCGCCGGCGACGAGGACGACGCGGTCACGGCGGTGCTGATCGTGCCGCCGGGCGTTCCGACCGCCGACCGGTCGCTCGTGATCAACCTGCGCGATCGGTGCGCGGACGGCGCCTTCGACACCGTCAAGGAAGTGGTGCCGGCCGATCCGGCGGAGCGCGACGGGGCCCGGGGCCGCTGGCGCGACTACCAGCGCCGCGGCTTCGAGGTCGTCAAGTTCGACCTGTGAGCCGGCGGCGAGGGTCGCCGACGCTCGACCGGTCGCCGGCGCGGCGAGGACGCCGTGCGGCGTCATCGGCCCGTCTTTCCTTGACACGACCGGCCGGTCTTTGGACCATTTAGGGTCTTTTTCGCAAGGAGCGCCCCATGCTGAAGGCCGGCGATCGAGTGCCCGAGTTCCAGTTGCCTGCCGACAACGGACGCAGCGTCTCGTCGGCCGAGCTGGCCGGCAGGCGCTACCTGCTCTACTTCTACCCGAAGGACGACACGCCCGGCTGCACGGTCGAGGCCTGTTCGTTCCGCGACAACCTGCCGGCGTTCGACAAGATCGGCATCGCGGTGTTCGGCGTCAGCGCCGACGACGCGCTGAGCCACCAGAAGTTCGCGCGCAAGCACGGGCTCAACTTCCCGCTGATCGCCGATCCGAACCACCAGCTGATCGGGCCGATGGGCGTGTGGGTCGAGAAGAGCATGTACGGCAAGAAGTACATGGGGATCCAGCGCTCGACCTTCCTGGTCGGGGCCGACGGCACGATCGAGAAGGTCTGGGAGAGCGTGAAGCCGCTGGCCCACACCGCCGAAGTGCTCGAGTACCTCGGTGCGAACGTCAAGGTAAAGAAGCCGGCCGCGGTCGTCGAGGCGGTCAAGGCCGCCGTCGGGATGGTCGCCAAGGCGGCGGTCGGCACGGTGACGTCGCGCGCGAAGCCGGCCGCGAAGCCGGCGCGTTCGGCCGCCAAGCCGCCCAAGCCCGCGGCGAGGCGCGTCGCGGCGAAGGCCACCGCGTCGACCAAGGTCGCCCCGAAGAAGAAGGCTGCCTCAAAGCCGGGCGCGCGGCAGGCGACCGCGGCGAAGAAGTCGGTGGCCAAGGCCACCGCGGCAAAGGGTGCGCGCGGCGCGAAGGTCGCGCGCAAGCGCTGAACCGGTCGGCACGGGCCCGTCGCGGTCCGCCGCACGAGCCTGAACGGCCGGTTGGCCGGGGACTCTCGCGGCGTGGGATACTCCCGCTCCTTTTCGACCCCCGATGGAGTTCCCGATGACCGACACCGCCGCCGCGACCAATGGCGCCGCCCAGGCCGGCCCGACCCTGACGATCCAGAAGCTCTACGTCAAGGACGCCTCGTTCGAGATCCCGAACGCGCCGCTGATCTTCCAGGAGCAGGCGCAGCCCCAGATCACGCTGAATCTCGCGCAGCGGGTCAACCAGTTCGCCGAGGGCCTCTATGAGGTCGTGCTGACCGTGACCGTCACCTGCAAGGTCGGCGAGAAGACCGCCTATCTCGCCGAAGTCCAGCAGGCCGGCGTGTTCGGCCTGAGCGGCTTCAACGGCAATGACCTGCAGGCGGTGCTGGCGACCTACTGCCCGCACACGCTCTATCCGTACGCCCGCCAGGTCGTGTCCGATCTGATCCTCGCCGGCGGTTTCCCGCCGTTCCTGCTGCAGCCGATCAACTTCGAGCAGGTCTACGCGGAGTCGCTGGCACAGCAGCGCGACGCGCAGGCCCAGGCGGCCCAGCCGAACGCCTGAGCGACCGCGTCCGGGGAGGGGCCGTGGGCGTCCGCATCGCCGTGCTCGGCGCCGGCTCGTGGGGCACCGCGCTGGCGATGCTGCTGGCGCGCAACGGCCACGCGGTGTCGCTGTGGGGCCACCTGCCGGGCGAGATCGCGGCGATGGCCGCGGCCGGGGAGAACACCCGCTACCTGCCCGGCATCCCGTTTCCGGAAGGGCTCCTCGTCACGGCCGATCTCGACCAGGTGCTGGATGGCCGCCATGACCTGACGCTGGTCGTGACGCCGAGCCACGCCTTCGCCGAGGTGATCGCCCGGGTCGCGGCGCTGCCGCCGGCGCGGGCCGGCGTCGCGTGGGCGACCAAGGGCTTCGATCCGCCGAGCGGCCGCTTCCTGCACGAGGTCGCGGCGGACGTGCTGCCGCCGGGAACCCCGCTCGCGGTGATCACCGGACCGTCGTTCGCGAAGGAAGTCGCGCAGGGCCTGCCGACGGCCGTCACCGTGCACAGCGACGATGCCGCGTTCAGCGAGCGGGTCGCGCAGTGGCTGCACGGTCCGACGTTCCGGGCCTACGACGGGACCGACATGGTCGGCGCCGAACTCGGCGGGGCGATGAAGAACGTGCTGGCCGTGGCGACCGGCGTCGCCGACGGCATGGGCCTCGGGCTCAATGCCCGTGCCGGCCTGATCACGCGCGGTCTCAACGAGATGCTGCGGCTCGCGGCGGCCCTCGGCGGCAGGCCGGAGACGACGATGGGCCTCGCCGGGGTCGGTGACCTCGTGCTGACCTGCACCGGCGATCTGTCGCGCAACCGGAGGCTCGGGCTCGCGCTCGGGCGCGGTGTGCCGCTGCGCGAGGCGGTCGCGTCGATCGGCCAGGTGGTCGAGTCGATCGAGACCGTGAACCAGGTGATGCGGCTCGCCCGTCGGGTCGGCATCGAGCTGCCGATCAGCGAGCAGGTCGAGCTGGTGCTGGCCGAGAGGATCACCCCGCAGCAGGGGCTCCACAACCTGCTCGCGCGCGAGCAGAAGCCGGAGTACGGCTGACCGGATCGCCGCCGGTGCGCGCCGCTCCGGGCGTCAGGCGTCGAGGTCCGGGATCAGCTTCGACTCGAGCCAGGCGATCTGGTCCTTCAGGATCAGCTTGCGCTTCTTGAGGCGCCGGATCTGCAGCTCGTCGCGCGTGCGATCGGCCTCGAGCCGCTCGATCGCGCCGTCGAGATCGCGGTGCTCGACCTTGAGCTCGATCAGGCGGCGCGCGAGATTGGCGGCATCGGTCGGCAGCATCGGAACCTTCCCGGCTGCGGCGAAGTCTAGCGGTGCCGCCGCGCGCGGGCGTCGGCCGGCCGGCCGGTAGAATCGAGAGCCCTGATGGACCGGGTCCCCGCGATGCCGACCGCCGCCGCGCGCAAGGACAAGTTCGAGTTCGACAAGCTCGCCAAGCGCCTTCGGCGCCAGGTCGGCGAGGCGATCGGCGACTACCGCATGATCGAGGACGGCGACCGCGTGATGGTCTGCCTGTCGGGCGGCAAGGACAGCTACACGATGCTCGAGCTGCTGCGCCAGCTGCAGGCGAAGGCGCCGGTGCGCTTCGAGCTGGTCGCGGTGCACCTCGACCAGAAGCAGCCGGGCTATCCGCCCGAGGTGCTGCCGGGCTACCTCGCGGCGATCGGCGTGCCGTACACGATCCTCGAGCAGGACACCTACAGCGTGGTCAAGCGCGTGGTCCCCGAGGGCAGGACGATGTGCGGCCTGTGCTCGCGCCTGCGCCGCGGCGCGCTCTACACGCACGCGAAGCGCGAGGGCTTCACCAAGATCGCGCTCGGCCACCACCGCGACGACATCGTCGAGACCTTCTTCCTGAACCTGTTCTTCCACGCGAAGCTCGCGGCGATGCCGCCGAAGCTGCTGAGCGAGGACGGCGAGCATGTCGTGATCCGGCCGCTCGCGTACTGTGCCGAGGCCGACATCGCGCGCTATGCCGAGGCGCGTCGCTTCCCGATCATCCCGTGCACGCTGTGCGGCTCGCAGGAGACGCTGCAGCGCAAGGTCGTCGGGGCGATGCTCGAGGAGTGGGAACGACGCCACCCGGGCCGCGTCGAGACGATCTTCCGCGCGCTCGGCGACATCCGGCCGAGCCAGCTCGCGGACCGCGATCTGTTCGACTTCGCGAGCCTTGGCGCGCGCGGCCCGTCGGTCGACGCCACCGGCTGGCTGGCACCGCGCGAAGCCGGATCCGGCGACGTCGAGCCCGACGCGTCGGCGACGGCCCGGAGCGCGAAGGATCGCGGCCTCTCGACCGGGCTCGACGTCCTCGCCTACTGATCGCCCTCGTCCCGCCTCCCGCCGGCGGCCGCGCGCTGCCGGCGCAGCGCCCCGGCGCGGACCCGCGCGCGGGGCACCCTGTCCCCCCGGAGTCCACGATGCTGTTCCGCAACGCCATGCTGTTCCGATTCCCGAAGTCCGCCGCCGCCGACCTCGCCGAGTCCCTCGAGGCGCAACTCGGGACCAAGGTCCTGCGGCCGTGCGGCAAGCTCGAGATGGCGACGCGCGGCTGGGTTTCGCCGTACGGGCGCGGGCACGGGCGGCTGGTCGCCGGCGTCGGGGCCTTTCGCCTGCTCGCGCTCGGCGGCGAGGACAAGCTGCTGCCGCCGGCGGTGGTCGATGCGGCGGTGGCCGAGAGGATCGAGGCGCTCGAGGCCGAGCGCGGCCGGCCGGTCGGCGGGCGGGAGCGTCGGCGCCTCAAGGAGGAGGTCACCGAAGCCCTGGTGCCGCAGGCCTTCGTGCGCCCGAGCCGGCTGGCCGGCTACCTCGATCTCGCGGATGGCTGGCTCGTGGTCGACACCGCGTCGCGCAAGGCGGCCGAAGGTTTCCTCACCGTTCTCAGGGATTCGCTCGACGGTTTTCCGGCCGTGCCGCCGGAGCCCGGGGAATCGCCGCGGGCCCTGTTGACGGAATGGCTCACCGGGTCCAAGCTGCCGCAGGGCATCGAACTCGGCGACGAGTGCGAACTCCGGGATCCCGCCGACCAGGGCGCGATCGTGCGCTGCCGGCGGCAGGACCTCGAGGCCGACGAGGTGCGCGAGCACCTCAAGAGCGGAAAGCTCGTCGCCCAGCTCGGACTCGTCGTCGACGGGCGGGTGTCGCTGGTGCTGGGCGAGGACCTCGTCCTGCGCAAGCTGCGCTTCCTCGACGCGGCGGTCGAGTCGATCGAGGGCGATCGGCATGACGGCGCCGAGGCCGAGATCGACGCCCGCTTCGCGGTCACGACCCTCACGTTGAAGCCGCTGCTGTCGCGGCTGGCCGAGTGGTTCGGGCTGGCGCGCCCACGGGAGCGCCGCGCCTGAGCGGCCGGCTCGGCGACCGCCGCGGCGGGATTTCCGCCGATGGACGCTGCCGACACCCGCATCGTCGAACTGACCACCCCACGCGGCCGCAGCGTGCGCGTGCTCGCGCGCACGCATCCGCGCGCGCGCCACATGCGGCTCACCTTCGACGTCGACGGTCCGCGGGTCTCGGCCCCGCACGGCACGCCGCCGGCCGCGATCCACGGCTTCCTGCGCAGCAACGCCGACTGGCTCGACGAGCGGCTTCGCGAACGCGAGCGGCAGGGCGTGCGCACCGCGCCGCCGGTTCCGGGCGTGCCCGACACGCTGGCCTGGCGCGGCGACTGGCACCTGGTGCGGTGGGAGCAGCAGGTGTTCCCGCGGATCCGCGTCGAGCCGGGCGTGGTCACGATCGGCATGGACCTCGGGCACGCCGATTCGGACCGGATCGCGCCGCGCGCGATGCATCACTTCATCGCCGGCCAGATGAAGCGCGAGGTGCAGCGGATCGTGCGCGAGTTCGAGCCGGCGATCGGTCGCACGATCACGGGCCTTCGCCTGATGCCGCTGCGCACGATGTGGGGATCGATGTCCGGCGATGACCGGATGACGCTCGACCTCGCGCTGATGCTCGCGCCGCCGTTCGCGCTCGAATACGTGGTCGCGCACGAGCTGTGCCACCTGCACGAGCGCAACCACGGCCGACGCTTCTGGCGGCGCGTCGAGGCGCTGTACCCGCGGACCGCCGAGGCGCGGGACTGGCTGGCCCGCTGTGGCCACGCCGCCAAGGCCGAGTTCGCGCGCTGGTCGAGGCCATCGGCGGCCCGCCGCGCCTGAGATCCGCGCGCCGCCCGCCCGGTCCGATGGCATGCGCGGCGTTCGCGGGCTATGCTTGTCGCGTTTTCGCAACATGAGGGCGACGGCTCGATGGCCAACGCCACGATCCTCGTCGTCGACGACGAGCCCGACATCCGCGAGTCGGTCAAGGACATCCTCGAGGACGAGGGCTACGAGGTGGTCACCGCCGAGAATGCGGCGGGTGCGCGCGAGGCCCGGCGCGCGCGCCGTCCCGACGCGATCCTGCTCGACGTCTGGATGCCGGACGAGGACGGCGTCAGCCTGCTGCGCGAGTGGTCCGAACGCGGCGGCCTGCCGTGTCCGGTGGTCATGATGTCCGGCCACGGCACGATCGAGACCGCGGTCGAGGCGACCCGCCATGGCGCGTGGGATTTCGTCGAGAAGCCGATCTCGCTCGCGAAGCTGCTGCTGACGCTCAGGCGCGCGCTCGAGGCGGGCCGGCTGCGGGACGAGAACGCGTCGCTGCGCGCCCAGGTCGAACCGCCCGCGACCGGGCCGGTGGGGTCCGGGCGCGCGATGAGTGCGCTCAAGGCGCAGCTCGAGCGGGCCGCGATCGCCGAGGCGCCGGTGCTGGTCCAGGGCGAGCCGGGAACCGGACGCGAGACGCTCGCGCGCTTCCTGCATGCGCGCGGCCCGCGCCGCGAGGGCCCGTTCGTGCGGGTCAGCGTCAGCGCGCTGCCGGTCGATCGCGTCGCGGCGCTGCTGTTCGGCAGCGAGCGCGACGGCGAGGTGTCCTACGGATACCTCGACCAGGCCCAGCGCGGCTTCATCTACATCGAGGGAGTCACCGAACTCGATCCCGAGACCCAGCGGCGGCTCGCCGCGGCGCTCGAGACCGGCAGCTACACGCGGGACGGCGGAGCGGCGCCGATCCCGCTCGAGCTGCGCGTGATCGCGGCGACCGCGACCGATCTCGAGCCCGAGGTCCGCGCCGGCCGGTTCCGCCAGGACCTCTACTTCCAGCTGAGCGTGCTGCCGATCGTGGTGCCGCCGCTGCGCGAGCGGCTCGACGATCTGCCCGACCTGGTCGATCACTTCGCCGAGTTCTTCTCGACCCGCGACCAGCTCGGCTATCGCCGCTTCACGCTCGCGGCGAAGAACCGGCTGCGCCAGCACAGCTGGCCCGGCAACCTGCGCGAGCTGCGCAATCTGGTGCAGCGGCTGCTGATCCTCGGCCAGGGCGGCGACGTCGAGGCCGCCGAGGTCGAGCGCGTGCTCGGCGCCGCGCTCGCGCCGCCGCGCCCGCCGCGCGCCGATGCGGGCGCGCCCTACGAGATCGACTTCGGCAAGCCGCTGCGCGAGGCCAGGGACGACTTCGAGCGCGCCTACCTCGGCCACCTGCTGAAGCAGGCCGAGGGCAGCGTCGGCAAGCTCTCGCAGCTCTGCGGCATGGAGCGCACGCACCTGTACCGGAAGCTGCGCGATCTCGGCATCGAGATCCGGGGACGCGAATGAAGATCCTGATCCTGGGTGCCGGCACCGTCGGCACCTCGGTTGCCGCGGCGCTGGCCGGCGAGGACAACGACATCACCGTGGTCGACACCGACGCGCTGCGGCTGCGCGAGCTGGCCGAGAAGATCGACCTGCGCACCGTCACCGGTCATGCCTCGTACCCGTCGGTGCTCGAGCGCGCCGGCGCCGACGACGCCGAGCTCGTGATCGCGGTGACCAACTCCGACGAGACCAACATCGTCGCCTGCCAGGTCGCGCACGCGGTGTTCCGCACGCCGACCAAGATCGCGCGCGTGCGCGAGGCCGACTACATCGCGCACCCGGAGTGGATCGGGCCGCAGCGCTCGGGCATCGACGTGCTGATCAGTCCCGAGCAGCTGGTCTGCCGCCACGTGCAGCGGCTGATCGAGTATCCCGGCGCGCTGCAGGTGCTCGAGTTCGCCGACGGCCGCGCGCAGCTCGTCGCGGTGCGCGCGCGCGAGGGCGGCGCGCTGGTGCACCACCCGATCAAGGAGCTGCGCGGGCACCTGCCGTCGGCGGTCGACACCCGCGTCGCCGCGATCTTCCGCGCCGGCCGCCCGATCGCGGTCGACGCGAACACCGTGATCGAGGTCGACGACGAGGTGTTCTTCCTCGCCGACCGGCGCGACATCCGCACCGTGATGAGCGAGCTGCGGCGCGTCGAGCGCGCCGCGCGCCGAGTGTTCCTCGCCGGCGGCGGCAACATCGGGCGCTCGCTGGCGCGCGCGCTCGAGCAGAGCTACAGCGTGAAGGTGCTCGAGCGCTCGCGCGAGCGCACCAAGTGGCTGGCCGAGGAACTGCAGAACTCGATCGTGCTGGCCGGCGACTGCGCCGACGAGGACCTGCTGCGCGAGGAGAACATCGACCAGACCGACGTCTACTGCGCGCTGACCAACGACGACGAGGCCAACATCCTGTCGGCGATGCTGGCCAAGCGCCTCGGCTGCCCGCGCGTGATCAGCCTGATCAACCGGCCGGCGTACGCGGAACTGGTCGAGGGCACCAGCATCGACATCGCGGTGAGCCCGCAACAGGTGACGCTGTCCGCCCTGCTCACGCACATCCGGCAGGGCACGATGGTCCGGGTCCACTCGCTGCGCCGCGGCGCCGCGGAGGCGATCGAGGCGGTCGCGCTCGGCGACCGGCGCTCGTCGCAGGTGATCGGCCGAGCGATCGAGGAGATCGAGCTGCCGCCCTCGACCACGATCGGCGGCATCGTCCGCGGCGAGAAGCTGCTGATCGCCCACCACGACGTCGTGATCGAGCCGAACGACCACCTGATCCTGTTCCTGACCGACAAGCGCCAGCTGCGCGCCGTCGAGCGCCTGTTCCGCGCCGACGCCACCGTGCTGTGAGCGTGGACGCCGCCGCGCGCGACGTGCCGGTGCTGGTGACGGGCGGGCCGCTCGGCCGCTGGTTCGCGGTCCAGCGCATCCTCGGTGCGCTGGTCGGCCTGGTCGGGGTCGCGATGCTGCCGCCGCTCGCGATCGCGTGGTGGGACGGCGACGGCCTCGCGCCGGTGTTCGGCCGCACGCTGGCGCTGTGCTGGGTGCTCGGCTTCGCGATGTGGTTTCCGGTCCGTCGGGTCCGCCACGAACTGCGCACGCGCGACGGCTTCGTCGTGGTCACGCTGATCTGGCTCACCGCGTGCCTGGTCACCGCGCTGCCGCTGATGGCGCCGCCGGCCGGGCTCGACTACGTCGACGCGCTGTTCGAGGCGACCTCGGGCCTGACGACGACCGGGGGCACGGTCATGACGGGACTCGACAACCTGCCGGACAGCCTCAAGTTCTACCGCCAGTGGCTGCACTTCCTCGGCGGCATGGGGATCGTGATCCTCGCGGTCGCGGTGCTGCCGATGCTGAAGATCGGCGGCGCGCAGCTGTTCCGGGCCGAGATCACTGGCGTAGTCAAGGACCCACGGCTTGCGCCGCGGATCGCCGAGACCGCGAAGGTGCTGTGGCTGGTCTACGTCGCGCTGAACGTGGCCTGCGCGCTCGGCTACTGGATCGCCGGCATGACCCCGTTTGACGCGATCACGCATGCGTTCTCGACCGTCGCCACCGCCGGCTTCGGCAACTACGACGCGAGCCTCGGCCACTTCGACAGCCCGCTGATCGAGTCGATGGCGATCGTGTTCATGCTGCTCGGCGGGATGAACTTCGCGCTCCACTACATCGCGTGGAGCCGCGCCAGCACCCAGCACTACTTCGACGACGCCGAGTTCCGCGCCTACATCGGGATCGCGCTGGCGCTGGCGGCGATCGTGGTCGCCTCGCTGTGGTTCGGCGGCGTGTTCGGCTTCGCCGAGAGCCTCCGCCACGGGGTGTTCCAGCTGGTGGCAAGCCTGACCACCGCGGGCCTCGCCACCACCGGATTCGCGACGTGGCCGGCGCACGTCGCGCTGCTGCTGCTGCTGGTCGCGTTCATCGGCGGCTGCTCCGGATCGACCACCGGCGGCCTCAAGGTGATGCGCGTCGTGATCATGTACCGCCAGGCGACCCGCGAGATCCTGCAGTTGATCCATCCGCGCGGGCGCTTCCTCGTCAAGATGGGCGAGGTCTCGGTGCCGGGCCAGGTGCTGGCCGCGGTCACCGGCTTCTGCATGCTCTACGTGCTGTGCTTCGTCGTGCTGACGCTGGTCGTCGCCGCCACCGGCCACGACCTGCTGACCTCGGCCTCGGCCGTCGCCGCGTGCCTGACGAACCTCGGCCCCGGGCTCGGCGAGGTCGCCGCGAACTACTCGGCGCTCGGCCCGGTCGCGACGCTGGTGTGCACGTTCGCGATGATCCTCGGGCGTCTCGAGGTCTACACCGTGCTGGTGCTGCTCTCGATCGCTTTCTGGCGCGAATAGCCGCGGCGTCCGAGGGTCAGTCGTCGACCGGCGCCGGCATCCCGGAGGTCCAGAAGCCGAAGCGCTTGTAGGTCCACTGGTACTGGGCCGGCGCGCGCCGGACGGCGGCCTCGAGATCGCGGTCGAGGGCGTGGACGGCCGCGTCGAGGTCCTCGCTGGCGACCTCCGGGCTCGCCGGCGCGAGGTGGATCGCGTAGCCGCCGCCCCGCGGCAGCCGCTCGGCCCAGGCGATCACCACGGCGGCGCCGGTGCGGGCCGCGAGCCGCGAGAGCAGCGTCATCGTCCGGGTTGGCTGGCCGAAGAAGGTCGACGGCAGGCCTTCGCCGTGGCGCGCGCGCTGGTCCGGCAGGATCCCGACCATGCGACCCTCGGCGAGCCGGCGCACGAGCTTCCGGACCGCGGCGGGCTCGGCGCGGAGCGCCTCGACGCCGTTGCGCGTGCGCGCCTCGACCAGCAGCGGCTCGAACACTTCCCGCACCGGCGCCCGATACAGGATCGACAGCGGGGCGCGCGTCGCGAGCCACAGGTTCAGGAGCTCCCAGCAGCCGAGGTGCGGCGCCGCGACGATCACGCCACGACCGCGCGCGAGGCCCGCGTCGAGGTGTTCGACGCCCTCGACCGATCGGATCAGGCGGAGGGTCGAGGCCGGGCGGCGCCCCCAGATCGCCGCGAGCTCGGTCAGCCCGCGGCCGGCCTCGCGCAGCGTCTCGCGCACCAGCGCGCGTCGCGCGTCGCGCCCGAGCTCCGGGAAGCAGCGCGCGACGTTGCCGTGGGCCACGCGGTGCTCACGGGTCGAGACCGCGCCTGCGAGCCACCCGATCCCGCCGCCGAGCGCATGCAGCGCGCGCAGCGGCAGCCAGGCGCCGAGACGGATCAGCAGTCGGGTCGCGGTCACGGCGAGACGCATCCGGCGATGATGCCGGCCGCCGCCCGGGCTGGCGAGCATGCCCCGGTCGGACCGACAATCGCGGGCCGTGCGCCGGAGCTCCGACCGATGATCGCCCTGATCCAGCGCGTGCGCGAGGCCCGGGTCGAGGTCGCCGGCGAGACCGTCGGCGCGATCGGCCCCGGAATCCTCGCGCTGGTCGCCGTGCAGCCGGACGACACCGAGGCCCGGGCGGCCCGTCTGCTGGAGCGGATTCTCGGCTACCGGATCTTCGGCGACGCGCAGGGGCGAATGAACCGCTCGCTGCGCGACGTCGGCGGCGGCCTGCTGCTGGTCTCGCAGTTCACGCTGGCGGCCGACACCTCGAGCGGCACCCGGCCGGGCTTCAGCACCGCGGCGCCGCCGGCGCTCGGCGCGCGGCTCTACGCGCGCCTCGTCGAACTCGCCCGCTCCGCCCACCCCGACGTCGCGACCGGCCGTTTCGGCGCCGAGATGCAGGTCGCGCTGGTCAACGACGGGCCGGTGACCTTCTGGCTCGAGAGCTGACGCCGCCGGCGGGATCCCCGGGCGAGGCGGGGATTGCGCGGGCGCCGCGCGGCCCCCAGATCCGGCCAGCGGACGGGGTTGCCGCGCGGAGCGGTCGTGCAAGTCGTTGACCATCAAGGTTTTCCGGCGGCGTCTGAACGCGCCATGGCCGACGGGTCGGGCCGGGTGCCGGACGGACGCGGTCCGCCTTGACACCGGACCTATACTTGAATGTCGCGCCGCGCCGCCTCGCGGCGCCTCCCCGTTCCCACCGACCTGCTCCGCGCCGCGCGCGGAACGGACTGTCCGTCCCGTCGCGCGGACGACGTTATTCGATAGACGACCCCGAGATCGCCCCGATGGCCGAAACCCGCAACCAGCAGTCCGAGATCAAGCAGCTCATCACCAAGGGCAAGGAACAGGGCTACCTGACCTACGCGGAGGTCAACGACCACCTGCCGGACGACATCGTCGACCCGGAGCAGCTCGAAGACATCATCTCGATGATCAACGACATGGGCATCGAGGTGCACGAGGAGGCACCCGACGCCGACACGCTGCTGATGTCGGAGAACCAGGCCTCCGCCACCGACGACGAGACCGCGACCGAGGAAGCCGTCGCGGTGCTGGTGTCGGTCGAGGAGACCGGCCGCACCACCGACCCGGTGCGCATGTACATGCGCGAGATGGGCACGGTCGAGCTGCTGACCCGCGAGGGCGAGATCTCGATCGCCAAGCGCATCGAGGAAGGCCTCTCGCAGGTCCAGGACGCGCTCGCCAAGTTCCCGATGTCGATCCAGATCCTGCTCGACGAGTACGAGCTGCATCTCGACGGCAAGAAGCGGATGAGCGAGTTCCTGGTCGGCTTCATCGACCTGATGGAGGCCGAGGAGGCCGCCGCGGCCGCGGCCGAACTCGCCGAGGACGAGGAGTCCGACGAGGTCGCCGAGGGCGACGACGGCGAGGCCGAGGAAGCCGGCCCGGGCGAGAGCGGCCCCGATCCGGCCGAGGTGCGCCGGCGCATGGACCTGATGCGCGAGATGCTCGACAAGTTCATGGCCACGCACCGCAAGTACGGCGGCGAGGACAAGAAGACGCAGAAGGCCCGCCGCACGATGGGCGAGGAGTTCCTGAAGCTGCGCCTGCCGGCGATCATGATCGACGGCATGGTCAAGAAGCTGCGCGAGGTCGTCAACACGCTGCGCAACCACGAGCGTCACATCATGGACCTCGCGATCAAGCGTGGCCGGATGCCGCGCAAGGAGTTCATCAAGTCGTTCCAGGGCAACGAGACCAACCTCCGCTGGTGCGACAACGAGGGCCGCAAGAACACCAAGTGGGCGAGCCACATCAAGGCGCTCAAGGCCGAGATCCAGGCCGAGCAGGAGAAGCTGATCGCGCACGAGGGCACGCTGTTCCTGACCTACCGCGAGATCAAGGACATCTACCGCGCGATGTCGATCGGCGAGGCCAAGGCGCGCAAGGCCAAGAAGGAGATGGTCGAGGCCAACCTGCGCCTCGTGATCTCGATCGCGAAGAAGTACACGAACCGGGGCCTCCAGTTCCTCGACCTGATCCAGGAAGGCAACATCGGCCTGATGAAGGCGGTCGACAAGTTCGAATACCGCCGGGGCTACAAGTTCTCGACCTACGCCACGTGGTGGATCCGGCAGGCGATCACGCGCTCGATCGCCGACCAGGCGCGCACGATCCGGATCCCGGTCCACATGATCGAGACGATCAACAAGCTCAACCGGATCAGCCGCCAGATGCTCCAGGAGATGGGCCGCGAGCCGACCCCCGAGGAGCTGGCGAAGAAGATGGAGATGCCCGAGGACAAGATCCGCAAGGTCCTCAAGATCGCGAAGGAGCCGATCTCGATGGAGACGCCGATCGGCGACGACGAGGACTCGCACCTCGGCGACTTCATCGAGGACAGCAACGCCGAATCGCCGATCGACATGGCGACCAACACCGGGCTGGTCGAGACCGTGCAGTCGGTGCTGGCCGGGCTCACGCCGCGCGAGGCGAAGGTGCTGCGGATGCGCTTCGGCATCGAGATGAACACCGACCACACCCTCGAGGAGGTCGGCAAGCAGTTCGACGTGACCCGCGAGCGGATCCGCCAGATCGAGGCCAAGGCGCTGCGCAAGCTGCGCCACCCGAGCCGCTCGGAGCAGCTGCGGAGCTTCCTCGACATCGACTGATCCGGGGCCATGCGCCCCGTCGCGGGACGCCGCGGCCGGCGGCGCCGGCCCGGCGGGGCGTGTCCTACGCGAACTCGGCCAGCCGCGCGGCGACCCAGTCCTCGGCCCAGCTTCGCAGCGAGAAGCCGGCAATGAAGCCGCAGTGGCCGCCGTGGCGCGTCACGTCGAGCCGGACCGTCGCGGGCAACACCAGTTGCTCGAAGCCCGACACCGGGATGATCGGGTCGTCGGCGGCGGTCAGGATCGCCGCCGGGATCGCGAGCGCGGCCAGGCGGTCG
The DNA here is from genome assembly GCA_002995625.1 of Lysobacteraceae bacterium. GTDB lineage: Bacteria > Pseudomonadota > Gammaproteobacteria > Xanthomonadales > Ahniellaceae > UDEA-SF1. Next base: position 1,029 of record PVBP01000052.1, on the reverse strand, counting down.
CCCGCGATCGAATAGCCGTGCAGGTAGGCGTCGAGTCCCTCGAACTCCGTGTAGCGCTCGATCAGGTGCCGCGTCAGCTCGCGCATCGAGAGCCGGAACACCTCGGGCGGGAAGGCGTAGCGGTCCGGAAACAGCGCCTGCTTGCGCCGGAGCGACTCGCGCCACTGCATCATGAAGTAGATGTCGTAGATCCGCAGGCCCCGTTCGATCGCCTCGAGGATGTTCGGCGGATGGATCGCGGGGCAGACCGCTGCGACACCGGCCAGCGGGATCCCGGCGGCCGGTGCGCGCAGCGCGACGCGCAGCGCGAAGTTGCCCCCGAGCGAGAATCCGGCCGCGACTAGCGGTCGCGCCGGAAAGCGGCGCGCGAGGTCGGCGACCGCGCCGACCACCTCGTCGATCCGGCACGAGTGGAAGATCTCGGCGTTGAGGTGATGCGTGTCGCCATGGTCGCGGAAGTTGAGCCGCGCGACCTCCCAGCCCTCGGCCAGCAGCCGGCGCGACAGGTTCAGCACGTAGGCCGAGTTCGCCGAACCCTCCCAGCCGTGGAACACGACGGCGAGGCCGCGCGGGTCCTGCCCGCGATCGGGCTGCGCGTGGAAGCCCTGCAGGCGCACGCCGTCGCCGCCGTCCAGGATCAGTTCGGTCGAGCGCGCCAGCACTTCGTGGTGGCGGCGGCCGTCGATGAGCCGGCGGACCGAACTCGACGCGAGCACGCTCTGCACGTGCGCGTTCGCGAGCAGCGCGGGGGGCCGGTAGTCGGCCGCGGTCGGCGGGGTCCGCATCGGACCGGGTGCTTCGGTCATCGCGGCGCGCTGGCGTCGTCGACCGCGATCGGGTCGAGATCGTCGACGGCCCCGTCGCCCGGGCCGCGCGGCCGGCCGGCGGGCAGTCCGAGGGCCGTCGCGATGCGGTTCCGCGCGATCTCGGCCGCCCGACGCCGGCCACCGTCGCCGACCACCAGCGGTTCGAGGAAGTGCAGCTCGGCGCTGGTCCGCGGCGCCCCGAGCAGGCGGAAGAAGTTCTGCA
>PVBP01000051.1 GCA_002995625.1 Lysobacteraceae bacterium | reverse complement strand
GGCGCGACCGCGACGCCTCGCGCGACCTGCTCGCGCGGGCGACCCGCGCCGGTGATCCGGTGGCCGGCCTGCTGCTGGCCGAGCGCTGGCGCGCGGGCGAAGGCGAGCCGCGCGAGCGCGGCGGGCTCGAGGCGCTCGACCGGCGACTCGCCGCGTCCGGCCACGGGCGACTGCCCGCGATCGGCGCCGTGCCCGCCCCGGCAGCCGGTCGAGACTTCGGCCGGATCGATGCGATGGCCGTGCCGGCTGCCGCCGCGACGCTGTGCGTCGCGCCGAGGGTCGCCCGGATCGACGGCCTGATGAGCGATGACGAGTGCCGGTTCCTGATCGCGCTCGGGCGGCCGCTGCTGCGGCGTTCGGCCGTGTTCGATCCGTCGAGCGGCGACGTGGCCGCACTGCCCGTGCGGACCAGTTCCGATGCCTCGTTCGACCTGATGCACGAGGACGTCGGGCTGCGCCTCGTGATTGCGCGGCTCGCGCGCGCGGCGGGACTCGAACCGTCCCACGCCGAGCCGCTGATCCTGCTGCACTACGGACCGGGCGAGGCCTATCGTCCGCACCGCGACTACCTCGCGCCGTCGCACCTCGCCGCGAATCGCCCCGACGCCGGCCAGCGCCGGAGCACCGTGTGCAGCTACCTCAACACGGTCGAGGCCGGCGGCGCGACGGAGTTTCCCGATCTCGCGATCGAGAGCCCCGCGATCGCCGGTTCCGCGGTGGTGTTCGACAACCTCGCCGCCGACGGCTCGCCCGAGCCGCGCTCGCTGCATGCGGGCCAGCCGGTGGTGCGCGGCGAGAAGTGGCTCGCGACGCTGTGGCTGCGGGAGCGGCCGCTGCGCGCGGTCTGACGACCGGTTCCGCGCAGGACGGCCGTCTCAGGTTCATTCGACCGCCGCGAGCCGCGGGAGCTGCCGCACCCGCGCCTGCTCGGCCGCGATCGTGATCGTCGCGAAGTGGATGTCGACGATGTCGTCGATCGACTCGGCGTACCCGCCCGCCATGCTGATCGCGACCGGCAGGCCGCGCGCCCGGCAGGTCGCGAGCACGTGTCGGTCGCGCGCCGCGAGTCCGGCTTTGGACAGGGCGAGGAATCCGAGCCGGTCGTGCTCGTACGGATCGGCGCCGGCGAGGTAGATCACCGCGTCCGGCCGCGCGCGCGCGATCGCCGCGTCGAGATGGCGCTCGAGCAGCGCCAGGTACTCGCCGTCACCGGTGCCATCGGGCAGCGGCACGTCGAGGTCGCCCGGTGGCTTGACCGCAGGGTAGTTGCGCGCGGCGTGCATCGAGAACGCGAAGATCCGGGGGTCGTCGGCGACCAGGCTCGCGGTCCCGTCACCGTGGTGCACGTCGAGGTCCACGACCAGGACCCGCGCGGCGAGCCGGGCCGCGAGCACATGCCGGGCCGCGACGACCGAATCGTTGAACACGCAGTAGCCGGCGCCGTGCGCGTGCGCCGCGTGGTGCGTGCCGCCGGCCAAGGTCACCGAGATCGAGCGGAACTCGATCGCGTGCCGCAGCGCCGCGATCGTCGCGCCCGACACCCGCAGCGCGCGTGCCGCCAGCATCGGGCTCCACGGGAATCCGATCCGCCGCTGCTCGGCGATCGACAAGTGGCCTTCGAGGACCCGGGCGACATAGCCCGGATCGTGCACGCGATGGAGATCGTCGAGGGTCGCGGGCGCGGCCTCGCGGAGCTCGATGCCGAGCGCCGCGGCCGCCGCCGCGACCCGCTCGTGCAGCCGCCGGTACTTGGCCATCGGGAAGCGATGGCCCTCGGGCAGCGGCAGCACGAACTCCGGATTCGACCAGACGCGCAGGTGCCCGCCGTCGGCCGGCGCCTCGCCGAGCCCCATCGACCGACCGGCCGTCAGCCGTTGACGACCTGCCGGGCCCGGCCCCGGTCGACCGCCCCGGCGAGCGCCGCGAGCACGCGGGCGTGCTCGTCGCGAAGCTCCCGCGGCATCCGGGCGCCGAACTCGCCGAGGTAGTCGCCGATCGCCTGGTACTCGGCGAGGAAGCCCTCGGCGTCGACGGTCAGCAGCGCGTCGACCTGCGCCGCGGTCAGGTCGAGGCCGGCGAGGTTCAGGTCCTGTCGCCGCGGCAGCAGTCCCACCGGCGTCTCGACCGCGCCCGCGCTCCCGTCGCAGCGCCCGACGATCCATTCGAGCACGCGCAGGTTCTCGCCGAAGCCCGGCCACAGGAAGCGGCCATCGGCGCCCTTGCGGAACCAGTTGACGTGGAAGATCCTCGGCAGCCTCGTCGCACGCGACGGCATCGACAGCCAGTGCGCGAAGTAGTCGGCGAAGTTGTAGCCGCAGAACGGCTTCATCGCCATCGGGTCGCGGCGCACGACGCCGACCGCGCCGGTTGCGGCGGCGGTCGTCTCCGAGGCCATCGCCGCGCCGAGCAGCACGCCATGTCGCCAGTCGCGCGCCTCCATCACCAGCGGCACCAGCGACTCGCGTCGGCCCCCGAAGACGATCGCGTCGATCGGCACGCCGGCCGGATTGTCGACTTCCGGCGAGACGCTGGGGCAGGCCTTGATCGGGACCGTGAAGCGCGAGTTCGGATGCGCGGCCGGACCGTTCGCCGGATCGAACGGGCGGCCCTGCCAGTCGAAGGCCGGCGTGCCCGCATCGAGCCCTTCCCACCACGGCCGGTCGTCCGCGGTGACCGCGACGTTGGTGAAGATCGCATCGCGATCGAGCATCGCCAGCGCGTTCGGGTTGGTCTTCGCGCTGGTGCCCGGGGCGACGCCGAAGAAGCCGGCCTCCGGGTTGATCGCCCACAGCCGGCCGTCCGGGCCCGGCTGCATCCAGCAGATGTCGTCGCCGACCGTGAACACCTCCCAGCCGGCCTCGCGGTGGCCCTTCGGCGGGATCAGCATCGCGAGGTTGGTCTTGCCGCAGGCCGACGGGAAGGCCGCGGCGACGTAGCGGGTCCGCCCGGCCGGGTTGCGGATGCCGACGATCAGCATGTGCTCGGCCAGCCAGCCCTCGTCCCGCGCCTGCCACGAGGCGATGCGCAAGGCGTGGCACTTCTTGCCGAGCAGCGCGTTGCCGCCGTAGCCCGAGCCGTAGCTCTTGATCGTCAGCTCCTCCGGGAAGTGCATGATGAAGCGGCGATCCGGGTCGAGCTCGCCGGTCGAGTGCAGTCCCTTGACGAAGCGCCCGTCGCGCTCGATCCGCGCCAGCGCCTGCGCGCCCATCCGCGTCATCACGCGCATGTTGGCGACGACGTAGGGGCTGTCGGTGATCTCGACCCCGCAGCGCGCGTACGGAGAGTCGATCGGGCCCATGCAGTACGGCACCACGTACAGCGTGCGGCCGCGCATGCTGCCGGCGAACAGCGCGTCGATCTTCGCGTGCGCCTCGGCCGGGTCCATCCAGTGGTTGTTCGGGCCGGCGTCCTCGCGATCGCGCGTGCAGACGAAGGTCAGGTGCTCGACCCGCGCGACGTCGCGCGGGTCGGAGCGGTGCAGGAAGCAGTTCGGGTGCGAGTCCGGGTTCAACCGGATCAGGTCGCCGCGCTCGAGCATCAGCGCGGTCAGCCGGTCCCTTTCGGCCTCGGAGCCATCGCACCAGTGGATGCGGTCGGGCTGGGTCAGACGGGCGACGTCATCGACCCATCGGTTGAGGACTTCGAGCTGGCTCGACATGGCGGATTCCGGACAGGAGACGGCGGATTGGGAAGCGTATCGGCGCGGCGCGAACGCGCGCAATTTCGGCACTTTGTGCGGTGCAGCAGCCGGCCATCACCGGTTCGCCGTGCGGCCGTCGACGTTCAGGCCAGCAAGGGCGGGATCAGCGTCTCGACCACGTGCTCGACGTAGGCGTCGTAGTCGGCCGGATCGATCCGCTGCAGCCGCAGCTGCAGGATCAGCTGCAGGAAGCCGACATAGGCCGCGTACGAGAGCCGTGCGCGATTGATCGCATCCCGACGCGACAGCCCGAGCGCGCGGAACGCGAGCGCGAGGTACTGGATCCGCCGCTGCGACAGCCGCTGCATCACCGGGCGCACCGCGGGATGGTCGAGTGCCTTCAGCAGCGCCGAGTAGATCACGTGCGTCCGCATCTCGCGGCTGGTGCGGCGGAACAGATCCACCAGGCGCTCGCGCGGATCGGCAATCCGGTCCGCCTCCCGGATCAGGCCCTCCATCTCGCGGGTCTCCCAGCGCTTCAACGCGGCCTCGAGCAGCGCATCGCGCGATTCGAAGTGCCAGTAGAAGCTGCCCTTGGTCACCCCCAGACGGCGTGCCAGCGGCTCGACGCCGAGCGCGGCGACACCCTGCTCGGCGATCAGGTCGAGCGCGGCGTCGACCCAGGCGTCGGCCGAGAGGCGGCCGCGATCCGGCTTCGCCGGCAGCGGGTCCGGCGCGGACGGAGGGGGAGCTGAAAGTGGCCGGACGGACGCGTTCACGAGATCCATACGCTACCGTATTGACAGGGCGAATCAAGCCCTCCCATACTGGGCCGTATGGTCGTTCCTGCCAACCACACCGCCACGGTGCCCCGACCCGAGCCGATCCCCGGCTGGGTCGCGTCGTGGGACGGCCTGCGCCTGCGCTACGACCGCCATGGCGATGCCGGCAGTCCGGCGACGGTGTTCGCGCACGGCTTCGGCCAGACCCGCCACGCGTGGACCGCGACCGCCGGTGCGCTCGCCGCCGCGGGCGGCCACGCGCTGACCGCCGATGGCCGCGGTCATGGCGAGAGTGGCTGGGCGCCGGGTGGACGGTACACCTTCGAGGACTTCATCGCCGACGTGCCCGCGCTGGTCGGCGCCGCCGGTCCCCGCCCTGCGTGGGTCGGCGCGTCGATGGGCGGCCTGCTCGGGATGGTCGCCGAGGCCGAACGCGGCCCGCTGTTCTCGACCCTGGTGCTGGTCGACATCACGCCGCGCTGGGAACAGGCCGGCGTCGAGCGGATCCTGCGCTTCATGCGCGCACGCCCCGACGGGTTCGCCGACCTCGACGAGGCGCAGCAGGCGATCCGCGAATACCTGCCGCATCGCGCCGACGCGCGCTCGCCGGAGCGGCTGCGCAAGCTGCTGGTGCCGACGCCCGACGGCCGCCTGCGCTGGCACTGGGATCCCGCGCTGCTCGACAGCGTCGCGGCCGAGGCCGAGCGCTGGGGCGAGCGGCTGAAGCGAGCCGCGATGGCCCTGCGCGTCCCGGTGCTGCTGGTCAGCGGCGGGCGCAGCGATGTCGTCTCGGAGCACACGATCCGCGAGTTCCGCGAACTCGTCCCGCACGCCGAGCACGTCGCGCTGCGTGACGCGACCCACATGGTCGCCGGCGACGCCAACGACCGCTTCACCGCGGTCGTCGCCGACTGGCTCGCACGCCATGGCCATCTGCCGCGCGACCGCGCGCCCGCAGGCCTCGAACCGCATCCGCACGCCCACGCCTCATCCGCCACGGAGTCCGCATGAGCATCCTCGTCCCGATCCTCGCCACGCTTGCCGCGCTGTTCGCGTCGTTCTTCCTCAGGGTGCGCCTGTGGCAGGGCACGCTCGCGACCGCGATCGCGCTCGCCGCCGGCATCCTGCTCGCCGCGACCCCGCCGGGCGCCGCGCTGGTGCTGGGCGCCCTGTTCGCGTTGCCCGCGCTGCTCCTCAACGTCGTCCCGCTGCGCCGCGCGCTGGTCTCGAAGCCGCTGTTCGCGATCTACCGCACGATGACGCCGACCCTGTCGGAGACCGAGAAGGTCGCGCTCGAGGCCGGCACGGTCGGCTGGGAAGGGGAGCTGTTCAGCGGCAAGCCGGACTTTGCGAAGCTCGAATCACGGCCCGCGCCGCAGCTCAGCGCCGAGGAACAGGCCTTCCTCGACGGTCCGGTCGAGGACGTCTGCGCGATGGTCGACGACTGGAAGGTCAGCCACGAACTCGCCGACCTGACCCCGGAGACCTGGGAGTTCCTGAAGCGGCACCGCTTCTTCGGCATGATCATCCCGAAGGAATACGGCGGCCTCGGGTTCTCGGCGTACGCGCACCACGCGGTGCTGAAGAAGGTCGCGAGCGTCTCGGCGACCTTGTCGTCGACGATCGCGGTGCCGAACTCGCTCGGCCCCGCGGAACTCCTGCTCCATTACGGCACCGACGAGCAGAAGAACCACTACCTGCCGCGGCTCGCCCGTGGCGAGGAGATCCCGTGCTTTGCGCTGACCAGCCCGTGGGCCGGCTCGGACGCGACCTCGATCCCGGACTACGGCATCGTCTGCCGCGGCATGCACGAAGGCCGCGAGGTGCTCGGCGTGCGCCTGACCTTCGACAAGCGCTACATCACGCTCGCGCCGGTCGCGACCGTGGTCGGCCTCGCCTTCCGGCTGCACGACCCGGACCGCCTGCTGTCCGACACCGTCGATCGTGGCATCACGCTCGCGCTGGTGCCGCGCAACACGCCGGGGCTCGAGATCGGCCGTCGCCACCTGCCGCTCAACACGCCGTTCCAGAACGGCCCGGTGCGCGGCCGCGACGTGTTCGTGCCGCTGTCCTTCCTGATCGGCGGCGAGCGCTGCATCGGCCACGGCTGGCGGATGCTGGTCGAGTGCCTGTCGGTCGGCCGCGCGATCTCGCTGCCGTCGAGTTCGGCCGGCTTCGTCAAGACGGCCGCCACCACCACCGGCGCCTACGCGCGGATCCGCAAGCAGTTCCAGATGCCGATCGGGCGCTTCGAGGGCGTCGAGGAGGCGCTCGCGCGGATCGGGGGTCACACCTATGCGATCGAATCGCTGTCGCGGATGACCGCGCACGCGGTCGACCTCGGCGAGAAGCCCGCGGTGCCATCCGCGATCGCGAAGTACCACGCCACCGAGACCGGCCGCGAGGTGGTCAAGGACGCGATGGACGTGCTCGCCGGCAAGGGCGTGATCCTCGGCCCGCGCAACTGGCTCGGCCGGATGTGGCAGGGCGCGCCGATCTCGGTCACGGTCGAGGGCGCGAACATCCTGACCCGCAGCATGATCATCTTCGGCCAGGGCGCGATCCGCTGCCATCCGTACGTGCTGGCCGAGCTCAAGGCCGCCGAGCTGCCCGATCCGGTGGCGCGCATCCGCGCCTTCGACCGGTTGGTGTTCGCGCACATCGGCTTTGCGATCTCGAACGGCGTGCGCGCGCTCGGCCTCGGCCTCGTCCATGCCGGCCTCGGCGCGACGCCGGGCGACCGCTACACGGCGCGCTTCTACCGTCGCATCACCCGCTACAGCGCGGCGCTCGCGCTGGTCGCCGACACCGCGATGCTGACCCTCGGCGGCAAGCTCAAGGTCAAGGAGCGGCTGTCGGCGCGGCTCGGCGACGTGCTCTCGCACCTCTACATCGCCTCGGCGGTGCTGAAGCGTCACGCGGACGAGGGGCACCCGGAAGCGATGCGGCCGTTCGTCGCCTGGGCGCTGTTCGACTCGGTGCACCGGATCCAGACCGCGCTCGACGACTTCCTGCGCAACTTCCCGGTGCGCCCGGTGGCCTGGCTGCTGCGCGCGCTGGTGTTCCCGCTCGGCCTGCGCGAGAAGAGCCCGGGCGACCGGCTCGGCCATCGCGTCGCGAGCCTGATGCTGTCGCCGGGCGAGGCACGCGCGCGCCTGTCGGCCGGAATCTTCCACGGCACCGGCCCGGGCCACTGGACCGGCTACCTCGAGCGCGCGCTGCCGAAGGTCATCGCCGCGGAGCCGGTCGAGCGCAAGCTCGCCAAGGCCATCAAGTCCGGGACGCTCGCGAATCCCGACCCCGAGCGCCTGCTCGACGACGCGGTCGGCGCCGGCGTGCTGACCGCCGCCGAGCGCGAGCTGCTGGCCGAGGTGCGGCGGATCACGCTCGAGGTGATCGCGGTCGACGACTTCGCGCACGAGGAGCTGATCGCGGCGAGCGCCCTGCCCTCGCAACCGCTGCGCAGCGCGGCCTGATCGCGGGCTAACGCCCGTCGCGGGCGACCGCTATGCTCGCGCGTCCGTCGGATTCGGTCCGACGGCCGATGCCGGACGCCATCATCCCCGGGAGCAGGACGATGACCAGCGCTGCCGCCTCCGCGTTCGAACGCCTCGGCGGCAGCGCCCTCGGCCGCTGGCTGTACGCGCGCCTCGTGTGCTGGCGCGCGCCCTACTTCGGATCGATCCGCCCGACCGTGCTGCGCCTCGAGCCCGGCGTCGCGATCGCGCGCATGGACCAGCGCCGCGCGGTGCAGAACCACATCGGCACCGTGCACGCGATCGCGATCTGCAACCTGGTCGAGCTGGTCGCGGGGCTCGGCACCGATGCGAGCCTGCCGGCGTCGATGCGCTGGCTGCCGAAGGGCATGACCGTCTCCTACCTGCGCAAGGCCACGGGCCGCCTGACCGCGATGGCGCGGATACCCGGGATCCGGCCCGGCGAGGCCCAGGACCTGGTGGTGCCGGTCGACGTGCGCAACGAGTCCGACGAGACCGTGGTCCGGGCCGAGGTCACGATGTGGGTGACGCCGCGCCCGCTCGGCTGACGGCTCGCCTCGCACCGCGTCGCGCGCCAAGGATCCGGCCCGCCCTCGGGCCCGGGGGCCCGGTCGCGGACCACATCGCGCCCGATCGACCACCACCTGTCCGGCGCCCCCGGTCGGCGGGTCGCTGCACCTTGTGTGACCGAGCGCGCGGACGTCCGGCGCGGCTGCCGTCAGACTTTCCTCGCCTCCTTTCCGCCCAGGGTGCTCCATGAGGGTCTCGCGCGACGCACGCACCCCACGGGCGGCCACTTGGCACGGGCCGGTGGCCGGCATGGCGATGCTGGCACTGCTGCTGATCGCGCCTGCCGCGCACGCCTCCGCGGAGCGGATCTTCGGGCACGGCTTCGACAACACCTACGATCTCGAGCTGCCGCCGCACCCGGCCGAAGCCTCGCGCTTCCTGGCCCAGGCGAGCTTCGGCGCCACCCGTGCCGATCTCGTCGCATTCCGCAGCATGACGATCCCGGCGTGGATCGAGGCCCAGTTCGCCCAGCCGCGCACCGACCACACCGCGATCGTCACCGACCTGGTGCAGCGCTTCTACGGTGGCAACTTCAACCAGGGCCCGCTCGCGAACGTCGAGTCGGTATTCCGCAAGGGCGCCTACGGCAACGACCCGTTGCGGCAGCGCGCCGCGTGGGCCTTGTCGCAGATCTTCGTGATCGGCGACTCGACCACGCCGCGCGACTCGCAGCCCGGGCGCCAGTTCCTCGACGTGCTCGACCGCAACGCCTTCGGGAACTTCCGCACGCTGCTCGAGGAGGTGTCCCTGTCGGCGTCGATGGGGCTCTATCTCTCCCACATCGGCAACGAGAAGGAGGACCCGGTCACCGGGCGGCTGCCCGACGAGAACTACGCGCGCGAGATCATGCAGCTGTTCACGATCGGACTGTGGGAGCTGAACCTCGACGGCAGCCAGCGGCTCGACGGCCAGGGCCGGCCGATCCCGACCTACGGCCAGGCCGACATCCGCGGTCTCGCCAAGGTGTTCACCGGGTTCACCTGGCGGCGCTGCCGGACCGACCCGAACCCGCAGGTCTGTCTGTACGGTTCGCGGCTCGGCTGGGGCCCCGAGGCGACGATCGAGCCGTTCGAGATGTTCCACTCGCAATCGGAGAAGCGGTTCCTCGGCCGGACGCTGGCACCGAACCGGCCGGCGTCGGACAACCTGCGTGACGCGCTCGACCATCTGTTCCAGCATCCGAACGTCGGCCCCTTCATCGGCCGCCAGCTGATCCAGCGCCTGGTGACGTCGAACCCGTCGCCCGCCTACGTGGCCCGCGTCGCCGCGGCGTTCAACGACAACGGCCAGGGCGTGCGTGGCGACATGAAGGCAGTCTGGCGCGCCATCCTGCTCGATCCCGAAGCCCGCGACCCCGCGCGGATCGAGGATCCGGACTTCGGCAAGCTGCGCGAGCCGATCGTGCGCTGGCTGCAGTTCCTGCGGGTCTTCACCCGTCCCAATGCCGACGGCCGGGCCTACTACGACTTCAATCGGATGACGCCGGCATTCGGCCAGTGGCCGATGAGCTCGCCGTCGATCTTCAACTTCTACCGGCCGAACTACGCGCCGCCCGGACCCTTGCGCCAGGCGGGCCTGGTCGCCCCCGAGTTCCAGATCACCCACGAGTTCACGGTCGCCGGCACCCACAACGAGTTCCACCGGTGGATTTCGTGGAACACGACCGGCCAGTGGGGCGAGCACATCGACGACTACGCGTGGCTGGTCGCGCTGGGTGGCAATCCGGGCCGGATGGTCGACGAGCTCGACCTGCTGCTGACCTACGGGACGCTGCCCGCGAACGTGCGTACCGCGATGATCGAGGCCATCAACCGCGTGCCGCCGCACCTCGGAAACCTCGGTCGGGCGAAGCTCGCCCTCAAGCTGTTCTTCGCCTCCCCGGACTACCAGGTGCAGAAATGAGGCCTCCGCGACCGCCCGCCGACGGGCTGATCACGCGTCCGCCGAGTCCGCCTGCAGGCCGGCCGATCCGCCGTCGCGACCTGCTGGCCGGATCGATCGCCGCGCTCGCCGGCAGCGCGCTGCCGCTCAAGCTCCACGCCGCCGCGGCCGCGGCCGGCGATGGACTCGCCGGAAGCGGCAACGACTATCGCGCCCTGGTCTGCCTGTTCCTGTTCGGCGGCAACGACAGCGGAAACACGCTGATCCCGTTCGACCAGCCGGAGTACGACCGATACGTGATCGCCCGCGAAGGATCGCTCGCGCGGCCCTTCGGCATCACCCGGCTGCGCAGCGAGCTGTTGCCGCTCTCCGCGACCGGGCTCGGCGGGCGCGTCTACGCGCTGCCGAACGACATGGCCACGCTGAAGGGCCTTTACGACGCCGGCCGCGCCGCGGTGATCGGCAACATCGGGCTGCTGGCGCAACCCACCACCCGCGCCCAGTACGAATCCGGCAGCGTCGAGGTGCCACCCCAGCTGTTCAGCCACTCCGACCAGGCCACGTTCTGGCAGGGCGGCGTGCCGTCCTATTCGAACGCGACCGGCTGGGGCGGCCGCATCGTCGATCTGCTGGCCAGTGCGAACCAGGGCGGTCGGGTCTCGGCCGCCGTGTCGCTCGGCGGGACCAACCTGTGGCAGGTCGGAACCGACGTCATTCCGTTCCCGCTCGATCCGGTCGGCGGCGCGACGCGCCTGTCCGCGCTCAACGATGCCGACTACGGCCCCGCGTTCCAGGCGATGCTGAACGCGCCGCGGACCAACCGCCTCGAGCAGGAACTGGTTCGGGTCTATCGCCGCTCGATCGACGGCGAACAGGCCGTGACCGAAGCGCTGGCCGCGACCGCGGGCATCGACGCGCTGTTCGACCGCAACCCCCCGCCCGGCGTCCCATCCGGCCCGGGCGGCTGGCATCGCGACCTGATGGGTCGGCTCGCGATGGTCGCGCGCATGATCGCGGCGCGCGAGCAGTTGCAGATCCGGCGGCAGGTGTTCTTCGTCAGCATCGGCGGCTTCGACATGCACAGCTCGCTCGCGGACCATCGCTACGCGCTGCGGGCCATCAGCGATGGCCTAGCGCGCTTCCACCAGGTGCTCGACCAGCGCGGATTCGGCTCCTCGGTGGTCAGCTTCACCGCCAGCGACTTCGGCCGCCCGCTGCGGACCAACGGGACCGGCTCGGACCATGGCTGGGGCTCGCACCAGTTCGTCGTGGGCGGCGCCGTCGCCGGCGGCAACATCTACGGGACCCTGCCGACCCTGGACCTCGGTGGCCAGCAGTACACGGGTCCCCAGGGGACGCTGATCCCGACCACCAGCCTCGAGCAACTGGTCGCCGCCCTCGCCCGGTGGATGGGCGTCAGCCCCGGCAATCTGCCGCTGGTGGTTCCGAACCTCGGTCGCTTCGGGCCGATGCTGCCGCTGTTTCCCTGAGCGCGCGGCGGCGAGCTGGGCCGAGGCAGCGCCCGAGCTCGCGGTTCGACGGCACCGACGCGCCAGCAATTCGTGCGGATGGACGCGCGGACCCGGTGCTAGCATCCCGCTCCGGGCTGTCGATCAGCGGGGCCGCGATGATGCACATCGACCGACGCATGGCCGCGACACTGATCGTCGCGCTTGCCGCTGGAATCGGCGCCGATCGTGCGATCGCCTCGCCGGAAGGCCGCTGGCGCGGCCAGCTCACCCCGTACCTGTGGATGTCCGGACTGTCCGGAACGGTGCGGCCGGTCCCGAATGGGCCGACGCTCGACGTCGACAAGTCGTTTCGTGACCTGCTCGAGGACCTCGATGCCGCCGGATTCGTCACCGGCCTCGCGCGCCGCGACGACTGGGTCGTGATCGGCGACTTCAGTTTCTCCCGCTCATCGACCGAAGGCCGCGTCGCGCCGCCCGGGGCGCCACCGGGCGTGCTGCTGCCGGCGACCGCGCGCGAACGCCAGCGCTCGCTGACCGCGCTCGTCGGTCGGACCGTGGCCGAGTCCGACGAGGGTCGCTGGGATCTGCTCGCCGGCCTGCGCGCGTGGCGCGTCCGGGTCGCCGTCGCCGTCCCGCTGGCCGGCATCGACGTGCGCGCCAACGAGTCGATCGCCGATCCGGTGTTCGCCGCGCGCTGGCACGGGACCTTCGCCGAACGCTGGACCGCGACGCTCTACGGCGACGTCGGCGGCTTCGGCGTCGATTCGCGGCTGACCTGGCAGGTCCATGCGACCGCCAATCGAGCGATCGGTCCGTCGAGCCACCTGTCGTTCGGATGGCGGCATCTCGCGGTCGACTGGCGCGAGCGTGGTCGTCGCCTCGATCTCGCGCTCGGCGGCCCGGTCGTCGGGTGGACCGTCACGTTCGACTGAGACGGTCGACGCGATCGGAACGCACCTCGCAGTCCGGCGGCACGCCTCAGAACGGGATCGTCAGCCCGACGCTGAGCGTCCCGTCGCCGTAGCCTTCCTGCCCGGACGGACCGACGCGCTCGCTGCCGACGCGCATCCGCAGTTCGGCGCGCAACAGGACCCGCTCGGGCAGCACCAGTTCCCACTGGCCGCCGATCGCCACCTGCGCGATCGCGACGGTCTCGCGCCGCGCCGGTTGCCCCAGCGACGTGGCGACTCGCATCGCGCCGAGGCCCACGAGGAAGTATGGGTCCCAGAGCGGCTCGCGATTGATCGTCAACAGGTTGATCGCGACGCCCCGGTTCCGCAGTCCCTCGCCGCCGCGGGAATCGGAGCGCTCGCGGAAGCCCTCGATCTCGAGCGCGGATTCAGGGCCGAACGTGCGCCCGAACGAGGCCAGGACGAGATCGCCATCGCGACGAAGGGACCGATCGGAGGCGACGATCCCGGCGCGCGCGCCGACCGACCAGCGATCGGCGAAGTCGCCGCCGACCGGCTGGGCCGATGCGGCACCGGCGGCAACCGCCAGCACGGTGGCCACGACCAGAACGGCGGCGCGCATCAGGCCGGTCCCCGAGGAATGGCGGGCGCCTCGTGGTCCGCACCGTGGGCGTCGGCCGGCAGGCGCCGCTGCTCGCGGATCATCCAGATCGCCGCGCCGCCCATCGCGAGCGCCAATCCGACGCCGACCGCCGCCAGCCAAGGCACCGATCCGGCCCAGGCCGCCGACAGGAACGCGAAGGCCCACGCGAACGCGACGTCGCCGCCGCGGTAGATCACGGTATCGATGAAGTTCTTCGACTTGTATCGGCTCTCGCGGTCGACCCGCGTGAACAGGCTCTCGCGCGCCGGCTGCAGCAGCGCGAAGCTGCCGGCGCGACTGCCGATCTGGATCGCGGCCAGCAGGGCCGGCAGCGGATTGGCCGACAGCGCGACGAATCCGAGCGCGACGAACACGACCGGGATCAGCAGCATCGGCGCGACGCCGTAGCGGACCAGCAGTATTCGGGTCAGCGTGAGCTGGATCACGACCACGATGAAGTTGATCGCGAGATCCAGCCGCGAGAAGAACTGCGCGCGCTCGGCGGCGTCCGGGATCGCGACCCGCGCGTAGCCCTGCTGCAGGTTGTAGAGCCAGGTGCCGACGCCGACGCCGAAGAACATCAGCAGGCACGCGGTCTGCAGGAAACGGCTGCCGAGGATCAGCTTCGCCCCGCCGAACACCGATCCGCCGATCGCATCCTCGCCCGGCCGCCAGCCGAGCCGGCGTTCCTGCGCCCGCGCCCACGGCACCAGCTTCAGGATCGCGACGAACGACACCGACAGCAGCGCCGCCGAGACCAGCAGCATGTTCGGCACGCCGAGGTCGTCGACGAGGTTCATCGTCAGCAGCGAGCCGACCATCGCGCCGCTCGTGCCGCCGGCGCCGATCGCGCCGTAGAAGCGCTTCGCCTGTCCGGTGCTGAAGATGTCCGACATGAAGCTCCAGAACACCGACACCGCGAACAGGTTGAACACCGCGACCCAGATGAAGAACGCGGCGCCGCGGATCGTCGCCCCGGTCTCGAGCTGCAGCTGGACATGGAACACGCCGATGCAGGCGATGAAGAAGCCGTAGACGATCGGCAGGAAGCGCCGTCGCGGCAGGCGCGCGACCAGGGCGCCATAGACCGGCACCAGCAGCAGCATCACGACGAAGGTGCCCGAGAACAGCCACTCGAGCCGGTGCCCGGTTCCGATCGCATCGCGCAGCGGGCGCAGCACGAAGTAGCCGGCGAGCAGCGAGAAGAAGTAGACGAAGGACCACAGCAGCGCGGGCCACTCGGCGCGGGTCGCGCCGAGCCAGCGCCGCTCGCCGCCCGCGGGGAGGTCCGCGACCGCGCTCATCGATCGAGCCTGCGCTTCACGTCGCGGGACGCCCGGGCACGCGGCCGGCCTCGGCCTCGAATGCGGCGACCCGCCGCTCCCACTCGGCGAGCTTTTCGCCGTAGAGATCGTGGACGCAGGGATCGCAGCCGTTGCCGCAGCAGTCCGACGGATCGGGCGGCTCGGGCTTCGGCGGCGGGGCCGCGCGCGGGTCGAGGGTCGAAGGCATGTCCGCGATTGTAGAACCGGCGAGCCGGCGTGCCGGCGCAGGTCGCGGAGCATTTGCTCTATCGCGCCCGGCGTACGGTCATCGGTCGATTCAACCAAGGCGGATCGTGCGCCGCACGGCAGGTGCGCCGCCGGGTCTGGAGGGCATCCGCATCCCGTGTACGACTACATCATCATCGGCGCCGGCTCGGCCGGCTGCGTGCTGGCGAACCGGCTCTCCGCGGATCCCTCGAATCGGGTGCTGCTGCTCGAGGCGGGACCGCGCGACTGGCACCCCTTCATCCACATGCCGGCCGGTCTCGCCAAGCTGGTCGGCCGCAAGGGCGTCAACTGGGACTACGACACCGAGCCGGAGCCTGCGCTCGGCGGCCGCCGGCTGTGGTGGCCGCGCGGCAAGGTGCTGGGCGGCTCGAGCTCGATCAACGCGATGTGCTTCATCCGTGGCCACCGCGCCGACTACGACGAGTGGGCCGCGCTCGGCGCCACCGGCTGGGACTACGCATCGGTGCTGCCGTACTTCCGCCGCTCGCAGAACCAGGAACGCGGCGCCGACGAGTGGCACGGCAGCGGCGGCCCGCTCAACGTCGCCGACCTGCGCCATCGCAACCCGCTCTCGCAGGTGTTCCTCGACGCCGCCGCGGAGCTGGGACTCCCGCTCAACCGCGACTTCAACGGCGCGATCCAGGAAGGCTTCGGCTGGTACCAGGTGACCCAGAGGAACGGCGCGCGCTGCAGCACCGCGGTCGCCTACCTCGCGCCGGCCCGCGAGCGCGGGAACCTGACCGTGGTCACGCGCGCGCTGGCGCGGAGGGTGCTGGTCGAGGGCGGCCGCGCGGTCGGCATCGAGTACGCCCGCGGCGGACGGGTCCACCGCGCCGAGACCTCGCGCGAGGTGATCCTCTGCGGGGGCGCGCTGAACTCGCCGCAGCTGCTGATGCTCTCCGGCATCGGGCCGGCCGACCACCTGCGCGCGCACGGCCTCGCCGTGACCGCGGACCTGCCGGGCGTCGGCGCGAACCTGCAGGACCACCTCGACGCCTGCACGCTGTACCGCGCCACCCGGCCGATCACCTACGACCGCACCAACGACCTGCGGGTCGCGCTCGAGTTCTACCTGTTCCGCCGCGGCATCGGCACCAGCAACATCGCCGAGGCCGGCGGCTTCCTGCGTTCGCGACTGGCGCCCGATGCACGTCCGGACATCCAGTTCCATTTCGTGCCGGCGATGCTCGACGACCACGGCCGCAACCGGCTGCCCGGCTACGGCTTCACGCTGCATGCCTGCGGCCTGCGGCCCGAGAGCCGCGGCCGGCTCGAGCTCGCGTCGGCCGATCCGGCGGCGAAGGTGCGGATCTTCCCGAACTATCTGTCCGACCCCGAGGGCAGGGATCTCGCGACGCTGGTCGAGTGCGTGAAGCTCTCGCGCGGCATCCTCGGCGCGAAGGCGTTTGCGCCGTTTCGCGGCGACGAGATCGCGCCGGGTCGCGAGGCGCGCGACGACGCCGCGATCGCGGCCTTCATCCGGCGCAAGGCCGAGACGATCTACCACCCGGTCGGCACCTGCCGGATGGGTCGCGACGACGGCGCCGTGGTCGATCCGGCGCTGCGGGTGCGCGGCGTCGAGGCCCTGCGCGTGGTCGACGCGTCGGTGATGCCGAAGCTGATCGGCGGCAATACCAACGCGCCGACCGTGATGATCGCCGAGAAGGCCAGCGACCTGATCCTCGGCCGCGCGGCGGCCTGACCGGAGGACCGGCGACGCGGCTCGCCGCGCCCGGCGACGTCAGCGCGCCAGCATCGGCGGCAGCGGGCAGTGCAGGGCTGCGCAGACCGTTCGCAGCAGTTCGGATTCGGCGACGGTGACGCGGCCGTCGTGCATCATCGTCCGGACCAGCCCCTCGACCAGCAGCTGCTTGCTCTCGCCGTTGAGCCGGTCGAGCTTCGGCCAGGCCTCGTCGAGCGCCGCGCGCCAGTCGTCCGGGGCTGCGAAGGCGATCGCGTCGCTGCCGAACATCGGACCGATGCCGGCCGCGAAGGCGCGCGCGGCCGCCTCGCGGCCCGCGTGGCCGGAGACGGCCAGCGTCGCGATCAGGGCCATGACCTCGCGGCGGCAGTCGGCCAGCTTGAGCGAGCCGAGGATGCGGCCGCGACCCGGATCGAGGGCTTCGCCGAGATGCACCGCGACGAGACGCATCAGGCAGTACTCGCGGATCGAGACCTGCCCGTCGGCATGCACGACGTCCTCGAGCGCCGCGCCGAAGCGGCCCAGGAACCCGCGTGACTGGCGCCGCAGCGCCGGGAACGCGAGCTGCGCGAGCGGCAGCACCTGCATCGGGTGCAGCTCCCCGAGGCGAAGGCGAAACTCGCCGGCCAGCCGCGCCCCGTCGCCGCCGAGTCGAGCGTCGATCGCGGCCAGCTGCCGCGACCGGAGCCCGTCATCGGCGTCGAGC
Organism: Lysobacteraceae bacterium; assembly: GCA_002995625.1. Lineage (GTDB taxonomy): Bacteria > Pseudomonadota > Gammaproteobacteria > Xanthomonadales > Ahniellaceae > UDEA-SF1. The sequence goes on along the minus strand of PVBP01000051.1, from coordinate 3,743 downwards.
AGCAGCGCCAGCACCAGCCACGGCGCGGACTCCGGCCCCCGCGCCAGTTCCAGCAGCGCGGACGGGATCGCCGCGGCGATCGTCCCTGCGAGCAGGTAATCATCGCGACCTGGATTGGCGACCTGAGCCGCCACCGACCTCGCCTCGAGTGGCAGCGCGTGGCCCGAGGCCGGCAACGGCGGCGGCACCGGCCGCTCGGCAGCGCCGTGCAGCCCGATCGCGAGCTCGGCACGGGCGGCGGCGAGGTTGCTCCCCGAGACCGCGCCGGTGGCCATCGCGGCCGCGAGCGGCTTCAGCTCGCGAGGATCGAAGCCCGGCTGCACCCGGCGGATGCGATCGAGGATCGGCGGATGGGTCGCGAACAGCGCCGAGTAGCCGACGCCGTCGCCGAACAGCATGTGGCTGATCTCCTCGGCATCGTGCTGCGTCAGCTTCGAGCCGGCGCTGCCGGCCGCGATCTTCTTGAGCGCGCCGGCGATCCCGTCGGGCTGGCGGGTGAACTGCACCGCCGAGGCGTCGGCCAGGTACTCGCGCTGGCGCGAGACGCCGGCCTTGATCAGGCGGCCGAAGAACAGGCCGACGTAGCCGATCACGAGCAGGCCGAGCGCGATCAGCAGGATCGCGCCGGCATTGCGGTTGTTGCCGCCGCGCATGCGCAGCAGCACCTCGCGCCCGACGATCGCGAGCACGAGGATCCCGAACAGCACGCCCATCAGGCGGATGTTGAGCCGCATGTCGCCATTGAGGACGTGGCTGAACTCGTGCGCGATCACGCCCTGCAGCTCGTCGCGCGAGAGCCGCTCCAGCGCGCCGCGGGTGACCGCGACCGCGGCATCTCCCGGCGCGTAGCCGGCGGCGAACGCGTTGATGCCCTCCTCGTCCTCGAGCACGAACACCTGCGGCACCGGCACGCCCGACGCGATCGCGACCTCCTCGACCACGTTCCGCAGCCGCCGCAGCAGCGGATCGCGCGTGTCCATCGGCACCAGCGTCGCGCCGAGTTCGCGGGTGACCGCGGCACCGCCGGCGCGCAGCCGCCCGACCTTGAACAGCGCGGCGACGCCGATCACGGCCAGGGTCAGCAGCGTGGTCGCGACCATCGCGGAGCCGTGACGGTCGAACAGGGTCGCACCGGCCGCGCGCCTCGGATCGGCGCCGAGCTCGAGCACGCCGACCACGACGAGATTCAGCGCGACGACGATCGCGAGCACCGCGAGCAGGAACAGCCACACGAGCCGCCGCGACTGCCTGCGCGCGTGCTCCTGCGCACCGAAGAAGTCCATCAGGCGCCTCCGTCCCTCGAACGTGCGCGTCGTCCGGCGCGTCGATCGCGCGCGGCGACGCGCCGTGGCGTCGACGAGCCTTGCGTCAGCCGAACTTGACCTGCGGTGCCTCGCGCTTGGCCGGGTTGTCGATCTCGAGCAGCGCGGCGGCCACGAAGTTGAACATTCCGGCCACGATGTTGCCGGGGAACATCTGGACCTTGTTGTTGTATGCCATCACCGCGTCGTTGTAGGCCTGGCGCGCGAACGCGACCTTGTTCTCGGTCGAGGACAGTTCCTCGGAGAGCTGCATCATGTTCTGATTGGCCTTGAGGTCCGGGTAGGCCTCGGACAGCGCGAACAGCCGGCCGAGCGTCGCGGTCAGCTGGTTCTCCGCGCCCGACAGCGCCGCCATCGTCGCCGGATCGCCGGGATTGGCCTTCGCGGCGTCCTGCGCGCTGACCGCCTGGCTGCGGGCCCGGACCACGGCCTCGAGCGCCTCGCGCTCGTGCTGCATGTAGCCCTTCGCGACCTCGACCAGGTTCGGGATCAGGTCGTGCCGGCGCGTCAGCTGCACGTCGATCTGCGCGAACGCGTTCTTGTACGCGTTGCGGCCGGCGATCAGGCCGTTGTAGATGCCGACGGCCCACAGGGCCACGGCGACGAGGACTCCGAGCAGCACGAGCGTAGTCAACATGGCGGTCCCTCCGGCAAGGCGTACAATGGCGAGCGCGATGATGTCTCGCCAGATTACCATGCAGCCTTGGACCGCCGTCCGGTGCCGAAAGGCACCCGCGGCCGCCCGCCGGGCCCTCGGATGGCTGGCGCCGGTGCTCGGCATCCTTCTCGGCGCCGGCGTCATGGCCGCGCCGGCGGATGGAAGCGGCGCGAGCACCGCGGCGCCGCCGGATCCTGCGGCGATGCGGGCGATCGTCGCCGAGTTCGAGTCCCTGACCGATCAGGTGATCGACACCGGCCAGGTGGTCGGCCTCGCGGCCGCCGTCGTCCATCGCGGCGAGATCCTGAGCCTGCGCGGAGTCGGCGTGGCCGACGCGCGGACGCGCCAGCCGGTCGACGTCGATACGGTGTTTCGGCTCGCGTCGCTGACCAAGGGCATCGCCAGCACCACGGCCGCGATGCTGGTCCGGGAAGGCTTCCTGCAGTGGGACGAACCGGTGCAGCCGTGGCTGCCCCAGTTCGAGCTGATCGACGCGCAGCAGGCAGCCAGCGCCACGGTCCGCGATCTCGTCGCGCACCGTCTCGGCCTGCGCTTCACGGCGCTCGACGCGGAGCTGCAGGCGGAGGCCGCGTATCCGGACCTCGTGGCCCGGCTGCGGCTGGAGCCGTTGCGCTGCCCGGTCGGCGACTGCTACGGCTATCAGAACGTCGCCTTCAGCCTGATCGGCGACATCGCCTTCTCGACCAGCGGCGAGTTCTTCGACAGCGCGGCGCGACGCCGGCTGTTCATCCCGCTCGGCATGGACCGCGCGAACTTCGGTCGCGATGCGCTGACCCGCGACGACAACTGGGCGCGTCCGCACGTGCGCGCGGGAGACACGTTCAACCCAGTGTTCCCGAAGGAGACGTACTACCGCGTCGTGCCGGCGGCCGGCGCGAACGCGAGCATCGCCGACATGGCGATCTGGGCGATCGCGCAACTCGGCCACCGCCGAGACGTGCTGCCGGAGGACCTGCTCGCCGAGATCCACACGCCCGTGGTCGAGACGCCCGGCGAGCTCGAACGGGTCCCGTGGCGGCGCCAGCGTGTGCGATCGGCCCACTACGCGCTCGGCTGGCGCATCTACGACTACATGGGGCATCGCCTCGTGTTCCACGGCGGCGCCGTGCAGGGCTTCCGCGGCGTGATCGCGCTGCTGCCGGAGCACGATTTCGGCGTCGTGATGTTGTGGAACAACGAGGCCGCCACGCCCTCGGGCCTGCTGCCGACCATCGTCGACCGGGTGCTCGGGCTGCCTCCGGTCGACTGGCTCAACCTCGCGGCCGTCGAGCGCAGGCCGGTGATCCGGCCGGTCCGTCGCGACGTCGGTCAGCGCCCGGCGCCGGTCGCGCCGGCTGGTGGCTGAGCGGACGCGACAGCCATCCGGACATGCGCCGTCCGACGCGCGCTCCGCCAACTGTGACGTTCGCGAGGCGCTACGCGACCCGCGAACGCTGCAGGCCGCGTGGTCCGGTCAGGCTCAGAGCCGGAACTCCATCCGACGCGCGCCGCGGCTCGGGACCGGCTGGCCATCCCGGAGCGCCGGCTCGAACGTCCACTGCTGCATCGCCGAGATCGCCTCGCGGTCGAAGACCCGCGCCGGCTGCGCGCGGACCACCTGCACATCGCTGACACGCCCGTCGACGCCGATCGTGAAGCTCAGCTCGACCCAGCCTTCCTGGCGTCGCCGCGCCGCGTCCGGCGGATAGCTCGGCTGGACCTGGCGGAGCGGGCGGGCCGGGCGGGTCTCGCCGACCGGCTGC
>PVBP01000050.1 GCA_002995625.1 Lysobacteraceae bacterium | reverse complement strand
TGGGGCCGCGGCCGGCTTCGCGTCCGGCGCCGGCGCAGCGTCTGCGGCGCCGGCCTCGATCACCGCGATCACCTGCTGGCTGGTCACGGTGTCGCCGGCGTTCTGCCGGATCTCCTTCAGCACGCCATCGGCCGGGGCCGGGACTTCGAGCACGACCTTGTCGGTCTCGAGGTCGACGAGGTTCTCGTCGCGCCGCACGGCGTCGCCCGGCTTCTTGTGCCACGTGGCGATGGTCGCGTCGGCGACCGACTCGGGGAGGACCGGAACCTTGACCTCGATCGACATGGGGCTTCCTGCGGGATCAGTGCGGATGAAGGGGGGTCATTCGTTCGGCGGCCGGTCGCCGTCGAGCTTCGCGGCCAGCGCCTGCTCGACCAGCGCGGCCTGCTCGGCGACGTGGGTTCGGAGATGGCCGCAGGCCGGGGCCGGCGAGCGCGGCCGGCCGGCGTAGTGCAGGCGCTGCTTCGGCGCGAGGCAGAAACGCAGGTGGTGCTGGATCTGGTACCAGGCACCCTGGTTCTGCGGCTCCTCCTGGCACCAGACCACGTCCTTCGCCGCGCCGAAGCGGGCGAGCTCGGCGGCCAGCGGCTCGCGCGGGAACGGGTAGAGCTGCTCGACCCGGACGATCGCGACGTCGGTCAGCTCGCGCTTCTCCGCTTCCTCGACGAGGTCCCAGTAGACCTTGCCGGCGCAGACGACGACCCGCCTGGCCTTCTTCGGGTCCTTCGCGGTCGAGTCCGGGATCATCAGCTGGAAGCCGCGCTCGGCGAGGTCCGCGTACCCGGAGGTCGAGCGCGGCAGGCGCAGCATCGACTTCGGCGTCATCACGATCAGCGGCTTGCGCAGGTCGCGCACCATCTGGCGCCGGATCATGTGGAAGAACTGCGCCGGCGTCGTCGGCACCACGACCTGCATGTTCTCGAGCGCGCACAGCTGCAGGAAGCGCTCGAGGCGCGCCGAGGAGTGCTCGGGGCCCTGGCCCTCGTAGCCGTGCGGCAGGAACAGCGCGAGGCTCGACAGCCGGCCCCACTTGGCCTCGCCCGAGGAGATGAACTGGTCGATCACGACCTGGGCGCCGTTCGCGAAGTCGCCGAACTGGCCTTCCCAGATCACCATCGTGTTCGGGTCGGTCGTCGAGTAGCCGTACTCGAAGGCCATCACCGCCTCCTCGCTGAGCAGCGAGTCGATGATCGTGACGTCCTCCGGGCGCTTCGCGAGCGCGCGCAGCGGCAGCGCCGAGGCGCCGGTCTTCTGGTCGTGCAGCACCGCGTGCCGGTGGAAGAAGGTGCCGCGGCCCGAGTCCTGGCCGACCACCCGCAGGCGATAGCCCTGGTCGAGCAGCGTCGCGTAGGCGAGGTTCTCGGCGAAGCCCCAGTCCATCCGCATCTCGCCGCGCGCCATTTTCGCGCGGTCCTCGTAGATCTTGGCGACGCGCGGATGCAGCACGAAGCCGTCCGGGACCCGGGCGACGACCTCGGCCAGCGCGCGCAGCTTCGCCTCGGGCACCGTGGTCGGGCCGACCGGGTCCGGCTTGGCCTCGAGGTGGCGGGTCCAGTCGGTGGTCGGGACCGGCGAGTCCTTGGCCAGCTCGGCGATCACGTCGCCGCGGTCGAGCGCCGCGCGGTAGTCGTCGACCGCCCGCTTCGCATCGTCGGCGCCGATCACGCCCTCGGTGGCGAGGCGCTCGGCATACAGCTCGCGTGCGCTCTTGCGCGCGCGGATGTTCTGGTACATGAGCGGCTGCGTCGCCGCCGGCTCGTCGGCCTCGTTGTGGCCGTGACGGCGGTAGCAGACGAGGTCGATCACGACGTCGCGCCGGAACTTCGCGCGGAAGTCGTGCGCGAGGCGCACCGCGAACAGGCAGGCCTCGGGGTCGTCGCCGTTGACGTGGAAGATCGGCGCGCCGACCATCTTCGCGACGTCGGTGCAGTAGAGGGTCGAGCGCGCGTCGTCGGGGCGGTGGGTCGTGAACCCGACCTGGTTGTTGATCACGATGTGGACCGTGCCGCCGACCGCGAACCCGCGCGCCTGCGACATCTGGAAGGTCTCCATCACGACGCCCTGGCCGGCGAAGGCCGCGTCGCCGTGGATCAGCACCGGCATCACCTGGGCGTGGACGCCGAGGTCGCCGCGACGCACCTGGCGCGCGCGCACCGAGCCGACCACGACCGGGTCGATGATCTCGAGGTGCGAGGGGTTGAACCCGAGCGCGAGGTGCACCGGGCCGCCCGGCGTCACGACGTCCGAGCTGAAGCCCATGTGGTACTTCACGTCGCCCGAGTGCGCGGGGTCGTCCGGTCCTTCGTGGCGACCCTCGAACTCGGCGAACAGCTGGTGCGGCGGCTTGCCGAGCGTGTTGACGAGCACGTTCAGGCGACCGCGGTGGGCCATGCCGATCACGATCTCGCGGACCCCGCCGGCACCGGCCCGGCGGATCAGCTCGTCCATCATCGGGATCAGCGAATCGCCGCCCTCGAGCGAGAAGCGCTTCTGGCCGACGTACCTGGTGTGCAGGTAGCGCTCGAGGCCCTCGGCCTGCGTGAGCTTCGCCAGCGTGCGGCGGCGCTCGTCGGCGGTGAACTCGTAGCGGCCGCCGGCGCGCTCGAGCTGTTCGTGCACCCAGCGCCGCTGCTCGGCGTCGGAGATGTGCATGAACTCGGCGCCGATCGTGCCGGCGTAGGTGCGCTCGAGCAGCGCGACGATGTCGCGCAGCCGCATCCGCGGCGGTGCCGACAGCGAGCCGGTCGCGAACTCGGTGTCGAGATCGGCCGGGCCGAGCCCGTGGAACGGCAGCTGGAGGTCCGGCGCCTCGGGCTTCTGCGCCAGCCCGAGCGGGTCGAGGTTCGCGGCGAGATGGCCACGCGAGCGGTACGCCGTGACCAGTTTGAGCACCCCGGCCTGCTTGTCCGGATCGGGGCCGACGCCGGCCGCCGCGCCGCGCACCGGCGGCGACAGCGCCAGCCGCGCGAAGGCCTCGATCACCGGTCCGTGGGCGACGTCGCCGGCCTGGCGGCCGCCGAGCTGGTCGAAGTAGGCCCGCCAGGTCGGGTCCACCGCGGCGGGATCGGCGAGATAGCGCTCGTAGAGCTCCTCGACGAAGGCCGCGTTGCCGCCGGCGAGCTGCGAACTCTGCGCGAATTGCTGGATCAGGGAGGTCACGGCGGGTTCCTACGACCGGCGCTCGGCGCCGCAAGGCCACGGGATCGGCTCGTCGGCAGGCGACGGCGGAACAGCGCGGCAGTATAGCCGAGCCCCCCGCGCCCAGCGGGACGCCGGACGCGACCGAGGTCGGACGTTCAGCGCCCCGGTCGCGCGATCGCCGGGGAGGATCCTGCCGCCTCAGAGCGCCAGTCGGCGCAACTCCGGCGGCGGTTCCGAGCGCTGCCACACCTGCTCGAACTGCTCGCGCAGCTGGCGCGCCCCGCCCGGCGCCGCGAAGCGCGCCTCGCCGTCCCAGCGGCTGCCGATCGGGCGCATCAGCAGTCCGCTGCCGTCGTTGACGATGAAGGCCGAGGGGTACTGGCGGTCCTCGTCGATCACCGGCGTGCGGATCTCGATCGCGGTCGACAGGCGCTGCGCCAGGTGGACCAGCCGGTGCCCGTGGCCGGCGGCCAGCGCGGGCTCCTGCACGAGGATCCGCACCCTGGCCTCGCGGCCCGTCATCGCGATGCGCTTGATCGCCTCCAGCACCGGCTCGCGGTCGTAGAGATCGGGCTCGAGGTCGCGGGTGTAGATGAAGAGCCCCCGGCGGGCCTCGCTGGCGATCCGGTCGACGGCCGCGCGCGCCGCTTCGAGCGAGTCGATCTCGCGGGCTTCCTCGCGCGCCGCCTTCTCGCTGGCGCTGGGTCGCGGCGGCTCGGGCATCGGGTCGAGCGCGAGCCGCATGGTCCGGTGCGGGATGCCGGCGTCATCGTAAGGCTCGCCCTCGGCGGCGAAGCCGAAGCGCGCGTAGAACGGTTCGGCGCTCACCTGCGAGGACAGGCGGACCTCGCGCGCGCCGCGCTGGCGCGCGGTCTCGAGCAGCGAGCGCAGGATCGCCGAGCCCACGCCGTGGCCGCGCCAGGGCTTCAGCACGGCGATCCGGCCGATGCGCCCGTCGGGCGTCAGCCGGCCGGTGCCGATCGGGCGTCCTTCGGGATCCCGGGCCAGCACGTGGATCGAGCGCGGGTCGTCGTCGTCGACCTCGAGTTCGGGCGGGACCTTCTGCTCGGCCACGAAGACTTCCTCGCGGACCGCCAGCAGGTCGCGGCGGTCGGCGGCGAAGGTCGCGAAGTCGAGCCGGAGGTCGAGCATGTCGGGATCGTAAGGCGCCCCGGGGGCGCGCGCCACGGCGGGCCGGACGGGCGCGTGCGATCGAGTGCCGCGCGCCCGGTGCCGCAGTGCTGGGTAGCCCCCGGATCGCGAGCGTCGCCCGCTCCTACGACGAGAAAACCGATTCGACCGCAGGCGCGACCGCAGGTCGCGACCGGCGTCTCGCCCGGAACTCAGGCGAACACCAGGTGACCCGCGTTGACGAGGTCGGCCACGACGGCCTGATCCGCTGCCGACAGGTCCGCGAAGGCGCCCGCATCGAGCGGCTCGACCCGGTCCAGGCGCCGGGCCAGCGCGAGCGATGCCGCGATGCCGGCGCCGCCGAACACCAGTTCCGCGCCGTCGCCGACGCGATGGAACACGTAGCGCGACCACGGATTGCGGACGATCGCCTCGCCGCGCGCGAGCCGCGCGGCCAGCGTCGCAGGCGTGAACGGCCGCTTCGGGACCGCGGGCGGCATCGCGGCCGAGCGGTAGCGCGACAGGAAGCGCGCGGCGAACGCCGCGAAGCCGGCCTCGTCGAGCGCGAGCGCGCGCTCGAGCGCGCCGCGCAGGCGCCGGATCTCGGCGGCCGGCAGTTCCGACGGCGAGGCGGGCGGCGCGCGCGTCGCATCGGTGAAGCGCAGCTCGTCCGGAAGCCGCGACTCGACGTGCTCGACGTACTCGATCGCCAGTTCCGCGAGCGAGGGCGCCCGCATCCCGACCGAGAACGTGAGGCACTCGTCCTCGGCGACGCCGTGGTGCGGCACGCCGGGCGGGAGGTAGAGCATGTCGCCGGGGCCGAGCAGCCACTCGTGCGTCGGCTCGAAGCGTTCGAGCAGCTTCAGCTCGACGTCGGGACGGAACGCGGTCGGCGCGTCCGGAGCGGTGCTGACCTGCCAGCGCCGGTGGCCGTGGGCCTGGAGCAGGAACACGTCGTACTGGTCGACGTGCGCGCCGACCGAGCCACCCGGCACGGCGTAGCTGATCATCACGTCGTCGATCCGCCACGACGGCACGAAGCGGAACGCGCCGAGCAGCGCGCCGACCTCCTCGAACCACTTGTCGCAGTCCTGCACCAGCAGGGTCCAGTCGCGCCTCGGCAGGCGCGCGAAGTCGGCGGGCGAGAACGGCCCGCTCGCGACCCGCCAGCGGTCGCGGCGACGGTCGTGGCGGACGAGCCGCGCGAGCGAGCCCTCCTCGCAGGCGACGCCGGCCAGATCATGGCCGTCGATCGGCGCCACGAGGTCCGGGAAGGCGCCGCGGATCAGCAGTGGACGCCGCTGCCAGTGGTCGGCGAGGAAGCGCCGCGCCGGCATCCCGAGCGGCGGCGCACGACGGGCGTCGATCTCGATCGGCGGCCCGGCGCTCATCGCGGCGCCACGGCGAGGTCCGCCGCGAGCCCGATGTAGCTCGCCGGGGTCATCGCCTTCAGGCGCGCGCGTTCGGCCTCCGGCAGCTCGAGCCCGTCGATGAAGGCCGCGAGCGACTCGCGCGTGATCGCCTGGCCGCGGGTCAGCGCCTTCAGGCGCTCGTAGGGCTCCGGCAGGCCGTGGCGGCGCATCACGGTCTGGATCGCCTCGGCCAGCACCTCCCAGTGCCGGTCGAGGTCGGCCGCGAGCCGCTCGGGATCGGCCGACAGCTTGGCGAGGCCGCGCGCGAGCGAGTCGAGCGCGACCTGGGTGTGGCCGAACGCGGTGCCGAGCGCGCGCAGCACGGTCGAGTCGGTGAGGTCGCGCTGCCAGCGGCTGATCGGCAGCTTCGCGGCGAAGTGGCCGAACAGGGCATTCGCGACGCCGAGGTTGCCTTCGGCGTTCTCGAAGTCGATCGGGTTGACCTTGTGCGGCATCGTGCTCGAGCCCACCTCGCCCGCCGCCAGCGCCTGGCGGAAGTAGCCGAGCGACACGTAGCCCCAGACGTCACGGCAGAAGTCGATCAGCACGGTGTTCGCGCGCGCGATCGCGTCGGCGAGCTCGGCGATGCCGTCGTGCGGCTCGATCTGCGTCGTCATCGGGTTCCACGGCAGACCGAGGCCCTCGACGACGCCGCGCGCGAGCCTGGGCCAGTCGACCTCGGGGTAGGCCGCGAGGTGCGCGTTGTAGTTGCCGACCGCGCCGTTGAGCTTTCCGGTCAGCGCGACGCCGGCGATCTGATCGCGCTGGCGCGCGAGCCGCGCGGCCACGTTCGCGATCTCCTTGCCGAGCGTGGTCGGGCTCGCGGGCTGGCCGTGGGTGCGCGAGAGCATCGGCAGCCTCGCCCACGCCGCCGCCATGCCGGCGAGGCGTTCGTGCACGCGGTCGAGGGCCGGCAGCAGCACTTGCCGCCGCGCGTCCTCCAGCATCAGCGAGTAGGCGAGGTTGTTGACGTCCTCGGAAGTCAGCGCGAAGTGCACGAACTCCGAGATCGCGGCCAGCGCCGGCCGCGCCGCGATCCGCTCCTTGATCCAGTACTCGATCGCCTTGACGTCGTGGTTGGTCGTCGCCTCGATCGCCTTGACCCGCCGCGCCGCCTCGAGGTCGAAGCCCTCGGCCAGCGCGAGCAGGAACGCGCGGTCGGCGGCCTCGACCGGAGGCACCTCGGGCACCTCGGGCGCATCGGCCAGCGCCAGCAGCCAGGCGATCTCGACCCGCACCCGCGCCCGCATCAGGCCGGATTCGCTGAAGATCGGCCGCAGCGACAGGATCCTGCCGGCGTAGCGACCGTCGAGGGGAGAGAGCGCTTCGAGCGGATCGAGGGACATCGGGGGCGGCGCCGGAACCGGGACCGTGGAGGATACCGGGAGGCATCCGACCGGGCTCCGGCTGCCTGCTCGCGATGCGGGGCGCTTGCCCCGACGGCCTATACTTTCAGGCTTCCCTCACCCACCGACGGGCACACGACGATGAGCGGATTCCGCATCGAACGCGACAGCATGGGCGAGCTCAAGGTCCCAGCGGATGCGCTCTACGGCGCGCAGACGCAGCGGGCGGTGCAGAACTTCCCGATCTCGGGGCTCGCGATGCCGCGCGAGTTCATCCGCGCGGTCGGGCTGATCAAGGCGGCGTGCGCGACGGCGAACGCCGAGCTCGGCTACCTCAGGAAGCCGGTCGCGAAGGCGATCGCGCAGGCGGCGATGAGGGTCGCCAGGGGCGAGGTGGACGCCCAGTTCCCGGTCGACGTGTTCCAGACCGGGTCCGGCACCAGCACCAACATGAACGCGAACGAGGTGATCGCGCGCCTCGCCGGCACGGTCGGCAAGGACAAGGTCCATCCGAACGACCACGTCAACATGGGCCAGTCGTCGAACGACGTGATCCCGAGCGCGATCCAGGTCTCGGGCTGCCTCGCGACGCGCGAGAAGCTGATCCCGGCGCTGCGGCAGCTGAAGGCGACGATCGACGTGCGCGCACGCGAGCTCAAGCGCACGGTCAAGACCGGCCGCACGCACCTGATGGACGCGATGCCGATCACCTTCGGCCAGGAGCTCTCGGGCTGGTCGGCGCAGGTCGGTACCGCGATCGAGCGCATCGAGGACACGCTGAAGCGACTCGCGCGGCTGCCGCAGGGCGGCACCGCGGTCGGCACCGGGATCAATGCCGACAAGCGCTTCGGAGGGCTGGTGGCCAAGCACCTCGCGGCCACGACCGGCTTCCGTTTCGTCGCGGGCGCAAGTCCCTTCGAGAACATGTCGGCGCAGGATTCGGCGGTCGAGCTGTCCGGCCAGCTGCGCACGCTGGCCTGCGCGCTGATGAAGATCGCGAACGACCTGCGCTGGATGAACTCCGGGCCGCTGGCCGGCATCGGCGAGATCGAGCTGCCGGCGCTGCAGCCGGGCTCGTCGATCATGCCCGGCAAGGTCAATCCGGTGATCCCCGAGGCGGTGACGATGGTCTGCGCGCAGGTGATCGGCAATGACACCACGATCACGATCGCCGGCCAGTCCGGCAACTTCCAGCTGAACGTGATGCTGCCGGTGATCGCCTACAACCTGCTGCAGTCGATCGAGATCCTCGCCAACGCCTCGCGCCAGCTCGCCGACGCCGCGATCGCCGGCTTCAAGGTCAGGCCGGAACGGATCAACGCGGCGCTCGGACGCAACCCGATCCTGGTCACCGCGCTGAACCCGGTGATCGGCTACGAGAAGGGCGCGGCCACCGCGAAGCGGGCCTACAAGGAGGGTCGTCCGATCCTCGAGGTCGCGCGCGAGACCACCGGCATGAAGGAGTCGGCGCTCAGGAAGTACCTCGATCCGCTCCGGCTCGCGCAGGGTGGGATCGTCGGCGACGGGCCCGGGTCGGCCGGCGGCTGATCGTCGGCGACGCCACCGATGCCCGGCGCGCCGCCCCGGACGATCCCGCACTGGCTGCCGCAGTCCGAGGCGGAGCTCCTCGTCTGGTGGCCGATCCTGCTGCTCGGCGCGCTGGTCGCGATCGCGTTCCAGCGCGAGGCGATCCGCGGCTGGCGGACCGGGCGCCTGCGCTTCCGCGGTGGCGAGCTGGGCGGCCGCTGGGCGCGATTCGGCGCGGTCGTGATGACCGCGATCGCGCTCACGACCGCGCTGATCGTGCTGCGCGGCGTGCTGCGTCACCTCGGGTGCGGGCCCGGGTGAACGGCCGGCCGCGGGCCGCGGTCACTCGCTGACGCGCCGTCGCACCTCGATCGCCGCGGCGACCAGCGCCGCGCCGACCACCGCGCCGATCCACGTCGCCGGGTTCGTCACCAGCGCCCCGGCGCCGTCGAGCAGCGTTGTGGCAAGGCTGCCGGTGCCCGGATCGAAGTCGAGTCCGCCGCTGCCGTCGAACCACAGCCAGTTCCCCGGAACGACGCTGGTCGTCAGGCGCAGGAACACGTGCTGCCAGTAGAACTCGGCGCCGTCGCGGAAGACCCGGAGCACGCCGAGCCAGGCCAGCATCAGGCCGACCAGCACCGGCACGCCGATCGCCCACAGGAACGGGCGCTGCCGGGCGAAGGCCGAGCACAGCAGCATCCAGCCGACCATCGGCAGCGACCACAGCGCGGTCAGCGGCACCATCGCGAGGGTCACGGCGAACACCGACAGCGGCGAGGCCGGGCCCCAGATCGCGGTGACCGGGTTGAGCCCCAGCCACAGCGCATAGACGCTCAGCACGACGAGGAAGACGAGGCCGAAGGCCGCCGACACCGCCCACGCGATCAGTGGCGCGACGAACACCGCGCTCGCGGCCTTCGACAGCACGGTCTTCGCGTCTGATACCGGCAGCGACTTCCAGAACAGCACGCTGCGGTCGCGGCGTTCGTCGAACAGCGCGCCGAGCAGGTAGAACAGGACCACGAAGTACAGCGCCGCCTGCAGCAGCGCCCAGAGCCCGCCGAGCGCGACGTCGATGCCGCCGCCGAGCTTGGCCAGTTCCGACGGGCCGAGCCGATCGACGAGTTCCGAGACCGGCACGCCGTCGATCACGAGTCCGGCCTTCGGACCCTTGACCATCGCGGTGGCGAGGCCGATCAGGGTCAGCAGCGTGAACACCGCGCCGACCACGATCGGGGTCCACAGGAAGCCGGCGCGGTTCTCCTGGTACTCGCGCCGGAGCAGCGTGGCAAGGGTTTTCATCGGGCGGCTCCCGCGGCCGTCTCGGGCCGCTGCATCATCGCGACGAAGAGGTCGGCGAGACCCGGCTGGCGACGTTCGCCGAGGGCGGCGAGACGCATTGGATCGGCGCCGTCGAACAGGAACACGCTCTTGCCGAACACCTGGCGTTCCGACAGCGGCGCGAGCGCCAGCGCCGCCTCGCGCTCGCCGGGCCCGACCATGACCTCGGCGAAGCGCTCGCCGATCGCATCCATCGCGGCATCCAGCACGATCCGTCCGTGGCGGATGAACAGCACGTCGGTCAGGATGTGCTCGATCTCCTCGACCTGGTGGGTGGTGACGAGGATCGTCCTGTCGGCGTCGAAGTAGTCCTCGAGCAGCGACTGGTAGAACTGCTTGCGGTAGAGGATGTCGAGCCCGAGCGTCGGCTCGTCCAGCACCAGCAGCCGGGCATCGATCGCCATCACCAGCGCGAGGTGCAGCTGCGCGATCATGCCCTTCGAGAGCTCGCGCACGCGCATCGCGGGCTTCACCTCGGTGCGCGCGAGGAAGCGCTCGCAGGTGGCGCGCGAGAAGCGCGGATGCACGCCCTCGACGTAGTCGATCGCCTCGCGCACGCGGATCCAGCGCGGCAGCACCGCGACGTCGGCGATGAACGAGACCTGCTCCATCAGGCGCTCGCGCTCGCGGCGCGGATCGAGGCCGAGCACGTCGAGCCGGCCCTCGACGTCGGTCAGGCCGAGGATCGCCTTGAGCGCCGTGGTCTTGCCGGCGCCGTTCGGGCCGATCAGTCCGACGATGCGGCCCGCCTCGACGCGGAAGCTGGTGCCGTCGAGCGCGAGGGTGCCCTTGCGGCCGTACTGCTTGCGGAGGTTCTCCGCGGTGATCACGGCGCTCATCGATCGCCTCCGGTCCGTTCCAGTGCCTCGCCGACCAGTTCGGCGACGTCGAAGCCGAGCCGCTGGATGCGCTCGCGCATCGGTGGCCATTCGTCCTTGAGGAAGCGTTCGCGCTCGCGCGCGAGCAGGGCCTCGCGCGCGCCCTCGGTCACGTAGAGCCCGAGTCCGCGGCGCTTCTCGACCAGCGCCTCGTCGGCCAGCTCCTGGTAGGCCTTCGAGACCGTGATCGGGTTCAGCTGGAACTCCGCCGAGACCTGGCGCACCGACGGCAGCGCGTCCCCGGGCTTCAGCGCCCCGTCGAGGATCATCGCCACGACCCGCTCGCGCAGCTGGCGGTAGATCGGGGTGTGGTCGTTCCAGCTGATGGTCATGGCGTTCGTTCCGAGGTCTGGGTCCCGCAACGGTCCGGAGCGAGCCGGTCGCCGCGCGGCGGGCAGCTCCGCTGGCGGCCCGGAGGCGCCGTCCGTCGCGTGCCGGACGGCGGCGCCGTGCCTCGATCCGGCCGGGCCGGATCGATCGCGACACTCACGGCTCGACGCCTCCGGTGCGGTTGCCGAACGAGTAGTACGGCATCACGAAGCGTACGCTGGACGCGCCGCGGATGACGAATCGCGTGCCGCGCTGGGCTTCGCCGACGGCGACCGGCTCGACCGCCTCGCGGGCCGCGATGCCCGGTTCGGGCTCGACCGGCGCCACCGTGGCCGCGACCTCGATGGTCGGCAGGCGCGGCAGCACGCGGCCGTCGGCGACGCGCTCGCGCGCCAGCGGGCCTGGCAGCGGCTCGAACGCCGGCATCGCGTCCGGGGTCACCGTGACCATCGGCAGCAGAGGCAGGCCGCGGCCGGCGGCGCGCGCGAGGTCGGCGGCGTCCGGCGTCACGGTGACGACCGGGAGCATCGGCAGCTCGCCAGAAGCCCGATGGGATTCGGCTGCGGCCGCCGCGGATGCATATCCGATCGACAGCGCGACGGCGACCGTGATCAGCGTGCGGTTGCGGGGGAAGGTCATGGCAGCTCCTTTGGCGTTGCGTTGGACCGGTGTTGTAGTGAACCATAACACCAAAAACGCCGATGTCAAGCGGTCCGGCGCGTTCACCCGTCGCTGATGCGGCTTCGAGCACGATGCACGGGACGTTCAGTCCGGCCCACCGAGAGAAACCGCATGAAGATCAACGTGTTGCGCTACCTGCTCGGGGTCACCCTGCTGGCGCCGCTGCTGGCAACGGCGGCTGAATGCGGGGTGCTCGAGGGCGCATCCTTCCGCCCACTCGCCGAGAAGGAGCCGGTTTCGCTGTGCGAGCGCTTCGGCGGCACCGTGCTGCTGGTGGTCAACACCGCGAGCCGGTGCGGCTTCACGCCGCAGTACGAAGGCCTCGAGGCGCTGCACCAGCGCTACTCGGGTCGCGGCTTCTCGGTGGTCGGCTTCCCGTCGAACGACTTCATGGGGCAGGAACCGGGTTCCGAGGAGGAGATCCGCGAGTTCTGCCGCACGACCTTCGGCGTCGAGTTCCCGATGTTCGAGAAGGTGGTCGTGAAGGGCGAAGCCGCGGTGCCGTTCTACCGGGCGCTCGCGGATGGCGCCGGCGGCGAGTTTCCGCGCTGGAACTTCCACAAGTACCTCGTCGACCGCCGGGGCCAGGTGATCGCGAGCTTCGGCAGCCGGGTGACGCCGGATGCGCCGGAACTGATCGAGGCGATCGAGCGCGCGCTCGCCGCGCCGAGGGCCGCCGACGCGCCGCCCGCGCTCTAGGCGCGGGTTCGGAGTTCGTTCGCGCGATCGGCCGCGGGGCCCGCCGGGCCCCGCGAGGTCCTCAAAGCCGCCGCTGGATCGCCCGGATCCCGGCGCCCAGCAGCGGGACGTACTGGTAGAGCCCCGCGGCCGCGTTCCAGTAGTCCTGCTGCAGCAGGACCCGTCCGTCCCGGTCGAAGCGCAGGTGGCTCATGCCGATCGACCAGGTGTCGCGTCCGCGCGCGAGACGCTTGAAGCGGATCATCATGCGCCAGCGCAGGTAGTAGTCGCCGCGGCCGTTGGTGACCTCATCGTCGATCGAGACCCGGCAATCCTCGACCGCCGAGGCGCTCTCGTGCAGGTAGTGTCCGAGTGCCGCGCGACCCTCGACGGTCTTCAGCGTGTCGTCGAACCAGACGTCCTCGGCGTACGTCGCCTCGAGCAGACGCGCGACCCGGTCCGGCGAGAAGGTTCCGAAGAACGCCCGAAACCGGGCCAGCGCCTCGGCCTCGGCTTCGCTGCCGGGTGGGAACGGAATGCCGACCTCGCGTTCGATGCGGGCCAGGGCTTCGGCGTAGCGGGTCATCTCGAAACTCTCCTTGGACGGGACGGGAGGCCGTCGCCGCCGGCGAGGATGACGCATCCCGCATGGCCCGGACGTCGTCGGGCGCGGCGGATGCCTGAATCCGGGCGAACCGGTGGAGGCCGATCGGCCGAACCTTCGCCCGCGCCGGTGTTCCCCGGGCTTCGGGCGATCCCGGGTTTGCGTTGCCGACCCCGCGCCGCGAGAATCCCTCGCCCTGCCTTGGTCCACCGGCCTGAGCGCCGGGTACCCCCCACGAGTTCCCCCCAGGAGTTCCCATGAAGACGTTCGTCCGCAACACCCTTGCCGTTGCCGTGCTCGCCGCGGTCGCCGCCGGTCCCGCGCTCGCCCAGCAGGCCGTGACCAAGCTTGAAACCGAGAAGCAGAAGGTCAGCTACATGGTCGGCATGATGTTCGGCCAGCAGCTGTCGTCGATCAAGGACGAGGTCGATCCGGCGATCGTCGCGCAGGCGATGAACACGACGCTGGCCGGCGGCCAGTTGCTGATGACCCAGGAACAGGCCCAGGAGGTCAGCCAGGAGTTCTCGCGCAAGATGCAGGGCAAGATGGAGGCCGAGCGCAAGGCCGCCGCCGACCGCAACAAGGCCGAGGGCGAGAAGTTCCTGGCCCAGAACAAGGGCAAGCCGGGGGTCAAGACCACCGCCTCGGGCCTGCAGTACCAGATCGTCAGCGAGGGCAAGGGCGCCAAGCCCAGCGCCGAGGACACCGTGCGCGTGCACTACACCGGCACGCTGCTCGACGGCACCAAGTTCGACAGCTCGGTCGATCGCGGCCAGCCGGCCGAGTTCCCGCTCGCGGGCGTGATTCCGGGCTGGACCGAGGGCCTGCAGCTGATGCCGGTCGGCAGCAAGTTCCGGTTCTGGATCCCGGCGAACCTCGCCTATGGCGAACAGGGCACGCCCGGCCCGATCGGACCGAACCAGACGCTGGTGTTCGACGTCGAGCTGCTCGACATCGTCAAGCCGGAAGGCGGCGCGGCGAACCGCTGACGCCGCGAGGCTCGCGGGCGCGCGCCGATCGGCGGGCGCCCGCCGGACGCGCCGTCGGCCCGGGATCGGCCGACGGCACCGCCCGATCGCGCGGAGGGTGCGATCCGGTCGCGGTTCCGAACGAACCACGGGGGACCACGAACCATGCGCGTCACGATCTTCGGGACCGGCTACGTCGGACTCGTCACCGGAACCTGCCTCGCCGAAGTCGGCAACGAGGTCGTCTGCGTCGACGTCGATGCCGACAAGGTCGCGCGGCTCGAGCGCGGCGAGCTGCCGATCTACGAGCCTGGCCTCGAGGACCTGGTCGGACCGAACCACAAGGCCGGCCGTCTCCGATTCACGACCGACGCCGCGCTCGGCATCGCGCATGGCGACGTGATCTTCATCGCGGTCGGCACGCCGCCGGACGAGGACGGCAGCGCCGACCTCCGCCACGTGCTCGCGGTCGCGCGCACGATCGGCCAGCATCTCGCGCGCCCCGCCGTCGTGGTCAACAAGTCGACCGTGCCGGTTGGCACCGCGGACAGGGTCCGCGACGCGATCGCCGGCGAACTCGCGAGGCGCGGCGTCGCGGTCGAATACGAGGTCGTCTCGAATCCCGAGTTCCTCAAGGAAGGCGACGCGGTCAAGGACTGCATGCGCCCCGACCGGATCGTGATCGGCGCCTCCAGCCCTCGGGCAGTCGAACTGCTGAAGGCGCTGTACGCGCCGTTCAACCGCAATCACGAGCGTATCGTGCTGATGGATCCGCGCTCCGCGGAACTGACCAAGTACGCGGCCAACGCGATGCTCGCGACCAAGATCAGCTTCATGAACGAGATCGCGAACATCGCCGAGCGGGTCGGCGCCGACGTCGAGCTGGTCCGCCACGGCATCGGCTCGGATCCGCGGATCGGCTACTCGTTCATCTACCCGGGCGCCGGCTACGGCGGCTCGTGCTTCCCGAAGGACGTGCGGGCGCTCGAGAACACCGCGCGCCAGTTCGGCTACGAGCCCAGGATCCTGCCGGCGGTCGAGGAAGTGAACCGGGCGCAGAAGGAACGGCTCTTCGCGCTGATCTCGCGCCACTTCGACGGCCAGCTGGCCGGGCGCACGATCGCGATCTGGGGCCTCGCGTTCAAGCCGAATACCGACGACATGCGCGAGGCGCCGTCGCGGGTGCTGATCGAGGCGCTGTGGGCGTCCGGCGCGCGCGTGCGCGCGCATGATCCGGAAGCGCTCGGCGAGGCGCGCCGGCTGTATCCGGACCGCGACGATCTGGTCCTGTGCGAGGACGCCTTCGATGCGATCGAAGGGGCCGACGCGCTGGCGGTCGTGACCGAGTGGAAGGCCTTCTGGAGCCCGGACTTCGGCCGCATCGCCGCGAGCCTCGGGCACAAGGTGATCTTCGACGGCCGCAACATCTACGATCCGCGCGCGGTCGAGGCCGCCGGCATCGCGTACTACGGCATCGGCCGCGGCCGATCCGCGCAAGGCGGGAGGGCCGGATGATCACGTCGCGCGAGCGTCGCCAGCTCGATCCGGTCAAGCGCATCCTCGTGACCGGGGGCGCGGGCTTCCTCGGCTCGCACCTGTGCGACCGCCTGCTCGAGCAGGGTCACGAGGTGGTCTGCGCGGACAACCTGTTCACCGGCACCAAGCGCAACATCGCGCACCTGCTCGGCCATCCCCGCTTCGAGTTCCTGCGCCACGACGTCACCTTCCCGCTGTACCTCGAGGTCGACGAGATCTGGAACCTCGCGTGCCCGGCCTCGCCGATCCACTACCAGCACGATCCGGTCCAGACGACCAAGACCAGCGTGCACGGCGCGATCAACATGCTCGGGCTCGCCAAGCGGCTGCGCGCGCGGATCTTCCAGGCCTCGACCAGCGAGGTCTACGGCGATCCGAAGGTGCATCCGCAGCCCGAGAGCTACTGGGGCCACGTGAACCCGGTCGGACCGCGTTCGTGCTACGACGAGGGCAAGCGCTGCGCCGAGACGCTGTTCTTCGACTACCACCGCCAGCACGGGCTCGAGATCAAGGTCGCGCGGATCTTCAACACCTACGGCCCGCGAATGCATCCGAACGACGGCCGCGTGGTCAGCAACTTCATCGTGCAGGCGCTGCGTGGCGAGCCGCTCACGATCTACGGCGAGGGCCTGCAGACGCGCTCGTTCTGCTACGCCGACGACCTGATCGAGGGCTTCCTCAGGCTGATGGCCTCGCCGCCGGACGTGACCGGGCCGATGAACCTCGGCAATCCCGGCGAGTTCACGATCCGGGAACTGGCCGACCTCGTGATCGAGCTGACCGGTTCGTCCTCCACGCTCGACTTCCGCCCGCTGCCGGCCGACGATCCGGTGCAGCGCCAGCCCGACATCGGCTACGCGCGCCGGGTGCTCGGCTGGGAGCCGCGCGTGCCGCTGCGCGAGGGCCTGATGCGGACGATCGCCTATTTCGACGCCCTGCTGTCGGGGCGTCCGGCTGCGGCTTGAGGCGCGTCGTGGCGCAGACCGGCGATGATCCGCTCGACGCCCGGCTCGCGGAGCTCGAAAGCCGGCTCGCGTTCCAGGACGACCTGGTCGGCGAACTGAACCGGGAAGTCTCGGAGCAGGCGCTCGCGATCGCGGCCCTGCGGCGCGAGCTCGAGTGGCTGCGCGAGTCGCTTGCTCGCGTCGGCGGGGCCCTTGGACAACCGGGTGGCCCCGGGCGGAGCACCGAGCCATGACCGGCTCGCTCAAGGACCAGCTGCTCGCGCTCGGCTTCAAGCCGGCACCCAAGCCGCCCTCGAAGCCGGGGCCGAAGGATGGCCACGGGCCGAAGGGCAAGCCCGACCGAAAGGATGGTGCCGCGGGCAAGGCACCCGGTCCGGCGGATTCCGGTCGTGGCGAGCCCGCCGGACGCAGGCATGACCGCGCGCAGCGGACCGGCGGCGGCCAGGCATCGTCCTCGTCGGACTCGACCGAGATCGATCTCGCGAAGGCCTACGCGCTGCGCGCAAAGGCCGAGCGCGAGGAAAAGCAGCGCCTCGAGCGCGAAGCCGCCGAGAAGGCCCGCCTGAAGGCCGAGCGCAAGGCGAGGGTCGCGGCGCTGCTCGAGGGGGCGGCCCTGAACCTCGCCGACGCCGAGCACCCCCGGCACTTCGAGTACGCGGGCAAGATTCGGCGCGTCTACGTCGACGACGCCCAGCTCGCCGCGCTCAACCGGGGCGAGCTCGGGGTCGTCCAGCACAGGGGCCGCTTCCTCGTCGTGACCCGCGACCTCGCGACGCAGATCCACGCGATCGAACCGGCCCTGCTGGCCCTGCTGGCCGATCCCGACGCACCGGCCCCCGACGACTTGCCGCCGGACCTCGCCGGGTAGCCCGTCGGCTCGCGGTCAGCGGGACGGACGCGCCAAATGGTACCATTCGGGTCCTGATTGACCGACGAACGCGCCGATGCTCCGCATCGCCAAGCTCACCGATTACGCCACCGTCGTCCTCGCGACGCTCGCCGAGCGCCCGGGCGCGCACGCGAGCGCGACCGAGCTCGCGACGCTGGCGAGGCTCGAGCCGACCACGGTCAGCAAGGTGCTGAAGACGCTGGCGCAGGCGGGCCTCGTCGAATCCCGTCGCGGCGCGGCCGGGGGCTACCGGCTGGGGCGCGCCCCGGAGGCGATCAGCGTCGCCGACGTGATCGTCGCGATGGAAGGCCCGATCGGCCTCACCGAGTGCCAGCTTCACGTCGGCCTGTGCCACCACGAGGGACACTGCGGCATCCGCGGGAACTGGCAGAAGATCGGCGTCGCGATCGAGACCGCGCTGCAGAGCGTCAGTCTCGCGGACCTCGTGCCCGGCCGCCGCCGGCCGACCGCGATTCCGTCGGTCACGCTGCCGGCCGAAGTTCCTGGAGCCGAACGATGAGCACCTCGATGCGGGCGGTCGAAGACCGCCTGAAGCAGCGCTACGACGCCGGCTTCGTGACCGACATCGCGACCGAGATGCTGCCGCCCGGTCTCGACGAGGACGTGGTCCGCGCGATCTCGGCGCGCAAGGAAGAGCCCGAGTGGCTGACCGAATGGCGGCTCGCCGCCTACCGGCGCTGGCTCGCGATGACGCCGCCCGACTGGGCCAAGCTGTCGATCGAGCCGATCGACTACCAGGCGATCCGCTACTTCGCGGCGCCCAAGGGCCCGAAGTACCAGTCGCTGGACGAGGTGCCGAAGGAGCTGCTCGACACCTACGACAGGCTCGGCGTGCCGCTGCACGAGCGCGCGCGGCTTGCCGGGGTCGCGGTCGATGCGGTGTTCGATTCGGTCTCGGTCGGCACCACCTTCCGCGCCGAGCTCGCGAAGGCCGGCGTGATCTTCTGCTCGTTCAGCGAGGCGGTGAAGGAGCACCCGGAGCTGGTCCGGAGGTACCTCGGTTCGGTGGTGCCGCCCGGCGACAACTTCTTCGCCGCGCTCAACTCGGCGGTGTTCTCGGACGGCTCCTTCGTCTACATCCCGAAGGGCACGCGCTGCCCGATGGAGCTCAGCACCTATTTCCGGATCAACGCCGCCGAGACCGGCCAGTTCGAGCGCACGCTGATCGTGGCCGAGGAAGGGTCCTACGTGTCCTACCTCGAGGGCTGCACCGCGCCGATGCGCGACGAGAACCAGCTCCACGCCGCGGTCGTCGAGCTGGTCGCGCTCGACGACGCCGAGATCAAGTACTCGACCGTGCAGAACTGGTACCCGGGCGACGAGAACGGCGTCGGCGGGATCTACAACTTCGTGACCAAGCGCGGCGACTGCCGCGGCGCGCGCTCGAAGATCAGCTGGACCCAGGTCGAGACCGGCTCCGCGATCACGTGGAAGTACCCGAGCTGCGTGCTGACCGGCGACGACTCGGTCGGCGAGTTCCACTCGGTCGCGCTGACCAACCACCGCCAGCAGGCCGACACCGGGACCAAGATGATCCACGTCGGCAGGCGCACCAAGTCGAAGATCGTCTCGAAGGGCATCTCGGCCGGGCGCGGCCAGCAGACCTACCGCGGGCTGGTCCGGGTCGAGAAGGGCGCCGAGGGCGCGCGCAACCACACCCAGTGCGACTCGCTGCTGATCGGCAAGCGCTGCGGCGCCCACACCTTCCCGTACATCGAGGTCAGGAACCCGAGCGCGACCGTCGAGCACGAGGCGACCACCTCGAAGATCTCCGAGGACCAGCTCTTCTACTGCCGCTCGCGCGGCATCGGCGAGGAGGACGCGGTGTCGATGATCGTCGACGGCTTCTGCCGCCAGGTCTTCCGTGAGCTGCCGATGGAGTTCGCGGTCGAGGCGAAGAAGCTGCTCGAGGTCAGCCTCGAGGGGGCGGTGGGGTGAGCGGCAGCGAGTCCGGACGCATCGAGCGGGTCGTCCGCGTCGTGCGGCTCGGCGAGGAACCGAGCCTGGTCGACGAGTACGCCCACCTCACCAATGCGGAGCGCACGGCGCTGTTCCTCGAGCTGAGGGCCAGGCTGCTGGCGGATCACGATGAAGCTGATCGAGGACTTGAAAGAGTTTGCACGCTTGCTCGCCGCCCATGAGGTGAGGTTCCTCGTGGTCGGCGGAGCGGCCGTCAACACGCTCGGCTATCTCAGGATGACCGAGGATTTCGACTTCTGGATCGATCGCGCGCCCGGGAACGTCGATCGGCTGATGGCGGCGCTCGAGGCGTTCGGATTCGGGGGGCAGTTCGAGCGGGCGGATCTGCTCGCGCCCGGGATGGTCCTGATGATGGGCCGCCCGCCGAACCGGATCGACCTCCTGACCTCGATCAGCGGCCGGGAGTTCGCGGACTGCTGGGAGCGACGGACCTACGAGAGCTTCGACGGCGTCGAGTTGCCGATGATCTCCCTCGAGGATCTGCTCATCAACAAGCGCGCCAGCGGGCGCCCGAAGGACCTCGCCGACGTCGAGGAATTCGAGAAACGGAAGAAATGACATGCTGACGATCGAGAACCTCCACGTCCGGGTCGCGGGCAAGGAGATCCTGAAGGGGCTCACGCTCGAGGTCGGCGCGGGCGAGGTGCACGCGATCATGGGCCCGAACGGCGCCGGCAAGTCCACGCTCGGCAACGTGCTGGCGGGTCGCGACGGCTACGAGGTCACCGAGGGCCGGGTGCTGTTCCGCGGCGAGGACCTGCTGGCGCTCCCGCCCGAGGAGCGCGCCGCGAAGGGCGTGTTCCTCGCCTTCCAGTACCCGGTCGAGATCCCGGGGGTCAACAACACCTACTTCCTGCGCGCCGCCTACAACGCGCAGCGCCGCGCGCGCGGCGAGCCCGAGCTCGACTCGGCGCAGTTCCTGAAGCGCGTGCGCGAGAAGCTCGCGGTGCTGCACATCCCGGGCGACCTGCTCAACCGCGCGGTCAACGAGGGCTTCTCGGGCGGCGAGAAGAAGCGCAACGAGATCTTCCAGATGGCGGTGCTCGAGCCCGCGCTCGCGATCCTCGACGAGACCGATTCGGGCCTCGACATCGACGCGCTGCGCCTGGTCGCCGACGGCGTCAACCGGCTGCGCGCTCCGGAGCGCGCCTTCGTCGTGATCACCCACTACCAGCGCCTGCTCGACTACATCGTGCCAGATCGCGTGCACGTGCTCGCGGACGGCCGCATCGTGCAGTCGGGCGACAAGGACCTCGCGCTGAAGCTCGAGGAGGAAGGCTACGCGTGGGCCCGCGAGCGTCGCCTCGCGGCTGCGGGCTGAACGCGATGGACGGTGGCTTCCTCGCCTCGCAGGCCGGCGCGGCCGCCGCCGGCCTGCGCTGGCCGGGTCCGCGCGACGAGGCCTTCCGCTACACGCCGCTCAAGGCCCTCGCCGCGCGGGCGCTGCCGGTCGGCGATGCGACCGCGGACACGCGTCCGTTCGACCTCGGCCCGCTCGCGCTTCCGGGCACGCGCTGCGCGCGACTGGTCTTCGTGCACGGTGCGTGGCGCGAGGACCTCTCCGATACCCGGACCTTGCCCGACGGGATCCAGATCGAGATCGGCGCCGGGTCTGCGCTGGCCGGGGCGAGGGATGCGTTCGAGGCCCTGAACCGGCTGCACGCCCGGCCGGTCGCGATCCGCGTCGCCGCGGGCGTCCGCGTCGACATGCCGCTCGAGCTCGTGTTCGCGGCGTGCGGCGCCGAGGCCGAGCTCGCCTGGTACGCGCGCGTCG
>PVBP01000049.1 GCA_002995625.1 Lysobacteraceae bacterium | reverse complement strand
GAATCGGGTTTCCGTCGTCGGAGCGAGCGCAGCTCGCGATCCCGGTGCGACGCGTGGTCGCACGGCCGGCCGCGTGCCGAGCCGATCGCGACCTTCGGTCGCCCCTACGAATGAATCGGGTTTCCGTCGTCGGAGCGAGCGCAGCTCGCGATCCCGGTGCGACGCGTGGTCGCACGACCGGCCGCGTGCCGCGCCGATCGCGACCTTCGGTCGCTCCTACGAATGAATCGGGTTTCCGTCGTAGGAGCGAGCGCAGCTCGCGATTGGCGCGCGAGCCGTATCCGTCGCGCGCATCCCAAGGCCGCGCGGTGGCGACGCGCACCGGGTGGCGTCGCCCCCGAAACGGCGAACCCGCCACGCGGGCGGGTTCGTCGAGGCTCGATCGGAGCGTCGGATGCCTACTTGATCTTGGCTTCCTTGTACGGGACGTGCTTGCGCACGACCGGGTCGTACTTCGACATCTCGAGCTTCTCGGGCTTGGTCTTCTTGTTCTTGTCGGTGGTGTAGAAGTGGCCGGTCCCGGCCGTCGACACCATGCGGATCTTGTCGCGCTTGCTCGCCATCTGCGTGCTCCCTCAGACCTTCTCGCCGCGCGCGCGGAGGTCCGCGAGCACGGCGTCGATGCCGTTCTTGTCGATCGTGCGCAGCGCCGCGGCCGAGACGCGCAGGCGCACCCAGCGGTTCTCGCTCGCCACCCAGAAGCGGCGCTCATGCAGGTTGGGGCGGAACTGGCGCTTGGTCTTGTTGTTCGCGTGCGAGACGTTCTGGCCGGAGCGCGTGCGCTTGCCGGTCACTTGGCAGGTTCTGGGCATGGGTCACCTCTTCGTGGGCGCCGCGCATGGCCCGCGCGGCATCGGCCCCGCCGCCGGTCGGGCCGGCGACACGCGATTCGGGCAGTCGATTCGCCTGACAACCGCCCCCGGCATCGCGCGGCCGGAAGGAGCCCGGCGCACGGCCGGAGGCAAGCGAGCTGGCCTTTATAGCGGAACCCGGGCTATTCGGCAAGCTGGCGGATCATGGGTCTCGATCAGTCCCTAGGCGGCGGCTCCTGCGGCGCGAGGTCGGGGTGCCAGCCGCGCTTCTTGTCCCAGCCCCGGTGCCGGATGTCGAGATGCAGGCTGTAGAGCGCGGTGAAGGCCGGGAACAGGTTCTGCAGCACGCCGACCGAATCGGCCTTGGCCGAGAACAGGAAGTACGAGAGCGTCATGAAGCTGCCGACCACGCTCATGTACCAGAACAGCCGCGGGATCACCGGGCGGCCGGCGCGGCGCGACGCGACGAACTGGACCAGCCAGCGGGCGCCGAACATCAGCGCCCCGACATAGCCGATGATCTTCCACGGGGTCACCACCACGCCGGTCCAGGCCAGCCATTCGATCGGATCGTTCATCAGCGTCGCTCGTCGCCGCCATCGGCACTCGGTCTCGGGGTCGCGATGGTACGGCCGGCGACCCCGCTGCCGACCCAACCGGACAACGGAGGGTCGGCAGGCTCGGCGCCGATCAGAGCCGGTGGAGCTCGGTGCGCTTCGAGCGCCGGATCAGCCATGCGACGCCGCGGAGGTCGGCAAGTCCGACCCACGCCCGGCCGAGCGTGCCGTACTTGCTGGCGCCGCGGGTCCGGGGCCGATGGCCGACCGGCACGCTGACCACCGTCCAGCCGGCACGCTGGAACAGCGCGGGCAGGTAGCGATGCATGTGGTCGAAGTACGGCAGGTCGAGGAAGGCCTCGCGCTCGAACAGCTTCAGGCCGCACCCGGTGTCGGGCGTCTGGTCGCGGAGCAGGCGTGCCCGCAGCGCGTTCGCGAACCGCGAGGTCACCCGCTTGACCCAGCCGTCGCGGCGCGCGACCCGCCAGCCGGCGAAGCAGCGGGTTCGCGGGTCCGCGCGCTCGCGCTCGGCGAGCAGCCTCAGGATGTCGGCCGGGTCGTTCTGGCCGTCGCCGTCGAGCGTCGCGATCCACGGCGCGCGCGCCTGCTTGACGCCGTTCCGCACCGCGGTGCTCTGGCCCGACTGGCTCGCGTGCGCGAACACCCGCAGCTCGGGGTGCGCGGACTTCGCGGCGAGCAGCTGCTGGCGGGTCCCATCCCGGCTGGCGTCATCGACGAAGATCATCTCGAAGCGCAGCCGCCCGCGCAGCGTCGCCGCGATCTCGTCGATCAACGGACCGACGTTGTCGGCCTCGTCGTGGACCGGCACGACGACCGAGAGCTCCGGAAGGGTGTCGTCCGACACGGGTCCAGGGCCTGCGCGGGCCTCAGCGTCGCAGCCGCTCGAGGATGCCGTCGAGCTCGTCGAGGCTGAAGTACTCGATCACGAGCCGCCCGCGCCCGCCGGCCCTCGACTCGACGTGGACGCGGGCCCCGAGGGTCTCTCCGAGTTCCTGTTCGAGCCGTGCGATGTCGGCATCGACGCGGCGCCGGGCCTTTGGGCTCTTGCCCTTCGCCTTGCCGGGCACGGACTGGCCGTGCGCGACCCGCGCCCGCTCCTCGAGGTCGCGCACCGACCAGTGGCCGTCCGCCGCCGCGGCCGCGAGCCGGCACGCCTCGGCCTCGGGCAGCGTCAGCAGCGCGCGCGCGTGGCCCATCTCGAGGCGGCGCTGTTCGAGCAGCTCGCGGATCGACTGCGGCAGCTCGATCAGGCGCAGCAGGTTGGTCACCGCGGCGCGCGAGCGGCCGACGGCGTCGGCGACCTGCTGGTGCGTCAGCGCGAACTCGTCGACCAGACGCTTCAGCGCATGCGCCTCCTCGAGCGGATTCAGGTCCTGGCGCTGGATGTTCTCGATCAGCGCCATCGCCATCGCCGACTGCTCGGGCACGTCGATGACGAGCGCCGGAATCTCGGCGAGGCCGGCGGCCTGCGAGGCGCGCCAGCGTCGCTCGCCGGCGATCAGCTCGAAGCGTCCGCCGCCGGCGTCGCGGACGACGATCGGCTGGATCAGGCCCTGCGCCCTGATCGACGCGGCCAGCTCCTCGAGCGCGTCGGGGTCGATGTGCCGGCGCGGCTGGTAGCGGCCCGGTGACACCGCGCCGAGCGCGAGCGTCCGCAGCACGCCGGTGCTCTCGGCCAGCTCCTCGGCCTTGGCTTCGATGCCGAGGAGGGACTCGAGGCCGCGGCCGAGGCCACGCTTCTTCGCTTGCGCCATGGGAATCGGGAATCCTCGGGGTCAGGCCGCGCTGGTCTCGGCGGCCCGGGCTGGACCCGCGCCACCGCGCTCGCGGCGCAGCATCTCGCCGGCGAGGCCGAGATACGCGATCGCGCCGCGCGACTCGCGGTCGTAGCGCGAGATCGGCTGGCCGTGGCTCGGGGCCTCTGCGAGCCGCACGTTGCGCGGCACGATCGTGCGGAAGACCTTGTCGCCGAAATGCTGGAGCAGCTGGCTCGAGACCTCGTTGCCGAGGTTGTTGCGGACGTCGTACATGGTCCGCAGCAGACCCTCGACCTCGAGCTTCGGGTTCAGGCGCTGGCGCACGGCCCTGATCGTGTCGAGCAGCGCGGTCAGGCCCTCGAGCGCGAAGTACTCGCACTGCATCGGGATCAGCACGCCGTCGGCCGCGGTCAGCGCGTTCAGGGTCAGCAGGCTCAGCGACGGCGGACAGTCGATCAGCACGTACTGCCAGCGCTCGCCGGCACCCGCGAGGATCTCGCGCAGGCGCTGCTCGCGCGCGATCGCGTCGGCGAGCTTGATCTCGGCGGCGGTGAGGTCGCCATTGGCGGGAAGCAGGTCGAAGCCCGACTCGGTGCGGACGACGGCCCGCTCGAGCGGGACCTCCTCGAGCAGCACCTCGCAGCCGCTGGCCTCGAGCGCGCGCTTGTCGACGCCGGAGGCCATCGTCGCGTTGCCCTGCGGGTCGAGGTCGACCAGCAGCACGCGGCGCCTCGCCTCGGCGAGCGCGGCGGTCAGGTTGACGGCCGTCGTCGTCTTGCCGACGCCGCCCTTCTGGTTCGCGATGGCGATGATGCGGGTCATGGGCGCCGGGCGCGCGGGTCCGCGGAGTCAGGACCGCCAAGTATGACCAAGTGCCGGCCGGCTTCCAAACCGGGCACCGCCAGATCATGGACCACCTCGACCCGCCAGCCGGCGGGCAGGCCCGCGAGCTCGTCCCGCCATCCGGGGCCCTTCATCGCCAGCAGGCGGCCGCCTTCGGCCAGCCACGGCGCCGCGAGCCGGCACAGCACCGGGAGCGCCGCGAGCGCCCGCGAGACCACCTGCTCGACCCTCGGCCGCGATCCCGGCCCCTGCTCGGCCCGGGCCTCGACGACCTCGACCTCGGCCAATCCGAGCCGGCGCACGGCCTCGCGCAGGAAGCGGACCTTCTTGCCGTTCGACTCGACCAGCGCCACGCGCAACCCGGGCCGCGCGATCGCGAGCGGAATGCCCGGCAGGCCAGGGCCGGTTCCGAGGTCGGCGATCGCCGGCGCGGTGACGTGGGGCAGCACCACCAGCGAATCGAGCAGGTGGCGCGGCACCATCGCGGCCGGATCCCGGACTGCGGTCAGGTTGTAGGCCTCATTCCAGCGCGCGAGCAGCCGCAGGTAGTCGACGAGGCGCGCGATGCGGTCGTCGGCGAGCGCGAGCCCCAGTCGTCCGAGGCCCTCGCGCAGGGCGGCCTCGATCGCGGCCGGGTCGGCGAGCGGGTCCCGGGTCATGCGGCCTCGATCGGCCGGGGCGTCGCGGCGAGCAGCGACCGGCTCGCCGGGTGGCTCGGATGCGAGAGGACCTCGGCGACCGGCCCGGACTCGACGATCCGGCCGGCGTCGAGCACCAGCACGCGGTCGGCGACGAAGCGGACCGCGGCGAGGTCGTGCGAGATGAACAGGACCGCGAGGCCGCGCCGCTCGCACTGGTCGCGCAGCAGATTGAGGATCCCGGCCTGCACGCCGACGTCGAGCGCCGACACCGCCTCGTCGCAGACCAGGATCGGCGGCGACAGGGCCAGCGCGCGCGCGATCGCGACCCGCTGCTGCTGGCCGCCGGACAGCGCGTGCGGCCGCCGATCCGCGTGCTCGGGAGCGAGGCCCACTTCGCGAAGCAGTTCGAGCGCGCGGCGCCGGCGTCCGGCGACATCCCCGACCGCGGCGACGACCAGCGGTTCGGCGATCGAGCGCCACGCGGGGAGCCGTGGGTCCAACGAGGCGGCCGGATCCTGGAACACGAGTCCGATCCGGCGCCGCAGGTCGGCGAGCGCCGCGCCGCTCGCCGTGAGCAGGTCCCGGCCCTCGACCGCGATCGCGCCGTCGTGCGCGCGATCGAGGCGCAGCAGCGCGCGCGCGAGCGTGGACTTGCCGCAGCCGGACGGCCCCACGACCCCGAGGACCTCGCCGGCCGACAGATCGAAGGTGATCCGCGTCAGGGCCGCGACCCGTCCGTGTCGGACCGAGAGTCCGCCCACCGACAGCACCGGCGCGCGCGGGCGTTCGGGGATCGTCGCGACCGGCGCGACCGGCGCGACCGGCGCGGATGGCGCGATCGGCGCGTCGTCGGGCCCCGCGACCGGCAGCCGCGGCGGGTTCGCATCGAGCCGCGGCCGGCTGGCGAGGAGGTTGCGCAGGTAGGGACTGCGCGGCCGCGAGAGCAGGTCCCGCGCGCGCCCGGCCTCGACCATCGCGCCGCGTCTCAGCACGACCAGCCGGTCGGCGATGGTCCCGATCCGGTCGAGGTCGTGCGCGACCGCGATCACGGCGAGACCCGCGTCGGCGAGGCGCCGCAGCAGCGCCGCGATCGCGGCGGCACGCGGTGGGTCGAGCGCGCTCGTGACCTCGTCGGCGACCAGCACCTCGGGTCGTCCGGCGAGCGCCAGCGCGATGCCCGCGCGCTGGCGCTGCCCGCCCGACAGCCGGTGCGGATGCCGCGCCAGCAGCGTCCCCGGATCGTCGAGCCCGACCTCCGCGGCGAGCGCGAGCACGCGCTCGCGCCGGCGATTCCGGTCGAGGTCCGGATCCCGGCGCGCGACCAGCTCGTCGAGCTGGTCGCCGACCGTGCGCAGCGGATGCAGGCTCGCGAGCGCGTCCTGGAAGGCGATCCCGACGCGACGACCGCGCCAGCGACCGAGCGCCTGCCGGTCGCCGGCCCAGACGGCCTCGCCCTTCAGCCGGACGCCGCCGGCGACGTCGGTGCCGGCCGGCAGCAGACCGAGGATCGCGAGCGCCAGCGTGCTCTTGCCCGAACCCGATTCGCCGACCACCGCCAGCACCTCGCCGGCCGCGACCGCGAGCGAGAGCCCGTCGAGCGCGGGACGGCCCGCGCCGGCGTACCGTACCCGCAGGTCGTCGATCTCGAGGACCGGCGCGCTCATGCTGCCGACCGCCGCGGGTCGACGCGGTCGCGCAGGGCATCGGAGGCCACGGTCGCGGCGAGCAGCGTCGCGACCAGCATCGCCGCCGGCGCGACCAGCACCCACGGCGCGTCGAGCATCTCCTGGACGCCCTCGGCCAGCAGGCCACCCCAGCCGGTCGAGGGCTCGTCGACCGACAGCCCGAGAAACCCGAGGAAGGACTCGACCAGGATCGCGTGCGGCACGAGCAGGCCGAGGTACACCGCGCCGAGCGGCAGCAGCTGCGGGATCACGTGGGTCGCGATGATGCGCGCCGGAGACGCACCCACGGCGACCGCGGCCAGCACGAACGGCGCCCGGCGCAGGCGCGCGGCCTCGGCGCGCGCGACGCGCGCCAGATCGGTCCAGACCGCGCCGGCGATCGCCGCGAGCAGCAGCGGCAGGCTGCGGCCGAACAAGGTCAGCAGCAGCACGACGATCAGCAGGAAGGGCAAGGCCGCGAACACGTCGAGGGCCGCGATCATCGCGCGTTCGATGCGGCCGCCGAGATAGCCGGCGGCTGCGCCGTAGGCGAGCCCGATGACCAGCGCGCCGAGCGCCGCGACCAGTCCGACCAGCAGCGAGACGCGCCCGGCCGCGAGCGTGCGCGCCAGCACGTCACGACCGATCGCATCGGTCCCGAGCAGGTGGCCGTGCGCAATCCCGGGCGCCACCGACGCATTCGCCCAGTCGGGCTGCTCGGGCCCGAACGGCAGCAGCCAGGGTCCGATCGCGGCGAGCAGGACGAGCAGGCCGAGCAGCGCCAGCGCGACCGGCGCGGGCAGCCCGGCGAGTCGCGTCCGCCATTCGAGCGCGCCGACCATCTCAGAAGGCGTGGGCCGCTTCGAGTTCGACCAGCAGCTCGCGGCGGCAGATCTCGCCCTCGAGCAGCATGAACGGGGTCCCGCCGCCAAGCCGCTCGAGCAGCCGCGCCGCGACGGCCGGCGCATCGGCCGGATTCCGCAGGTAGACGCGCAGCGCGCTGCGTGGTCCGAGGCCGGCAGCGGCTCCGACACGGGCCGCCGCGCTGGCCACGAGCAGGTCGACGTTGGCGAGCGCCTCGTCGAGCTGCGCGAGCGCGTCGCGATGGCGGCTTTCGTGCCCGACGACGCTGGCGGTGCCCGATACCAGCAGCAGCGGCGGATCGTTCCACTCGAGCAGCATCGCGCGCGAGAACCCGGGAGACACCGGCCCGTAGTCGCGCGGGTACTCCCACGCGCTGACCTGGCGCGGGTTCTCGATCGGAACGCCGGGCGCCCGGCTCGCGAGCCAGGCCAGGTGGAGCGCGCGGCAGGGGCCCGGGATGCCGATCGCGGTCGCGGCCGCGTAGCCGGTCGCGGGCTCGGCCGGGATGGCGCGCGCGCGGCCGACGCAGAAGCGGCGATAGCTCTCGTCGTCGCCGTCGCCATCGTTGATCGCGCCGAAGTAGTTCCAGACCCGGAGCAGGTGCGGGTAGCCGCCACCGGTGCTCGCGCCCAGCACCGCGCGGTAGGCGGCCTCGGTGACGTCCTCGATCTCGGACGCGGTCATCGGCAGGACCACCCACCCGAACTGGCAGCCGGCGGCCTCGCGCAGGTGCACGCCATCGGGTCGATCCACGACCCGCGTCGGCATCGAGGCAACCCGCCAGGTCTCGGCCTTCGAGCTGCCGCCGAGCCAGCGGAACGGCAGGCGAACCGGGTCGGTCGCGGCGGCGATGTCCGGTCGCCCGTCCGCGGTGCTCGCCGCGAGCACCACGGCCAGCGCATCGCGTGGCGCCGCGGTCGGCGCGGCGGCATCGACCGCCAGCCGCGGGGCGGGATCCGCCCGCGACTGCCCGGGGCCGATCGGCCGGGTCCGGAGGCTGGGAGGGGTTGAAGGGACGCGGGCCATCGCCGGGGCTATCTTATCGGCGACGCCGGATGCGCCGGCGGAGGATGGACGTGACGACCAGGACTTCCGGTGCCCGCCGCAAGAGCGCTTCCGCGTCGATCGGCGACGGCGAGATCGCGCGCGTCGGCGAGTTCCTCGCGCAGCTGCAGGACCGCATCTCGGAAGCGATCGAGCGCGTCGACGGCGGCGCGCGCTTCGTCGAGGACCTCTGGGAACGACCGGAGGGCGGTGGTGGCCGGACACGGGTGCTGCGCGACGGCGCGGTGTTCGAGCAGGCCGGCATCGGTCTGTCGCGGGTCGAGGGCGCCCGCATGCCGCCGGCCGCGACCGCGCAGCGTCCCGAGCTCGCGGGCCGCTCGTGGATCGCGCAGGGGGTGTCGCTGGTCTTCCACCCGCGCAATCCCTACGTGCCGACGACGCACATGAACGTGCGCCTGTTCGTCGCACGCGGCGACGGCGCGCCGGTGTGGTGGTTCGGCGGCGGCTTCGACCTGACCCCGTTCTATCCGTTCGACGAGGACATCCGTCACTGGCACCAGGTCGCGCACGACCTGACCGTGCCGTTCGGACCGCGGGTCTACGCCGAGCACAAGGCCTGGTGCGACCGCTACTTCCACCTGCGGCACCGCGACGAGACGCGCGGCGTCGGCGGCCTGTTCTTCGACGATCTCAACGCCTGGCCCTTCGATCGCTGTTTCGCCTACCTGCGCGCGGTCGGGGAAGGCTTCCTCGATGCCTACCTGCCGATCGTGACCCGGCGCAAGGACCTGCCCTACGGCGAGCGCGAGCGGGACTTCCAGCTCTACCGTCGCGGGCGCTACGTCGAGTTCAACCTGCTGTGGGACCGCGGAACCCTGTTCGGGATCCAGTCCGGCGGCCGCACCGAATCGATCCTGATGAGCCTGCCGCCGCTGGCGCGCTGGGAATACGGCTACCGTCCCCGCCGCAACAGCCCGGAGGCCCGGCTGGCCGAGTACCTCAAGCCACGCGACTGGCTGAGCGAACTCGGACCCTGAACCCGGCAGGGTCCGCGAGTCCGGCGCGATCACCGGACCGGCCGTGCGACCGGTCCGGGACCGACCCCGATCAGGCCTGCGCGCGCCGGCGGCGTGGCATCAGCCACGCCAGCAGCGACGGCAGCAGCACGATCGCGCCGACCATGTTCATGATGAACATGAACGACAGCAGGATGCCCATGTCGGCCTGGAACTTGAGCGCCGAGAAGATCCAGGTTCCGACGCCGATCGCGAGCGTGACCGCCGTGAACAGCACCGCGGTGCCGGTCAGCTTGAGCGCCTTGTAGTACGCGACCTCGAGGCTTTCGCCATCGTCGAGGAACTCGCGCATGCGGCTGTAGATGTAGATCGCGTAGTCGACGCCGATGCCGACGCCGAGCGCGGCGACCGGCAGCGTGTTGACCTTGAGGCCGATGTTCATCGTCGCCATCAGCGCATTCGCGAGCAGCGAGACCAGCGCCAGCGGCAGCACGATGCACAGCGTCGCGATGAACGAGCGGTAGGTGAGCAGGCACAGCACGATCACCGCCGCGTAGACCCACATCAGCATCGGCGCCTGGTTGGCCTTGACCACCTCGTTGGTGGCCGCCATCACGCCGGCGTTGCCGGTCGCCAGGCGCAGGTTCGCGGCATCGCTGTCCCACGCCTCGCCGGCCGCCTCGGCCGCGCGCTTCTCCTCGGCGAGCCGGAGGCGCAGGTTGACGCCGGGGTGCCAGGCGTCGTTCGCGGCGCGGAACGCCTTGACCGCGTCGACCACGCGGCTGATGGTCTCGGCCTTGTGGTCCTCGAGGAAGACCATGACCGGGATCCCGCTGCAGTCACTGTTGAGCAGGCCCGAATCGGTCTCGAAGCCCTGCGTCGCGACCCGGAGCTGGTCGGTGTCGCGCGGCAGCACGCGCCAGCGGATGTTGCCCTCGTTCCAGCCGGCGTTGACGATCTTGGCCGCGAGCGGCAGCGAGATCACCTGCTGCACGCCCTCGACGTTCTTCATGTGCCAGCTGAAGCGGTCGATCAGCTCCATCACCGGATAGCTCAGCGTGCAGGCGTCCGGTCGGGCCTCGACGATCACGTTGATCGCATCGACCCCGAGTCCGAAGTGCTCGCCGATCGCGATCGCGTCCTGGTTGAACCGGGCCTCGGGTCGCAGTTCCGGGACGCCGGCCTCGGAGTCGCCGATCTTCATGTCCTGGGCGCGATACCAGCCGAACACCGCGAGCCCGATCGCGACCACGATCGCGGCGGCGGCGGGACCGCGGTGCGCGAACGAGGCGAGCAGCGTCCAGATCGGATTGCGTCGGCCCTCGCGGCGGATGCGGCGCGCGCGGAACGGCTCGTAGCGCTTGCCGAAGCCCGTGTAGGACAGCAGCAGCGGCAGCAGGATCAGGTTGGTCAGGATGATGACCGCGACGCCGACCGAGGCCGTGATCGCGAGCTCCTGGATGATCCGGATGTCGATCAGCAGGATCGTCACGAAGCCGATGCAGTCCGACAGCAGCGCGATCGAGCCCGGCACCAGCAGCCGCCGGAAGGAACGCTTCGACGCCTCGAGCGCATCGACGCCGCCGGCCGCGGCGAGCTGCTCGGCGTTGCCCTCGATCCCGCCGAACAGGCGCTCCTGCAGCCACGAGTTGATCATCTGCACGGCGTGGCTGACGCCGATCGCGAACACCAGGAACGGCGTCAGGATGTTCATCGGGTCGATGCCGAAGCCCATCAGCCGCAGCGCGCCGAGCATCCAGATCACCGCGACGATCGCCGCGAGCACGGCCCACGAGGCGAGCCGGAACGAACCCGTGTACACCACCAGCAGGATGAAGGTCAGCGCGATCGCGACGCCGAAGAAGGTCACGACCGAGCGCGCGCCGTCGGCGATGTCGCCGACGACCTTGGCGAAGCCGATGATGTGGACGGTGTAGTCCTCGCCCTCGTACTTCGTGCGCAGCGCCTCGAGCTGGCGCGCGACTTCCTGGTAGTCGAGCTTGCGGCCGGCGTCCTCGGGCACCAGTTCGGCCCAGACCATCGCGCCGGAGAAGTCCTTCGCGACGAGCCGGCCGACGATGTTGGCCTTGACGATGTTGCTCCGGATCGTGTCGAAGTCCTCGGGCGTGGCGACGAAGTTCGGGTCGCGCGGCACGAATCGGGGCGGGATCACGTTGCCGCCCGCGAAGCCGTCTTCGACCACCTCGACGAAGCGCACGTTCGGGGTGAAGATCGAGCTCACGCGCGCGTCGTCGGTCGCGTCCATCGCGATCACGTCGGCGGTCAGGCTCTCGAGCGTGCGCATGTAGTCGATGTCGAACATGTCGCCGTCGCGCGCCATCAGCGCGACCAGCACCCGGTTCGCCCCGCCGAAGTCCTTCTCGTAGTCGATGAAGGTCTGCATGTACTCGTGGCCGAGCGGGATCTGCTTCTTGAAGCCCGCGTCGACCCGGAGCTGGCTCGCGTACCAGCCCATGACCAGGGTGCCGATCGCGAACAGGACCAGCAGCAGCGCGCGCTGGCCGAACACGAGCCCTTCGGCGGCGCGATGGAACGGAGTGACCTTGACGCTCATCGGGGATCTCCGGCGGGGTTCGTCGTCTCGGGCGCGGGGTTCATTCGGCGCGATGCACGCCGATGCCCTTCTCGCCGGTCACGATGAAGCGGCCGTCGCCCTCGGCGACGATCGCGGCGAGGATCGGGCTCTCTTGGCGCTCGTTGACGAAGGTTCCGATCGTGAACGGGCTGTCGGCGTCGCGGCGCGTGACGATCACGCCGTTGGCGCCGACCAGGATCGCGCCGCCACGCGGCAGCGCGGCGCCGCCGAACAGGCTCAGCGACGTGCCGGTATCGACCTCGGTCCACGACAGCCCGGCGTCGGTCGATTCGAGGGCGTTGCCACGCAAGCCGAACGCGAGCAGGCGCGAGGAGTCGAAGGCGAGCAGCCCGAACATCGACCCGTCGTAGGGCAGCGTCCGGCGCTCCCAGCTCGCGCCACCGTCGACCGAGCGGAAGCCGGCGCCGCGTTCGGCGACCACGAACAGCGTGCCGTCGTCGAGCCGCGCGATCGCGTTCAGGTGCGGATCGGCCTCTTCGTCGATCGTCAGCTCGTCCGCATCCATCAGCCACGAGCCGTCGTCGTCGGCCGCATCGCTCGCGTCTTCCTCGGGAGCACCCTCGGGCTTCGGGAGGCGGACCTCGTCCCAGGTCTCGCCACCGTCGTCCGTGCGCAGCATCAGCGCGTAGGCGCCGATCGCGAAGCCGCGCCCGTCCTCGAGCAGCAGCACGTCGAGCAGCGGCACGCCGTTGTGCGGATCGTCGTCATCGGCCGAGTAGGGGTTGGCGTGGACCAGCTGCCAGCTCCGTCCGGCGTCGCGCGAGCGGATGATCACGCCGTCGTGTCCGACGGCCAGCGCATCGTCGCCACGGGCCGCCACCGCGGTCAGCGTCGCGCGCGTCGGCACGTCGGCGACCTGCTGCCAGCTGCGCCCATCGTCCGAGATCAGCACGTGCCCACGCTCGCCGACCGCGATCCGCCGAGTGCCGCTGATCGCGACGTCGAGGATCAGCGATTCGATCGCGCGCGGCATCGGCTCGGCGGGCCGGAGCATCGGATCGTCGCCTTCGCCGCCGCGCGCGGCATGGACCGTTCCCCACAGCGCGCCGCTCAGGGTGGCTGCCGCGAGCGCCACGGCGGCGGCGTGCGCGCGCAGACCTCGGTGGATGGATCGCATGGTGTCCCCTCCAGGACGCTGGCCCCCGGACCCGGCCGGGCGCCTCAAACAAGACGGCCGCCGCGCGGTGGAAGCCGTGCGGCGGCCGTGGACGTTCGCGTGAACTTCGGGTCGCCGGTCAGCGGATGCCGCGCGTGCGCAGGGACTGCGGCGAGAAGTTCTCCGGCGTCGTCTGGAACGCGAAGTTGTACGGCGTCTCCTCGTTGTCGAGCAGGCCCGCGATGTAGCGGCCCGACTGCAGGTCGTAGTGGACCTCGATCGTCGCCCAGAAGGTCGGGACGTCGTAGTAGTTGACCGACGGCGCCTCGGAAACCCGCCACAGCCGGCCCTGCGCGTCGTAGTGGTCGATCGCGAGGATCTGCCAGCTGTCCTCGTCGATGTACATCGTGCGGCGCGGATTGATGTGGCGCGCGCCGGGCTTGAGCGTCGCCTCGACCACCCAGACCCGGTGCAGCTCGTAGCGCAGCAGATCCTGGTTCAGGTGCCGCGGCCGGATCAGGTCGGCGACCTTGGTGTCGCCGCTGTGGGCCTTGTACGAGTTGTACGGGACGTACAGCTCCTTGCGGCCGACCAGCTTCCAGTTGTAGCGGTCCATCGCACCGTTGAACATGTCGGTCATGTCGTTGGTGCGCAGCCCGTCGGCGGCCGTGCCGGGGTTGTCGTAGGCGACGTTCGGCGCCCGCCGCACGCGGCGCTGGCCGGGGTTGTAGACCCATGCCTGGCGGGCCTGCTTGGCCTGGTTCAGCGTCTCGTGGACCAGCAGCACGTTGCCGGCAAGCCGCGCCGGCGCCTCGACCACCTGGAAGAAGTAGACCAGGATGTTGTTGATGTTCTCGGTGGTGTTGCCGGGCTTGTAGTAGAGGCCCAGCAGTTCCTCGCGCAGCCGGACCAGCGTGTACGCGCCGGTCGCGGTCGGCGCGGTCTGGTTGGCCCAGCGCTGGATCGCGACGCCCTTGTACTTGAGCTTGTGGTTCCAGACCGCCTGGAAGGCCTTGTCGCTGTCGGAGCCGTGCAGGATCGGGAACGGCAGGCCCTCGGCGCAGTTCTCGATGCCCTCGCCGTTGGCCACGAGGCGACACTGCGTCGCGTTGCGCTTCGTGAACTCGTAGGTGCGTTCCGGGAACGAGGCCGACCGGCGGGTCGGGTAGACCAGCATCTTGTACGTGTCCGGATACTTCTCGAACATCGCGACCGCGCCGGCCGTCAGCTTGTCGCGATGGTCGCGGAAGTTCTGTCCGGTGATCGTCAGGCTCGGCTGGTCCGACGCGAACGGATCGGGATGGTGCATGCCGACGCGGAACCCGGCTGGCGGACGCGTGATGCCGCCGTCCCACGCCGGGATCGTCCCGGCCGCGTTGCCGGCCCGTTCGGAACCCATCGGCGTCAGTTCGCCACCGAGCTTGGCGGCTTCGGCCGCGGAAACCTGCGCCGCCGCCGGCGCGGCCATGCACGCGAGGGCGATCACGGCCCCCAGTGCGCTGAGCTTCAGATTACGCATGTGTCAGGACCCTCCCGGACTCGTCAGAACGCGTAGCGGACCGTGAACGCGACGAAGTCGCGGTCATGGATCAGGTTGAGGTTGCCGGCGCCCATGAAGCGCGTGTACGACAGGTCCCCGGTGAACTTCTGCAGATAGGTGCCCTCGACGCCGAGGGTCAGCGACTTGCGGCCTTCGATGAAGTTGCCGCCCGGACCCGGCGTGATCCCGTTGACGTCATGGTTGAAGGCGATCCGCGGCGAGAGGTTCAGCGCCGTGCCGAACACGCTGTTGTAGTCGGCACGCGCGACCGTGCGGTAGCCCCACGAGTACGAGGTCGGGAAGCCGGTGACCTGCGTGACCGGATTGCGGAACGCGCCGGTCTGGAAGTCCGGACCGCCGCCGGTGTCGGTGCCGTCGCCCTGGTAGCGCAGCGAACTCGGATCCGGCAGGTCCCAGACCTTGGTGCCGCCGACCTCGGCGACCAGCGCGATCTGCTGGGCGCCGAGCACGTCGACGAACAGCTTGGTCGCGGTGACCTGCCACTGCGTGACCTCGTGCCGGTCCCAGCCGCGGACCACGGTCCCCGGCGGGACGCTCCCGAGCTGGCTGATGAAGCGGTTGACCGGCTGCGGGATCAGGTTGTTGAGCGGCGACAGCGCCGTGAACAGGAGCTCGACGTCGTCGAACTGGAGCGGCACGTTGTCGCGATAGGAGATCTCGCCCTGCAGCGCGATCGAGGTCTCGACCCCGATCGTGGTGTTGAACGACAGGCCGTAGAGGCGGATGTCCTCCGGGTACTCGACGAAGTAGCGGCCGCTGTTGGCGTTGCTGTTCGTGACCGAGATGCCCGACAGCAGCGGCAGGCGGCTGTGGTAGTTGAGGAAGTAGAACCCGAGCTCGGTATCGCCGAGCCACGACGCGAGGTAGCGCGCCGCGACGCCGAACTGGCCGCCCGACTTCGGGAACACGTCCGGGTTGCGCGGCACCGCCGAGCCGCAGGCCGTGGCCCGCAGCACCGGGTTCGCGTTGATGATCGGCACGTCGCTCTGGCCGCCGCGATAGCACACGTCCCAGAACAGGTCCGGGTTGCGCACCGGCGCCGGCGTGGTGCCGAAGCCGAGCATCGTGAACGAGGCGCCGTTGGTCGCGAAGTTGTTGGTCGAGAAGAAGCTGCCGGCCGGATCCGCCTCGATCTGCTCGAACTCGAGCAGGTACAGCGCCTCGAGCGAGAACTCCTGGGTCAGGTTCAGCGTGCCGTAGATCATGTTGACCGGCAGCAGCGCCTCGCGCAGCTCGGAGCCCGCGCTGCGCAGGCGCGCGACGTCGGCCGGGTTGATCACGCTGATGCCGTTGGTGATGAACGTGTTCTCGCCCCAGTTGACGACCTGCTGGCCGAGACGCAGCGAGGCCGGCAGGTCGCCGAGCGTGAAGTTGCTGAACACGAACGCGTCGAGGATCCGGAACCGGCTGCCGACCTGTTCCTTGCGCGCGACCCGCGACAGGAACCGCGCGTTCTCGTTCTCGAAGTCGTAGAAGTAGCTGGCGCGCAGGAACCCGCCCCACTCGTCGTTGCGGTTGATCGACAGCTCGGAGGTGACCCGGAACGCATTCGAGAAAATGTCGCCGCTGTTCGGGTAGTTCAGCGTGCCCCAGTCCGAGTTGACCGAGAACCGCCCCGGCGCCGCGCGCTGGATCTGGTTGAGTTCGGCCAGCGTGAACGGCGGCCGGCCGGCCGGCGCGAAGTTGAGCAGCGGGTTCAGGCTGGCCTTGCCGATCAGGTCCTCGGACGCATCCTGCGTGCGCATCGAGATGCCGTAGGACACGGTGGTGTCGACGGTGCCCCGCCAGCCATCTCCGAACTCGAAGTCGAAGGCCAGCGCGGGTGCTGCCGCGAGACCGCCGGCCAGCGCCATCGCGATCGCGAGGCCGAGCGTCGTCGGGCGGCCCGCCGGGCTCGAGGTCGGACGAATCGTGTGCTTGTTCATGTCGTTGCCCTTCTCGTTCCTGGCCTTACGGCGTGGTGCGGATGACGGAGGTGTTCTGGACCTGCACCGCGGTGCCGTTCGACGCCACGAAGCTCGCCATCTGTCCCTGCATCTCGGCGGTCGTGGCGGCCGACGCGGTCGGCGACAGCAGCGAACCGTGGTCGCCCTGGATGAAGCGGGTCACGCCGCGGATGCCGTTCGCGTTCGTGGTCGAGCCGGTGATCGAGGCGAGTCCGAGGGCCCGCGCGAGCGGCTCACCGCCCGAGAGCGGCGCACCGGGCACCGTGATCGGCACGACCTGGTCGGGCAGCACGCTGCCGCCACCGATCGCGAGGTGCATCAGGATCCGGTCGGTCTGCGTCGCAAAGCCGTAGTTGACGGGGTCGGCCGAGTCGAGCACGGTCTGCGTGATCAGCAGGAACTGGTCGAAGTCCGGCGTGCCGGCCTGGATCCCGGCCGCCGCGAGGCCGGCCCGGATCTGCGGACCGAAGGTCGGCGAGCCGTTCAGCATCTGCGCGAGTCCGCCGCCCGGCACCGACAGGAAGCCGGTGTTGACCGACGATTCGATCGCGAGGAACGGGATGCCGATGATGCCGCCGAGCGACTGGCCGGTGTAGGCGATGCGCGAGCCGTCGAAGTCGGTCACGCCGTCGCCGTTGAAGTCGATCCGCGGGATCGTGCGCGCGAGCGCGATCAGGTCCATGTGCGCCTGACGCAGGTTGTCGCGCGAGGTCCGAAGGCTGTTGAGGTTGATGACGTGCGCGCCGGAGGCATCCGGGATGCCATCGGGGCAGATCGCCTGGCCGGCCGGGCACGGCTGGCCGTTGTTGCGGATCAGGTCGACCTCGAAGGTGCGCTCGCGCGCGACCGCGCCGAAGGGCGTGGCGCCGACGTAGAACGGCTGGCCCGGCGCGATGCCGTGCAGCGGATGGTCGATCGCGATCACCGCGAAGCCCTGCGCCGCGAAGGTCGCGGCGACCGCGAACGCATCGGTGCGGTTCCGGGTCAGGCCGTGGCCGAAGATCACGATCGGCCAGCCGGCGGCTGGCCGCGTTCGGCCCGAGGCCGCGTTCGGGACGGTCAGCACCAGCGGGATGGTCTGGTTGCCCTGGTTGACCGCGAACGGGTTCGCGAACGTGACGTTG
Source organism: Lysobacteraceae bacterium (assembly GCA_002995625.1). Lineage (GTDB taxonomy): Bacteria > Pseudomonadota > Gammaproteobacteria > Xanthomonadales > Ahniellaceae > UDEA-SF1. Next base: position 3,860 of record PVBP01000049.1, on the reverse strand, counting down.
GTCGACGTCGGATCGAGGCCGAGGCCGTTGAACGGCGGCACGTAGGCGCCCGGCGCGGCGCGCCAGAAGCTCGACAGCACCGCCGCGGCCTGCGCCGCGGGCGCGGCGTTGCGGGCCGGCGCGTCGTTGAAGTACGGCAGCGTGATCGTCCCGATGAAGATGTCGGCGACCGGCGGCAGCCCGGCGCCGAGGCTGCCGAGGTTGAGGCCGGTCGGCGCGATCTGCACCGGCGCCGGGGTCACCCGGCTGGCGTTGGCCTGCAGCACCTGCGACGTGCTCTGGGTGGTTGCGACCCAGCTCAGCACGACCCGGTCCGGCGAGATGCCGCGCGTCGATGCGGCCGCGAGGTGCGAGTTCGTCAGCAGCCGCAGCGGCTCGAGCGCGCACGCGTTCGCGGTCGGCAGCAGCGGGTCGGTGCTCTGGCCGTTGACGCACAGCGGTGCCGTGCGCTTCGCGAGGAAGTAGGCCTGGTCCGGCGTCGCGTCGTTGCCGGCGGCGTCGGTGATGCCGTTGGTGACGATCACCATGTACGAGGTCAGCGGCTTCAGCGGCGCGGTCGGCACGATGCCGACCGCGAGCGGATTCGAGGCCGACGGCGCGACGACGAACTCGGCCGGCGACGCCAGCTCGCGCACGACCGAGGTCACGCCGCCGCCGGGGCCGGTCAGCAGCACCTCGAACACGCGGATCGCGCCGTTCGGTCCGCCTGCGGTCAGCGAACTCGCGCGCGGCGCCGCGCTCAGCGTGAAGCTCATCGGTCCGACGGTCGAGAAGCCGTCGAGCGCCGACAGCGCCAGCACCGGCGCGTTGCGCGGGTCGGCCGGGTTGCCCGGCACCGAGAGCGGCGGGTTCAGCGTGAGGTCGGTGGTGCCCGACAGCAGCAGGTTGTTCGGGAACGGCACCACGCCGGTCGAGGGATCGAAGCGCGCGGTGATGATCGCCGTCACGACCGAGCCGTCGTTGTTGCGGGCCGGCTCGGCCGGGACCGCGCGCGGGCTGTTGCTGCTGCTGCTGCACGCCGCCACGAAGAGCGTCGCAAGCGCCACAGCCAGTGATTTCGCCTTGGCCTGCATGCTGGTGCTTCCTTGGAATGAGAGACGAGTGGGAACGGCGTCCCAGAAACGCACGGCTACTATAGGCAGCGAGACAACGCTTTGGCAACGACGGATGAACGATTTCTTTCGCCGGCGCCGGATGTTGCGGCGCAGCACGCGCAACGGCCTTCCGGCCATTCGTCGACGCCTGCGCGGATGAGCGGATCCCTCGACGCCGCCGCCGGACCGCATGCGTCACGGCCGATCGCGCCAGCGGCCGCCCGTCGCAGCCTGTGCGTCGTCGTGCCCTGCTTCGACGAGGCCGAGGTCCTGCCGCTGCTCCACCGCCGGCTGGTCGCCGCGCTCGACGCGATCGACGCCGACTGGTCGATCCTGTACGTCGACGACGGCAGCCGCGACGCCACCCGCAGCCTGATCGAGCAGCTCGCCGCGTCCGAGCCGCGGGTCGGACTGGTCGCGCTCGCGCGCAACTTCGGCAAGGAGGCGGCGATGACCGCCGGCCTCGACCATGCCGATGCCGACGCGGTCGTGATCGTCGACGCCGACCTGCAGGATCCGCCCGAGCTGATCGCGACCTTCTGGCGGCACTTTCTCGAGGGCCACGACGTGGTCTACGGCGTGCGCCGATCGCGCGCCGGCGAGAGCTGGCTGAAGCGCGCGACCGCGAACGCCTTCTACCGGCTGATCGGCCGCCTGAGCCTGACGCCGGTGCCGGCCGACACCGGCGACTTCCGGCTGCTGAGCCGGCGCGCGAACGAGGCGCTGCGCCGGCTGCGCGAGCGCCACCGCTTCATGAAGGGCCTGTTCGGCTGGATCGGCTTCCGCCAGCTCGGCGTGCCCTACGACCGCGAGCCGCGCGCGGCCGGCAGCACGAAGTGGAACTACTGGCGGCTCTGGAACTTCGCACTCGAGGGCATCACCAGCTTCTCGGCCGCGCCGCTCAAGCTCGCGACCTACGTCGGCCTTGCGACCTCGCTGCTCGCGTTCGCCTACGGCGTGGTCGTGATCGTGCGCACGCTGCTCTACGGCGATCCGGTGGCGGGCTACCCGTCTCTGATGGTCGTGATCCTGTTCCTCGGCGGCCTGCAGCTGATGGCGCTCGGGCTGATCGGCGAGTATCTCGGGCGGCTCTACATGGAAGGCAAGCAGCGGCCGCTCTACCTCGTCGACCGGCTGGTCGGCATCGCGCGCGGCGCTGACCGTGCCGGGGCCGCCAGCGACTGACAACGAATCGCGCCTCACGGCGAGCGGATCGGCACTTCGCGGAAGAAGGCCGAGATCAGTTCGGCCGCCTCGGCGTCGCGGTTCTGGCGGCCGATGCAGCCGAAGCGCGTGCGACTCGGCAGGCAGTGCCCACCGCCGACCACGTTGATGGCGACGAGCGGCGCGTCCGGCGCGCAGCCGAGCCAGCGCTGCTCGACCAGCGTCGAGCCGTCGCCCGGGTCGAGGTTCGGCAGCACGCGCTGGGCGAACTTGCCCGAGCAGCCGTTGCGATCGACGAAGCGCGCGAGCGTGTCGCCGGTCGAGAGCACAAATCCGCGCGCCGGATCGTTGACCACCGGCCCGCCCAGCCACGGCATCCACGGATCGAGCGTGCCGTTCATCAGCAGCAGCGCCGTGCGCGCCGCACGCCCGGATGGACGCGCGCACTCGCGCAGTGGATCGGCCGGCTCGTTCGCGATCGTCGGCGCGATCGCGGCGAACACCCCGGGTGCCTCGGCGGCGACGCGCAGCGCCATCATGCCGCCGTTCGAGGCGCCGGTCAGGAAGAGCCGGCCCGGATCGGCGCCGCGCGTCGCGACCAGATGGCCCGCCAGCGCGACCAGGAAGCCAACGTCGTCGGCCTTGCTGACCGCGATCGTGTTCTCGGATCGACAGTCGTTCCAGACCGCCCCGACGCCTTCGGGATAGGCCACGAGGAGCCCGTCGCGTTCGGCGATCTCGCGGAACACCGCCGGCGGCTGGTCGAAGGCGACCGCGTCGGCGCCCCCGCCGCCGCCGCCGTGCAGCACCACGACCAGCGGCGCAGGCACCGGGCGCGCCGCCGGCAGCTGGAGCAGGTAACGCCGCTCGCGGCCGTCGTGCGCGAACCGCAGGTCGAGCGGCGCAGGTTGCGCCGTGGCGGCCGCGGCTGCGCCCAGGAGCGCGAGCGCCACGCCAAGGCGCAGGAGGTTTCGCATGCCGCGGGCGGCCATGCCGATGAGGATGCCCGACCACACGCCCGGGTCGCGACGGTCGAGGGCGGCGATCACGTCAGCGCCCGGGCTCGAACGGTCCGAAGCGCAGGCCCAGAGCCTCCGCGGCGGCCGTCCCGTCGAACACGAGGTCCTCGGCCATCCGCCCGATCACGGTCGGGGTCAGCGCCGCGAGCGCCGGGTGTCGCCGCGCCAGCCATGCGCCGAGCCGGAAGACGCCGCCCGGCAGCACCAGCAGGCGCGTCCCGGGTGCCCGCGCGGCCAACGTGCGCCGGACCATGTCGCGATAGGCGAGCGTCTCGCCTCCCGGCAGATCGAAGGCCTCGCCGCGCGCCCCGGGCCGATCGAGCGCGGCCAGCATCGCGTCGGCGACGTCCCGCGCCGCGATCGGCTGGCGCAGCCCGTGGCTCGCGCGCGGCAGCGCGACGGTGCCGAAGCGTCGGCCCGCGCGCGCGATCCAGTCGAGCGCATCGCCGTCGCGCGCCGAGACGATCAGCGTCGGCCGCAGGATCGTCCACGGCACGCCGCGCGCGGCGCACCATGCGACCACGCGGCGCTCCGCGTCGGCCAGCGCCGCGATCGTGGCCCGCTCGGCCGGATCGGCCGACTC
>PVBP01000048.1 GCA_002995625.1 Lysobacteraceae bacterium | reverse complement strand
GCCGCGACCGGCTCGGGCGCCGCCGGCGTCGTGGTCGCGGGCTGGCGCGCTACCGGCGGCGCCGGCGCGGTGATCGCCGGCGCAACCCGCGGCGGATCGAGCAGGATGTTGTACTCGCGCAGCAGGCGACCGTTGGCCCAGTTGACCTCGATCAGCACGCTGACCAGCGGCTCGCGGATCGGATCGCGGCTGGTGACCGCGATGGCCGGCCGCCCGCCGGCGCCGGTCACGACGGCGAACTCGAGCGGCACCGGGACGTTGCCGGCGGACAGCCCGACGCGCGCGAAGTCCGCCGCCGACGCAAGCCGCGTGCGGATCCCGGGCAGATCCTCGGGGCTCACCTCGAGCAGCGGGATCTCGGCGCGCAGCGGCTCGTTGAGCCCCGAGCGAACGGTGATCTGGCCGAGCCCGAGCGCGTGCACCATCGGTGCCGCCAGCGTGGCGCCGATTGCAACGGCCAACTGAACACGACGCATCTTCATGTCACCCCCCGGGGCCGTTTGTCCAAGCGCGCCCGACCCTTACGGCGCAAATCTCGACGGGCTTATAACACATTTCCGGCCGAATCCAGCGTGCACCGCGCACTGTTCGTGCGCCCGGGGTCGCGCTCAGGTCTCCCGCGCGACCCGCTCGGCGATCTGCACCGCATTGAGCGCGGCGCCCTTCCGGATGTTGTCGGCGACGATCCAGAGGTCGAGCCCGCGCGGGTGGGAGATGTCCTCGCGGATGCGGCTGACGTACACCGGATCGTTGCCTGCGGCGTGCGTGACCGGCGTCGCGTAGCCGCCGGTGCGGCGCTCGTCGACGACCACCACGCCCGGCGCCTCCGCGAGCAGCGCGCGCGCGGCCTCCGCGGTGATCTTGTCGCGCGTCTCGACGTGCACCGCCTCGGAATGGCCGTAGAACACCGGCACGCGCACCGCGGTCGGATTCACCAGGATCGACTCGTCACCGAGGATCTTGCGCGTCTCCCAGACCATCTTCATCTCTTCCCGGGTGTAGCCGTTGTCCTGGAAGTCGTCGATCTGCGGGATCAGGTTGAACGCGATCTGCACCGGGAACTTCTGCGGGTCCGGCGACTGGAAGGCCAGCATCGCCGCGGTCTGGCGCCCGAGTTCCTCGAGGCCCGAGCGCCCGGCGCCGGAAACGCTCTGGTAGGTCGCGACGTTGATCCGGGTGATCCCGACCGCGCGATGGATCGGCGCGAGGGCCACCAGCATCTGGATCGTCGAGCAGTTCGGATTGGCGATGATCCCGCGCGGTCGCGTCGCGATCGCCTCGGGATTGACCTCGGAGACGACCAACGGCACGTCGGGATCGAGCCGGAAGTGCGAGGTGTTGTCGATCACGACGCAGCCGGCCGCCGCCGCGCGCGGCGCGTGCACCGCGGAGACCTTCGCGCCCGGGGAGAACAGCGCGATCCGGGTCCCGGCGAAGTCGTAGCCGTCGAGCGCCTTGACCACCAGCGACCGCTTGCCGTAGCGCACCGTGTCGCCGGCCGACCGCTCGCTCGCGAGCGGCACGACCTCGGTTGCCGGGAAGTCGCGCTCGGCGAGGATCTCGAGCATGGCCTGGCCGACGGCGCCGGTGGCGCCCACGACGGCGATCTTCATCGGGGAATCTCCGCGGAATCGAGGGATCTTCGCCGGTCACGCGGACCGGTGACCGCCGATGGTGTTGCAATGCACAAGCGCGCGCAAGCGGCCGGTGTCAACCGGGGATCGCCGGCCCGACCTGGCCGACGTCACCGCACTGGGCGCGGTGGCGCAAGGCGTGGTCGATCAGCACCAGCGCGACCATCGCCTCGCAGATCGGCGTCGCCCTCAGACCGACGCAGGGGTCGTGGCGTCCGGTCGTCACGACCTCGACCGGCCGGCCGTCGATGTCGACGCTGCGGCCCGGTTGCGGCAGGCTCGAGGTCGGCTTGAACGCCGCCGAGACCACGATCGGCTGGCCGGTCGAGATGCCGCCGAGGATCCCGCCGGCGTGGTTCGACAGGAAGCCCTCGGGCGTCATCTCGTCGCGGTGCTCGGTGCCGCGCTGCGCGACGCACGCGAAGCCATCGCCGACCTCGACCCCGCGCACCGCGTTGATCGACATCAGCGCCGCGGCGAGTTCGGAGTCGAGCTTGCCGTAGACCGGCTCGCCGAATCCGGCCGGCACGCCGTCGGCGACCACGGTGACGCGCGCGCCGATCGAATCCCGGTCCTTGCGGATCGCGTCGAGATAGTCCTCGAGCTCGGACAGCATCGCAGGATCGGGCCAGAAGAACGGATTCCGCTCGACCGCGTCCCAGTCGAAGGCGCGCGGCGTGAGCGTGCCCATCTGCGCCATGTAGCCGCGGATCCGGATGCCGAGGCTCGCGGCCAGCCACTTCTTTGCAACCACGCCGGCCGCGACCCGCATCGTGGTCTCGCGCGCCGACGAGCGCCCTCCCCCGCGCGGATCGCGGATGCCGTACTTGCGCCAGTACGTGTAGTCGGCGTGCCCGGGCCGGAACGTGCGCGCGAGGTTCGCGTAATCGCGGCTGCGCGCGTCGGTGTTGCGGACCAGCAAGGCGATCGGCGTGCCGGTGGTGCGGCCCTCGAAGACGCCCGAGAGGATCTCGACCTGGTCGGCCTCGTGCCGCTGCGAGGTGTGGCGCGAGCGCCCGGTCGCGCGGCGCGCGAGGTCGGCGTCGAAGTCGGAGGGATCGAGCGGCAGCCCGGGCGGACAGCCGTCGATCACGCACCCGATCGCGGGACCATGGCTCTCGCCGAAGGTCGTGACCGCGAACAGGCGACCGAAGGTGTTGCTGCCCATGCGCGCGCCCGCTAGAGCCCGCGCGCGGCGCACAGCGCCGACACGCGCGGGTGCGCGGCGCGCAGGGGTTCGGCGTCGAGCGCGAACACGCCCATCGGCCCGACCTTGAACTCGATCCAGTTGAACGGCACCTCGGGCAGGAGCTCCGCCAGCGCCGTCTCGCTGTCGCCGACCTCGACCACCAGCAGCCCGTCCTCGGACAGATGTTGCGGTGCGTCGCGCAGGATCCGCAGCGCCAAATCCAGGCCATCGTCGCCCGCGGCGAGTCCCAGCGCCGGCTCATGGGCGTACTCGGGCGGCAGCTTCGCCACGTCGGCCGCCGGAACGTAGGGCGGGTTGCTGACGATCAGGTCGTAGCGCTCGCCGTCGAGCGCGTCGAAAAGGTTGGATCTGAGCAGACGCACGCGGCCGGCGACGCCGAGCGACTCGGCGTTCTCGGCCGCGAGCGCCAGCGCGTCCTCGGAAAGATCGACCGCGTCGACCTGCCAGTGCGGCTGGTGCACCGCGATCGCGATCGCGATGCAGCCGGACCCGGTGCAGAGGTCGAGCGCGCGCTCGACGCTGCGGCCGCCGAGCCAGGGTTCGAAGCCGGCCAGGATCAGCTCGGCGATCGGCGAGCGCGGCACCAGCGCCCGAGGGTCCGATTTGAAGGCGAGACCAGCGAACCAGGCCTCGCCGACCAGGTAGGCCGCGGGCCTGCGCTCGTCGATGCGCCGGTCGAACAGCGCCAGGATCTCGCGCTTCTCGTCGGCCGTCACGCGCGCCTGGCCGTAGGTCGGCGGGATGTCGGGCGGCAGGCGCAGCACGTGCATCACCAGCTGCGCCGCCTCGTCGATCGGCGAGTCGTGCCCGTGGCCGAAGGTCAGCCCGGCGCGATTGAACCGGCTCGCACCGTAGCGGATCAGGTCGATGATGCTGTGGAGCTCGTCGGTCATCGGGCGGGCGCGGCAAGGGCAGCCGCGGATGATAGAGACTCCGGCTGCCTTGGGTCGCGATGCTCCGTACCGCGACCAACGCACCATCGGACCTGCGCGCGGCATCAAGGCCCAGGGCGGCACACTCGAATGCGCCCGCCCGGATGGCCGCATGCCATGCGGTGCGATCCCGCCGAGGCTGATGGCAGTCGCCGCGAGGCAGCCCGTCAACCTCCAATGCAACACCAATGACCAGCCATGGATGGCGGGTTGTGTGACCCAAGCCCCGTCACCGCCGCCGAGGCGCGGCAGGGCGCAGGCGGGGTCCAAGGCGCGGATGTTCGAGCACAGGGATGTGCGAGTTCGCGCCGGCCCCGCCTGCGCGGCCGCGACGAGGGAGACCGCGCGATCCCGGAAGGATCGCGCGGCGGCGGTCTGCGGGGCCGGCCGGGGGGTGCAGGGGGCTCGGCTGTTGCAGCCCCCCTGCTCGGGCATCGGCCGAAGGCCGGCCCGAAACCGCTCTTGATCTTCTTGGTCCGCGCCGCGGCGGGCGATATCGAGTCGAGACTGGCATCGGTGCGCCCGCATCGGCATGCGGCGGAAGGACGGGCCAGAACGCTCGCCACAACTGGCAAATGAAGCAGACGAGATTTGCCGTGGTCGGATCCATCCGGGCCGGGCTTGCGGCCCGCAAGGCCGCGAAACCATTCACACACGCGATCTATACTTCCGTACTTGTCCCTGCTCGGACCACCCGCCGATGACCAACCAGCAACGCATCCTCGTGATCCTCGCGATCGCGGTCGCGCTCGCGGCCGGCGTGTGGGTCGGCCAGCGCCAGTTCCTCGCGCCCCCGTCAGGACAGGCCATGATCCCCGGCCAACCGCCGATGCAGGCCGCCCTGCTCTACCCGACCCCGCGCCAGCTCCCGGCCTTCGAGCTGACGCGAACCGATGGCACGCCGTTCACCAACGCCGACCTCGCCGGGCACTGGACGCTCGCCTTCTTCGGCTTCACGCACTGCCCCGACATCTGCCCCGACACGCTGGCGCGGATGCAGGACGTGCGCGAGCGGCTCGCCGCGCGCGGCGCGGCCGATGCGGTGACGATGGTCTTCGTCTCGGTCGATCCCGCGCGCGACAGCGGCGAGACGATCCGGCGCTACGTCGAGTTCTTCGACCCCGGGATCGTCGGCATCACCGGCGAGCCGGCGAAGCTCGACGTGCTGACCAACGCGCTCGGCATCGTCCATCGCCAGGTCGCACTCGAAGGCGGTGGCTACACGATCGATCACTCCTCGCAACTGGTGCTGCTCGATCCCGAGGGACGGCAGGCCGGCATCTTCCGCCCGCCCTTCGATCCGGCGAAGCTCGCGGCCGACCTCGCGTTGCTGGCCGGGAGCGGCTCGTGAGCGGGCTCAAGCTCCGGCTCCAGCACTGGCTGCCGCAGCGCGCGATGTCGCGCGCGGTCGGCTGGCTGATGACCCGCACGTGGCGGCCGTGGAAGAACGGCTTCACGCGCCTATTCATCCGGCTCTACCGGGTCGACACGTCCGAGGCCTTGAGCCAGGACCTCGCCCACTATCCGCACTTCAATGCCTTCTTCACCCGGGCGCTGAAGCCGGGGGCGCGGACCCCCGATTCCGACCCGGCGGCGGCGCTGATCCCGGCCGACGGCGCGATCAGCCAACTGGGACCGGTCACGGACGGCCGGCTGCTGCAGGCCAAGGGTCACACGTACTCGGCCGCCGAGCTGCTCGGCGACGCCGAGTTCGCGCGCGCCTTCGAGGGCGGCGTGTTCGCGACCGTGTACCTCTCGCCGCGCGACTACCACCGCGTGCACATGCCGCTCGCGGGCACGCTGGTCTCGACCCTGCACGTGCCGGGCAGGCTATACAGCGTCGCGAAGTTCACGGTCGAGGGCATCCCGAACCTGTTCGCGCGCAACGAGCGCCTGGTCTGCCGCTTCGACACCGAGCGCGGCCCGATGGCGGTGGTGATGGTCGGCGCGGTCAACGTGTCCGGGATCGAGACCGTCTGGCGAGGCGTCGAGGTTCCGCCCTACGCGGAGGTCCCGACGCCGCGCGACTACCGCGCGGCCTCGCCGCCGATCCGGCTCGAGCGCTTCGCCGAGATGGGCCGCTTCAACATGGGCTCGACCGCGATCGTGCTGCTGCCGAAGGGCTTCGTGCTCGATCCGGCGCTCGCGCCGGACCGGCCGGTCCGGGTCGGCCAGCGCCTCGCGCGCTGGCAACCCGGCGGCTGAGCGAAACGCCACTCACGGCCACTCCCACGCGCCGATGTCCGGCGGCGGCGTGCGCGCGGCGCCGCGGATGTCGTGCGTGACCGGCGCGCCACTGACGCCGCCATTGCGCAGTGGCGATGTCGCGCTGGTGAAGCGGACGGCGTCGAAGAGGCCGCCGACCGGGCCATACGTCAGGGCGAGCTGCGCATGCGAGTACGCCGGCATGGACGGACACGGCGTCGGCGCGCCGAGCGTCTGCGCATTGCCCCCGAGGCTCCCGAGCGAGCCGCCGACGACGAGGGCGCAGCCGCCGTCGATCACGGTGTTCCGCACTTGGAGAATGCCGCTCGCGATCCGCACGGCGGGTGGGGTGTCGCCGAGGAAGCTCGCGTGGTCGAGCCGCATCGAGGTCGCGGTCGCGATGCCGCCGCCCGACTGCGCCTCGTTCGAGTGGCTCGAGATGTTCTGGAGGGTCGCGAAGACCGTCACCGACAGCCCACCGCCGTGACGGCCAGCCGCGTTGTCGGTGAACGCGACGCGGTCGATCACGTGGCCGCCCGACGGGTTGCCGCCGCTGCGCAGCGCCGCGCCGCCGCCATCACGCCCGGCCGAGTTGAACGCGAACTCGCTGTCCTGGACCCGCGCGCGGCCGGTCGCGTGGAGGCCGCCGCCGTCGTCGGTCGCGGTGTTCCAGAGCATGGCGACCCAGCGCGCGTCTAACTCGCCGACCGCGGCGACCGCGCCGCCGGACTGGCTCGCGTGGTTCGCGCTGAGACGCAGCAGGCTGGCCGCGCCGCCGTTGTCGATCACCAGCCGACCGCCCGCGGCGACGTGGATCGCCCCGCCGCGCATGGCCTGGTTCGCGACGATCAGCGAGTCGCGCCAGCTGATCGTCGAGGCGACGCTGCTCGACGCGACGTGGACCGCGCCGCCATCCCCGTTCGAGGCGTTGCCGGACACGGTGACGCCCGACCCGCTCGTCGGGGTCCCGGTCAGCGCGAGCGCCCCGCCGGCCTGGCGGCCGAGGCTTCCGCGCATCGTGACGCCGTGGAACTCGGCGCGGCTCCGCGCCAGCGCGATCGCGCCGCCGACGTCGGCGCGGCAGGTGTCGAACTCGACCTGCTCGGCCACCAGCACGGCCGCGAGGCCGGCGACGCAGCCACCGCTCGCCGTGCCCCCGCCGGAACCCGCGACGCCACCATGCCGGATCGAGAGCTGCCGCAACGTCAGCCGCGTCTGATGGATCTCGAGGACGCGCGTCTGCGGGCCGTCGGTCACGTGGCCCGAACGGATCACCGTGGCGCCGGGGCCCTGTCCCACGATCGTGATCGGCCGGGTCACGTCGAGGTCGTCGCCGGCGGCGTCGCTCCCGGTCGTCGGCCGGGTCAGGTGGTAGGTGCCGGCCGAGAGCAGGATCGTCGCGCCACCCGGCAGCGCGTTGGCGTCGATCACGGCCTCGCGCAGCGAACAGTCGGTCGGCTGGCAGCCGTTCGGGACCGGGTCGTCGAAGCGGGTCGGGACGAAGGTCGTCGCGATCGCGGGCGTCGCGACGGCGAGCAGGCCGGCGAGGGCGAGGGTCAGGCGCTGGACGTGGTGCATGAAGGGCTCCGCTCGGATGGGAGCCCATCGAATGCGCGAAGCGGCTGGAACCGAACGCGGGCTGCCGGTCTCAGCGACAGGGCCTCGGGATCCGGAGCCGCTGGCCGACGCGGATCGTGTACGCCGGCCCCTGGAGGCCATTGGCGCGCGCGATCGGCGCGACGCCCGCGCAGCCCTCGCGCTTCGAGATGCTGTGCAGCGTCTCGCCGCGGCGGACGACGTGGTAGCTGGCGCCGCCGCCACCCGAGGCCGCGCGCGCGGCCGGAGCCGCCGCGGCGGCGGAACGCCGCGGCGCGGGCTGGGCGTCCGCGAGGCGGATCGCCAGATCGCGGCGTGGACCGGTCCGGCAATGGCGTTCGAAGGCCTGGCGCGCGCTCTCCGGCATCTCGATGCGGGTGCCCGCCGGCAGGCGCCGGTCCGGTTCCCAGCGCGGGTTGAGGTTGCGCAGCGTGCGGAACCAGCCGCGCGGATTGCCGTCCTGGCCGAGGCAGACCGCGATCTCGTTGAGCGACTTCGATGCGCCGAGTTCGACGTGCGCGGGCCGCGCGTCGATCCGCGGCCACTCGAGTCCGTACTCGGCCCCGTGCAGGAACAGCCACGCCGCGGCCAGCACCATCGGCACGTAGTTGCGCGTCTCGTCCGGCAGCGCGTCGAACACGGCCGGGCTCCAGAATGGCCGCTGGCCGCCCTGCGACAGACGCCCGACCCGTCCTTCGCCACCGTTGTAGGCGGCGAGCACCAGCGCGAGGTCGTTGTTGAGGAGCCGGAACTGCTCATTGAGGTAGGCGGCATTGGCGCGCGCCGACGCCGCCGGGTCGAAACGGGTGTCGAAGCCATCCGGCCCGCGGCCGAGGCCGAACCGAAGGCCGGTCGCCGGCATGAACTGCAGCGGCCCGCTGGCACCGGCGCGCGAGACCGAGTGCACGCGACCGCCCGATTCCTTGGCCAGGATCCCGAACAGCAACGCCTCGGGCAGGCCCGTCTCCTCGTAGGCCGGATACATCCGGTAGCGCATGTACTGGTAGTGCTCGTAGGCGTCGAGCAGGAACGGCCGCATCCAGGTCAGCCACTCGCCGAGCGCGGCCTGGACCGGGCCGTTCATCTCGATCGCGTCGCGCAGGCTGCGTCCGTTCAGCAGCTGCACCGTGCGCGCGGCTTCGGGCATCGTTCCGACCACCGAACCCGGGCCGGGCGCGCCACCTCCTTCACCGACGATCCGCGGCACATCCTCGAGCGCGCCCGGACGATCCTCTCCGGACGGTGCCAGCAGTTCCTCGGTCTGGCGACCGAGCAGCGCGTCCTGGGCCGCGACGATCCGCGAGAGGTCACAGCCCGCGGTGCGCGCGCACGCGCTCGCCGCGCGCTGCACCCGGTCGCGCGCCGCGGCCATCGCCGCGAGGGCCGCTTCCGGCTCGCCCGCGCGGTATTGCGCGAGCGCGGCGTCGAAGTCGGCGGACGCTGACGACAGCTCCGCGTCGATCCGGTTGATCTCCGCGTCGTCGACCACAGCCGTGGTCGCGCGTGGCCCGGAGCCGGCGCACGCCGTGATCGACAGGACGGCGATGGAGACGAGCACGCGGACGAATGACGACATCACCGAGGGGACTTTGCATGTGCAGCCCCGGAGGCTAACCCGCGACCCGTGCATCGACAATGACCGACACCCAGCGGCGAATCGGCGACTAGAATCCCGCGATCCCTGGCGAGGACTCCACGATGGGCGACATCCTGCTCGGCAAGAGCGATCTCGAGGTCTGGCTGCGCGGGCGCTACGCGAACCGGCACGGCCTGATCGCCGGCGCCACCGGCACCGGCAAGTCGGTGTCGCTGATGGTCATGGCCGAGGGCTTTTCGCGGATGGGCGTGCCGGTGTTCCTGGCCGACGTCAAGGGCGATCTCGCCGGCCTCGCGCAGGCGGCCGGCGCACCCGGCGAGAAGCTCAAGGCCCGGATCGAGCGGCTGGGCCTTGCCGATTGGCGCCCCGAGGCCAATCCGGTCGTGTTCTGGGATCTCTTTGGCCAGCAGGGCCATCCGATCCGCACGACCGTCAGCGAGATCGGCCCGACCTTGCTCGCGCGCATCCTCGAAGCCAACGACACCCAGGAGGGCGTGCTGCAGGTCGCATTCCGCGTCGCCGACGAGAACGGCCTCCTGCTGCTCGACCTCGACGACCTGCGCGCGATCCTGACCTTTGTCGCCGAGAACGCGAAGGAGGTCTCGCAGCGCTACGGCCTCGTCAGCACCCAGTCGATCGGCGCGCTGCAGCGCGCGCTGCTGAGGCTCGAGCAGGACGGCGGCCAGCAGTTCTTCGGCGAGCCCGCGCTCGAGCTCGAGGACTTCATGCGCCAGGACATGTCGGGGCGCGGGGTCGTCAACGTGCTCGCAGCCGACCGGCTGTTCCTGAAGCCGCGCCTGTATTCGAGCTTGCTGCTGTGGATGCTGTCGGAGCTGTTCGAGCGGCTGCCCGAGGTCGGCGATCTCGACAAGCCACGGCTCGTGTTCTTCTTCGACGAGGCGCATCTGCTGTTCAACGACGCCCCGCCGGCGCTGGTGCAGCGGGTCGAGCAGGTCGTGCGCCTGATCCGGTCGAAGGGCGTCGGCGTCTACTTCATCTCGCAACTGCCGGACGATGTCCCGGCCGCGATCCTCGGCCAGCTCGGCAATCGCGTGCAGCACGCCCTGCGCGCGTTCACGCCGCGCGACCAGAAGGCGGTCCGCACGGCGGCCGAGACTTTCCCGCCGAATCCGGCATTCAAGGTCGTCGACGTGATCACCCAGCTCGGCGTCGGCGAGGCGCTGACGACGACGCTGCAGGACGGCGGCGTGCCGCTGCCGGTGCAGCAGACGCTGATGGCCCCGCCGCAATGCCGCATCGGCACGATCACCGACGAGGAACGCGCCACCGTGCGGTCGCGCTCGCCGGTCGGCGCCAAGTACGACACCGCGGTCAACCGCGAGTCGGCCTACGAGATCCTCAAGCGACGCGCGGAGGAGGCGAGCCAGCCCGCTGCCACGCCGACGCCTTCGGCTGGCGGCACGCGGTCCGCGCCAGCGGCCGACTCCGGCATGGGCAAGACCGTGCGCGACTGGCTGTTCGGGACCGGCCGTCGGCAGGGCGTGCTCGAGGCGACCGCGAAGTCGACGATGCGCACGGTCGGGAACCAGATCGGCCGCGAGATCCTGCGCGGCATCCTCGGCAATCCCCGCCGGCGCCGCTGAACCCCGCGTTGCCGCAGCGCGCCGCGACAGCGCGCAGGGCCTCAGAACAATCGTCCCTGTCCGGTCCGCGAGCGCTCGGCCTCGCCCGGGAACGGTGCGAGCGGGCCGACGCCGGGCCATCTGGCCGCGAGCAGTCGGTGGAACAGGCGCGCGAGCTCGGGTGCCATCGCGTCATCCGGCGTGTGGGTGAAGAAGTGCACGTCGATTCCGGCCCCGAGCCAGCTGGCGACGCGTTCGACCCAGAACGCGAGCGCCGGGGCGCTGTCGTCGACGGTGTTGCGACCGACGAAGCGGACGAAGGCGGGCCCCGCCGTGTGGGTCGCGCGCCGCGGCAGGCGCGGCTTGCGATCCTGCGCGGTGACGGTGGCCGCGTCCGCAGCCGGACCGGCGAACACGTCGCGCGTGTCGAAGTTGCCGCGCGCCGCGCCGCGCTCGGCCAAAAGCGCGTCGAGCGCGCGCTCGCCCGGGCCCTCGTCGTGGAAGTCCGGATGCCGCACCTCGACCGCGATCGCGAGACCGTGCGGGAGTTCGCGCAGGAAGCGATCGAGCGCGGGGAGATCACGCGCGCCGAAGTTCGGACCCAGCTGCAGCAGCAGCGGTCCGAGCCGATCCGGCAGCAGCGCCATCCGCGCGAGGAAGGCATCGCGCTCGCGATCGGCGCCGACCAGCTTCGCGTCGTGGGTCACCGCACGCGGAAACTTGAACGAGAACCGGAAGCCGGGCGGCGTCTCCGCGCACCAGCGGCGCACCGTGTCCTCGGCCGGCAGGCCGTAGAACGTGGCGTTGCCTTCGACCGCGCCGAACACGCGCGCATACTGCGACAGGAAATCCTCGCGGCGCGCATCCCGCGTGTACAGCGTGCCGCGCCAGCCGGGAAAGGCCCAGACCGGGCAGCCGAGGTGGAGACGTCCGGGAATCGCGCTTGTCGGCATCCGCGCACTTTGGCATAAGGGCGCCCCCTGCCCCGTCGATGTCCGCGATGCCGCGCTGGCGCCCCCCTGCCGAGAAGTCGACCGCGATCATCACGCCGGAGGGCCACGCGCGCCTCAAGCAGGAACTCGACCACCTCTGGCGCGTCCGGCGGCCCGAGGTCGTGCAGGCGCTGGCGGCCGCCGCGGCCGAAGGCGACCGCTCCGAGAACGCCGAGTACACGTATCGGAAGAAGCAGCTCGGCGAGATCGACCGCCGCGTGCGCTATCTCTCCAAGCGGCTGCCGGAGCTGCGCGTGGTCCACGAGCGGCCCCGCGACACCAGCGCGATCTACTTCGGGGCCTGGTTCGAGATCGAACACGCGGTGCGCGGCGACCTCCACCGCCACCGCATCGTCGGACCGGACGAGACCGATCCGGCGCAGGGCTGGATCAGCATCGACTCCCCGCTCGCGCGCGCCGCGCTCGGGCGCCGGATCGACGACGAGTTCGAGGCGATGCTGCCCGGGGGCCCGGCGCGCTTCGTCGTGGTCGACGTGCGCTACGAATCGTCGGACCCGGGCTGACCGGGGCCGCGCTCCGAGAGCGCGACCGGATCCTCGTAACGACGCCCCGGCGGCCGCGGCCGGAAGCACTCGGCCGACGCGATGAAGCCGGCATCAGGCACCCGCCCGAACCAGCCGGGGATGCCGGCGAGCGGAACGCTCGGCATCGCCGCGGGATCGGCCGCCAGCCGCCCTGCGAGCACCGCCCCGCCCGCGGCCAGGTCGAGCCGCGCCGCACGCTCGGCGAAGGGCAGTCCGCAGAACCCCTCGGGCACCAGGAACCGCAGCGCCTTGCCGGCCAGCGTCACGTGCGGCGCGTGGCCGAGTTCGAACAGCGCATGGCCGACGACGTGGACCACGATGCGGCGGCCGAAGTCGTCGCGATGGGTCGAGAACAGCCGCGCCCAGTCGTGCGCGTCGATCGCCGCGAGCAGCGCCGGATCCTCGCTCGCGACCAGCAGCCCCGCCTCGTCGACGTGCGCGATCGCCTGCTGTCGGCGGGTGCGGTTGCCGCGGCCCTGCACCGCGAGGTCCGCGACCTCGACCCGGTTCAGCGCCAGCTTGAGCCGCGGATGGCGTGCCCAGACGAGCGCGCCGTAGAGGTCGTGCCAGCTGCCCGGCCGCGTCGCCACCTCACCTTTCGCGGCGATCCGCGCGGCAAAGCCGAGGCAGTCGCGCCGGAGCGCCGGGTCGTCGGCGACGAAGCGGATCGGCTGTCCCGAGTCCGGGTGGACGACGCCTTCGACGAGCGCGTCGAGTTCGCCGAGCGCCGGCCAGCGGCCGCGCCCGAGGATCGCCGCGAAGTCCGCGAGCTGGTCGTAGGGCGGTCGGCCGAGGTCCGGCGGGTCGAAGGGCGGCAGGTCCGACACGGCCCCGGTCGCCGGCCTCAGCGCGCCACCCAACCGTGGAGGTCGTGCTCGTCGGTGCGTTCGATGCGCACGTCGAGGAAGTCGCCGGGCTTCGCCTTGCGCGCGCCGTGCACGTAGACGCGGCCGTCGATCTCGGGCGCGTCCGCGCTCGACCGACCGACCGCGACGCTGCCGCCGACCTCGTCGATGAGCACCTGCTGCGTCGTGCCGACCTTGCGTTCGAGCCTGCGGCGGCTGATCGCCGCCTGCGTCGCCATGAAGCGCTCGCGCCGCGCCTCGCGGACGTCCTCCGGCACCGGATCGGGAAGCGCGTTGGCGGCGGCGCCCTCGACCGGCGAGTACGCGAAGCAGCCGACGCGGTCGAGCTCGGCCTCCTCGAGGAAGGCGAGCAGCTCCTCGAACTCGGCCTCGGTCTCGCCCGGGAAGCCGACGATGAAGGTGCTGCGGATCGTGAGCGCGGGGCAGATCGCGCGCCAGGCGCGGATGCGGTCGAGGTTCCGCTCGCCGCTCGCCGGCCGCTTCATCAGCCTCAGGATCCGCGGGCTCGCGTGCTGGAACGGCACGTCGAGGTAGGGCAGGACCTTGCCCTCGGCCATCAGCGGCACGACCTCGTCGACGTGCGGATATGGATACACATAGTGGAGCCGCACCCACGCGCCGAGCTCGCCGAGCCCCTCGCAGAGGTCGCGGAAGCGCGATCGCCACGCGCGCCCGCGCCAGCTGCGCGGCTCGTAGCGCCGGTCGACGCCGTAGGCGCTGGTGTCCTGCGAGATCACGAGGATCTCGCGCACGCCGCCGCGGACCAGCGTCTCGGCCTCGACCAGCACCTCGTCGATCGGGCGGCTGACGAGGTCGCCGCGCATCGACGGGATGATGCAGAAGCTGCAGCGGTGGTTGCAGCCCTCGGAGATCTTGAGGTACGCGTAGTGCTTCGGCGTGAGCTTGAGGCCCTGCGGCGGCACCAGGTCGAGGAAGGGATCGTGCTTCGGCGGCAGCTGGGCGTGGACCGCGCGCATCACCGACTCGTAGTCCTGTGGCCCCGAGACCGACAGCACGTCGGGGAAGCGCTCGCGGATCACCTCGGCGCGCGCGCCGAGGCAGCCGGTCACGACGACCTTGCCGTTCTCGGCCATCGCCTCGCCGATCGCGTCGAGCGACTCCTCGACCGCGGCGTCGATGAAGCCGCAGGTGTTCACGACCACGAGGTCGGCGGCATCGTAGCTCGGCACGATCTCGTAGCCCTCGACGCGGAGCTGGGTCAGGATGCGTTCGGAGTCGACCAGCGCCTTCGGGCATCCGAGGCTGACGAATCCGACCTTGGGCTGGGCGAGCGACATGGCGACGGGGTCCGGCAAAGCGCGCGAGTGTAGCGGCGGGCGGATCGCGCCCCGGCGTCGCGACTATGCTTCGAGTCATGACCGACACGCCAGCGAGCCCGGCGCCACGCCCGATCCCCGGCCCCGCCGACCGCGAGAGTTTCCTCGCCGCGCAGGCGCGGCACCGCGCCGCGGGGCGGCGTCGCGGGATCGTCGCCTCGCTGCTCGCGGTGCTGCTCGCCTTCCTCGTCGCGGTCCCGACCGCGCCGCTCGCCTACGTCGCGGCCGGCCTCGTCGCCGATCTCGTGAACCTCGTCGTGCCGATGCCGGATCTCCTCGGCCGTGGCTATGCGCTGGTCGCACCGTTCGCGACCGCGGACGAGATCGCGTGGCGGCCACTGCTCTCGACGCTGCTGCTGTGGAGCCTGCCGGGCTTCGCGGGGCTGGTGCTGCTCTGGGTCGGACTGGCCCGCGTCACGCGCGCGACCACGCCCGCGGCGATCGAGGCCACGCTCGGACTCCGGGCGGCCCGTGACGATGACCTCGAGGAGCGCCAGCTGGCGAATGTGGTCGAGGAGATCGCGATCGCGGCGCAGCTCCCGCCCCCCACGGTGCGGATCGCCGATCGCGCCAGCGTGAACCTCGGCGCCTACGCGGGGGCCGACGGACCGGCCATGTTCGTGACCCGCGGCCTGCTCGACCGCCTCGATCGCGCAGCGACGCAGGCGCTCGTCGCGCACCTCGTCGCCGGCATCGGCAACGGCGACCTCGCGCTCGGCGACCGGCTGCGCCGCGTGCAGGAGCTCGCGGGCCTGCTGATGACGGTGGCGCAGGCGCCGGTCAGCGGCGCGGCGCGCGCGGTGCTGGCCGAACTCTGGCGCGCGCTGCGCGGCGACCCGCTGGCCCGCGTCAACGCCGCGAGCGACCTCTTCGGCGGCGCGATCGCGCGCAACCTCGCCGAACGCCGTCCGCGCCACTCGCGATGGCGCGACCTCGCCCCGCTGCCGCTGCTCGGGCCGATCGCGATCGGCCTCGTCGTCGTGCCGCTCGGCCAACTGCTGCTGCTCGCCGCCCCGCTCGGCCTTGCGTGGCGCTCGCGCCGGCTGCTCGCCGACGCGACCGCGGTGCAGCTGACCCGGGACCCGAGCGCGCTCGCGACCGCGCTCTCCGAGGCAGACACCGCCGGGACCGACCTGCCGGAGGCCCGCAACCTGGTCGCGAACCTGTTCGCGCTGTCACCGTGGCCGAAGGCGACCGTGCAGGTGCTGAGCCCGTGGCCGAAGATCGAGGCGCGCGTCGCCGCGCTCGTCCGCCAGGGCGCGAACCCGGACCTCGCGCCGGCGGCGGGCATGCACGGGTGCCTCGTCGCGCTGCTGTCGCTGCTGCTGGTGCCGGTGCTGGCGCCGGTCGCGCTGCTGCTCGCGCTCGGCACGCTGGTCGGGGGGCTCGCGGCGATCGCGATCACGACGCTGTTCCTGGGTCCGCCGGTCGCGCTGCTCCACTGGCTGCTGCGGATGGCCGGGCATGGCTGATCCGGACGGCTTCGAACTCGACCCGCGCCTTGCCGCCGACACGCGGCGGGTCGGCGACCTTCCGCTGTCGCGCGTGCTGCTGATGGACGACGCGCGCTTCCCGTGGCTGCTGCTGGTGCCGCGGCGCGCGGGTCGCGTCGAACTCGACGACCTGCCGCGCGCCGAGCGCATCACGCTGCTCGACGAGATCGACCTCGCGACCCGAGCGCTGCGCGCGCTCGTCGCACCGGACAAGCTCAACGTCGCCACGCTCGGCAACGTCGTCGCCCAGCTGCACGTGCACGTGATCGCGCGCTTCCGCGCCGACGCGGCGTGGCCGCGACCGGTCTGGGGCGTCGGCGAGCGCGTTCCCTACGCGCCGGTGGAGGCCACCAAGCGGATCGCACGGCTGCGCGATCATCTCGGTCTTTCGTGAGTGCAAGGCGACCCGATTTCCAGACGACCGATGCCCGAGCCGACCCGCCGATCCGCGCCCATCCCCCCGTGGTACGACGACCTCGACGGCTCGCTCGCCGAGGGCTGGGGCCTGCTCGTGCGCGGCGCCGCGGACCGGCGCTCGCCGATGCACACGGTCGCGGTCGCGACCGTCGACGCCGCGGGCCTGCCGAGCGTGCGCACCGTGGTGCTGCGCGCGGCCGATCCCGCGCGCTGGCGCATCCGCTTCCACACCGACGCGCGCTCGCGCAAGCTCGAGGAGCTGGCGCGACGACCCGCCGTGGCCGTGCTCGCCTACCACCCGCCCGCGAAGATCCAGCTGCGCCTGACCGGCACGGCCCGCGTGCTGGCCGGCGAGACCGCGGCGCCGATCTGGGCGCAGGTCACGCCGCACGGCCGGCAGTGCTATCGCGTCGCGAAGGCGCCGGGCGAACCGATCGCGAGCCCCGCCGACGGCGCGGTGATGGACGCCGACGGCCAGGACCGATTCCGCGCGGTCGAGGTCGACGTGGACTCGATCGAGTGGCTCTACCTCGCCGCGGCGGGCCACCGGCGCGCGCGCTTCCGGCGCGACCCGGACGGCCACATCGCCGGCGAATGGCTGGTGCCCTGAGCCCGGCGATCAGCCGGCGAGCGCGGCCCCGAGCAGCCGTCCGATCACCGCGACCAGCGGCGCGGCGCGGGTCTCGTCGAAGGCGAAGCTGGCTTCGTCGAGGTAGGTCGCCTGCGCGATCTCGAGCTGGATCGCGTCGATGCCGCGCGCCGGATCGGCATAGTGGCGCGTGATGTAGCCGCCCTTGAAGCGGCCGTCGACGACGTGGCCGTAGCGGGACTGGCCGTCGAGCGCCGCCGCGAGGCGCGCACGCAGGGCCGCGCTGCAGGAACGGCCATCGTTGGTGCCGAGGTTCAGGTCCGGCAGGCGGCCGTCGAACAGCCGCGGGACCACCGAGCGGATCGAATGCCCTTCCCACAGCACGGCGCGCCCATGCGCAGCTCTCAGGCGCTCGAGTTCGGCCGCGAGCGCCGCGTGGTAGGGGCGCCAGTAACGCTCGACGCGATCGGCGACCTCGGCCGCGTCCGGCGCCTCGCCGTCGCGCCAGATCGGCTCGCCGGCGAAGGTCTCGAGCGGCACGAGGCCGGTGGTCCGCAGACCGGGGTACAGCGACCGATCGTCCGGCGGCCGGTTGAGATCGACCACGTAGCGCGACCAGCGCGGACGGATCAGCGAGGCGCCGAGCGTCTCGGCCAGACCGGCGTACAGCCGGTGGACGTGCCAGTCGGTGTCGGGAACCGCGAGCGCCTCGGGCGTCATCCGCGCGGCGATCTCCGCCGGGAGGTCGGTGCCGTCGTGCGGCAGGCTGATGAGGAGCGGGACGCGACCGCGGATGAGCTCGACGCCGTGCATCCGGCCAGTCTAGCCCGGAAGACGCCTGGCGCCGGGATCCATCGCGTTGCGCGGCTCAGTAGCCGCTTTCCTCGGCGCGCGCGAGCGTCACGCTGCCTTCGGTCGCGGCCTCGAGGCGGTCGGCGCGACGCCATTCCAGCCGCCAGCCGGCGCGCGTCGCCGTCGCATCGATCGTGATCTCGAGCCGGACCGACACGCCGTCCTGCGGAACACCGACGGTCGCCTCGCGAGTCTCGCCGGCGCGCACGGCGAGCCGGGGCGCCGCGATCAGCCGATCGGTCGCGAGCTCACGGACGCTGGCGCTGGCATTGAACTCGCCGGGCTCGTGGGCCGGCTCGATCGTGACCGAGGTCAGCGCCGTCGCGCCGGCGAGGCCCGGCGCCAGCAGGCACGACAGCAGCAGGATCTGGAGGAGCGTGGGGGCTTGCATTCGATCGTCCTTGGAACGGCTGCTCTGGCATCCTCGCATCTGTCGGCCCCCGATGCGACGACACCGGTCACGGGCGGACGCAACAGCCTTCGGACGACTGCGGACACGAACGCCGCGATGGACCCCCGCGAACGCGACACCTGGAGGAGCGCCGACCGTGCCTTCGAGGCGCTGCTGGAGGTCGACGAGACCCAGCGCGAGGCTGCGCTCGCCGCCATGTCGCTCGCGCCCGAGGTCGCCGATCGCGTCCGGCGACTGCTCGCCGCCGACTCGGGGGATGCCGGCATGCTGGATCGTCCGCTGTCGCGCGAACATCCCGCCGTGGCCGGACGGCGCCTCGGTCCGTGGATCCTCGAGCACGAACTCGGCCGCGGCGGGATGGCCGTGGTCTGGCGCGCGCGCCACGCGGCCGATCCCGAGCGCCTCGCCGCGGTCAAGGTGCTGACGGTCGGCGAGCTCGCAGACGCCGGCCTCGAGCGCTTCCGTCGCGAACAGCGCGTGCTGGCGCGGCTCGACCACCCGCACATCGCGACGCTGGTCGACTCCGGCGTCGAGCCCGACGGCACGCCGTGGCTCGCAATGCGGCTGGTCGAGGGACAGCGCATCGACGCGTGGTGTCGCGAGCGATGCCTAGACGCTCGGGCGCGCGTGCGTCTCCTGCTCGACGTCGCCGGCGCCGTGGCCTTCGCGCACCGCAACCTCGTCGTCCACCGCGACATCAAGCCATCGAACGTGCTGGTCGACGCCGACGGCCACGTCCGGCTGCTCGACTTCGGCATCGCGCGGCTGGTCGACGACACCCGAACCGAGGCCACCGCGACCGTGCATCGCGCGCTCTCGCCCCCCTACGCCTCGCCGCAGCAGTTCGCCGGCCTGCCGGCCTCGACCGCGGACGACGTCTTCGGGCTCGGCGCGCTGCTCTACGTCCTGCTCGCCGGTGTGCCGCCGCGCC
The DNA here is from genome assembly GCA_002995625.1 of Lysobacteraceae bacterium. GTDB lineage: Bacteria > Pseudomonadota > Gammaproteobacteria > Xanthomonadales > Ahniellaceae > UDEA-SF1. Next base: position 2,216 of record PVBP01000048.1, on the reverse strand, counting down.
GCGATCGCGATCCACGCGTGACCGACGTGCCGCCGTCGCGCGTGCCGCGTCCCGCGGATGGTCGAGCCGCGCTGCCGGATCCGCGCGAGGTTCGCGGTGACCTCGATGCGATCGCGATGCGGGCCCTCGCCGCGCTGCCCACGGCCCGCTACCCGTCGGTCGAGGCGCTCGCCGAGGACCTCGACCGCTGGCTCGCCGGCCGGCCGGTCCGGGCGCGCGGAGTCGGCTGGCTCTACCGCACCCGACGCTTTCTCGTCCGGCACTGGGCGGTGGCGAGCCTGTCCGCGATCGCGATCCTCTCGCTCATCGCCGGCACCTGGGTCGCGCTCGATCGCGCGCAGATCGCCGAGGCGGAGCGCGCGCGCGCCGAGGCGGTGCAGGACTTCCTGCTCGGGATCTTCGCGGCCAACCAGTCGGACGCAAGCGGCAACTACGTGCTGAGCCGTCGCGAGATCGCGGCCGAGGCCGCGCGCCGGCTGGCCGCCGCCGACGCGGCCGGCGAGACCGTCGATCCGGCGCTCTCGCTCGGCCTCTCGCGCGTGCTCCACCTCGTCGGCCTGCACGACGAAGCCCAGTTCCGCGCCGAGGCGGCGCGCGCGGCGCTCGGCCCCGCGCATCCGGACGCCCCGCTGTCGATCGATGCCGCGGTGCGGCTCGCGGAGCTGCGGGCCGACCAGGGCGATCGCGTCGCGGCCGAAGCGCTGTATCGCGAGGCGCTCGCCGCGATGGGTCGCCGACCGGTGGTCGAGCGAATCGCGATCGAGGGGAAGCTCGCGATGGCGCTCTACTATCAGCAGCGCATCGAGGAGGCCGCTGAGCTGTCGGACCGACACTTCGCCTGGCTCGAGGTGCACGGTGGGTCCGTCCCGACCGATCTGCATGTCGACCTCCTGCTGGACCGAACCGTGATCCTGCGCGGACTCGGCAGACTCGACGACGCGCAGTCGACCGTCGATCGCGCGCTGCGCGAAGCGGAGAGCGCGTTCGGACCGGACAACCCGCGACTCGTCCGCATCCTGGACACCAAGGGCACGATCGAGAATCGCCGCGGCCGCGCGCGTGCCGCGATCGATACGCAGCGACGGGCCGTCGCGCTCGCCGGAAAGGTCGCGGGCTCGATCAACGGTGGCCGGCTCGGGAACCTGGCCCGGTCGCTGCTCATCCTCGGGGACGCGAACGAGGCGCGAAGCGTCGCGCGACAGGGCCTCGAACTCCGGCGCGAGGAGGTCGAACCCGGCCACCGGCTGGACTATCTGGCCCGCGAACCGTTGATCCGCGCCGAGGCCGAGTTCGGACGCCTCGATCAGGCGATCGCGTTCTACGACGAATGGCTCGCGGTCGAGGAGACCGACCCCGGCTCGACGCGCCGCGCCAGGCGGCGGCTGGATCGCGCGATGCTGCTGCTGCGTGCCGGTCGGCTGCCCGAGGCGCAGGCGGAGCTGCTCGACATCACGCGACTCGCATCCCCGATCTTCCCGGCCCGCGTGGTGCGCGCGGGCGCGCACATCGTCCTGTCGCGCATGGCCCTCGACGCGGGAGATCCCGAGGGGGCCGCGAACGCCCTTGCACACGCGCGCGCCGAGATCGATCTGCCGCAGATGGAACTGGAGCACCGAATCCTGCTCGTGGAGGCCGAGGCTCGCCTCGACGAGATCGGGGGGCGGCGAGACGCCGCAGTCGCATCCCTATCGGGATTCGATCGGGAACTCGCCGAAGTGCTTGGCGACGACAGCCCGCGGCGCGCGCGCTTCCAGCTCGGCCTTGCGGCCATGCTCGACCGCGCCGGTCGCCGGGACGAGGCGCGTTCGCTCCGCACCAGCGCCAACGCCGTGCTTGAACGGCATGGACTCGCTGCCGACTCGTATTCCGGCCCTCCGCGCTCGCAAGCCGGCCCGCTGGCGGCGCGCGAACGCCGGCCCTAACATCCGGCCGGCCGATCGCACGGCCGACCGTGCGCTCCTCGGCCGGTCGACGGACGGAAGGGTGGCCGAGCGGTTTAAGGCACTGGTCTTGAAAACCAGCGATGGGCAACCATCCGTGGGTTCGAATCCCACCCCTTCCGCCAACCCGTCGAGGCTTGCGAGGCACCCCGCGGGGTGGGTGAGAACCCACGCGGGTTCGACGCGAGCGCAAGGATGCGCGAGCGGACGGCGAAGCCGCCCCGAGCATCGCGAGGGGCGAGGCCCAGGAGGGGCCGAGTTCATCCCACCCCTTCC
>PVBP01000047.1 GCA_002995625.1 Lysobacteraceae bacterium | reverse complement strand
CCGGCGAGACGACGAGCTCGATGTCCGGAACCGCCTCGAGCAGTTCGAGCGTCGCGGTGGCCTGGCCGGCGACGATTCGTGGATCCTCGAACGGCGGCACGTAGTGTCCGCCGGTCTCGGCGAGCACCCGGGCGCTCACCGCGTCGCGCGCTGCCTGCGGCACGTCGCACGGCACGATCCGCGCGCCGTGGCGGCGGATCGCCTCGAGCTTGACCCGCGGCGCCTCTCCGGGCACCACCACGGTGCACGGAATGCCGCGCATCGCGCACGCGAGGGCGACCGCCGCCCCATGGTTCCCCGAGCTCTGGGTGACGACCCCGCGCCGTGCGTCCGCAGCCGCGAGGCCGAAGATCGCATTCGCGGCGCCGCGGAACTTGAACGCGCCGGCGCGCTGCAGGTGCTCGGCCTTGAAGTGGAGCTCGCAGCCGAGATCGCGTTCGAGGCTCCGCGCGCGCAGCACCGGCGTGCGGTGGGCATGGCCGGCGATCCGCGCCGCGGCCGCGCCGATCGCGTCCGCATCCGGCCACGCGAACGTGGTCACGCGGCAGGCACCGGGCAGTCGAGGATCCGCAGCACGCGCGATCCGGTGTCGACCTCGACCTCGACGTCATTCGCGAGACGCGCGTAGACGGCCGGATCCTCGAACTCGACGATCGGGATCGACTTGCCGAACCAGACCTCGGCCAGCACCACGCCCGAGATCAGCAGCGAGTCGCAGCGCTCCACCACCAGCGCCGCCGGCCCGCGTTCGTAGCTCACGAGATCGAGCAGCACGAGGCCGGTGTGGGTCGAGCCGATGCAGCTCGGGAACACGAGCACGCGCCCGGCGACGTTCCGACCGAACAGCTCGTGGTGGGCGTCGCGGATCTCGGCGCGCCTGCTCGGCAGGATGTTGGGGACCTTGCACATCGCCGCGGTGAAGTTGATCGGCTGGCGCGTCACCAGCGCCGGCCCGCGGGCGCGGCCATCGACGATCGGGCGGATCGGGATCTCGGTCATGCGCCGTCCCCCGCGTCGATCGCGCCGGCCGCGCGCAGCACCTCGTCGAGGCTCGCGTAGCGCGCGCCGGCGAGGTAGTAGTGGAGCTTGCCGGACGGCGTCAGCACGTCCTTGTTGCCGAAGCCGATCCGCAGGCTGAGCGCCGCGAGCGGGCAGTGCGTGTGGATCTCGACCCCGGTCGCGAGCAGTTCCTGGTAGAGCGGCAAGGCGGCCAGTTCCTCGGCCGCGCGCGGGATCATGTGGAACAGCACGGGCTTGCGCAGGCGCCGGCCGACGAGGCGCGAGCCGATCTCGACCGCCTCGGCGAGCGTCATCTGCGGGCAGCCGAAGGCGATGATGCCGGCGTCGCGGATCTGGTCGCGGGTCGCGGCCAGCGCGTCGAGATCGGACTGCTCGACCCGCACGGTCTCGGCCGGCGGACGGCCGCCGAAGGCGCTCGCAAGGTCGGGCGCCTCCGGCGTCAAGCCCTCGACGTGGAACATCGTCACGCTGCCGCTCGAGGCCATCGCGGCGCCCATGTTCTTGAGTTCGGCGCGGGTGAACGGGTGGTGGGTCAGCACCGGCACGCGATCGACCGCGAGCCGGCCGATGACATGACCGAGCGCCTGCGCATCCATGCGCCGGATTCCCGAGAGATCGACCAGCAGCTGTCCCCGGCGATGCTCGTCGAGCAGGTAGCCGAACTCGGGCGTGAAGCCGGTGACCGCCTGGCAGATGTCGACCATGATCGAGTTGCGGTTGCTGCGCGCGCCGATCACCGAGTTGGCGAAGATGATCGCCGACGACTCGGCCCAGCCGAGCACGTCGCCGAAGGTCGGGAGGTTGGCGTACTCGTAGCAGACGCACGAATAGTTCGGCGTGACCCCGAGCGCCTCGAGCTGGCTTTCGTGCCAGCGCTGGCTGCGGAACAGGATCCGGTTCTGCGGCCGGTAGTCGTAGCCGGGCCGCGGGTTGAGCGTGGTCGGCACCCGCACCCTGACGCCGTGCTCGACCAGCTGCCGGACGATCTCGTAGTACGCGGTGTAGAAGAAGATCCGGAAGCTCCCGGTCAGGTGGGCCGAGCGGATCGGCACCAGTCGCTCGGCGCCGAAGGCCCGTCCATAGCGGATGATCACCTCGAGGCAGCGCGCGAGGATCTCGCCCCCGGCGCCGTCGCGCATCGCCTGCTGCTCGTCCGTCAGTCGCATGGAACCTCCTTCAGCCGCCCCTCGGGGTCGCGTTCGAGCGCGGTGCCTACCGGCGCGTCGAGCCACGAAACCAGTTCCGGCACCCGTTCGCGCACCCGCGCCAACGGCACCATCGGCACATGGTCGGCGGTTGCGAGCCACGCCCCGTCCTCGTCGCCGACGAAGACCCTCCAGCCGGAATCCTCGGACGAGAACGGGCGCTCGCGGTAGGCGAGTCCGGCCAACTCGCCATCGAGCACGCGCTGACTGACGAGGGCGTACCGCGTTTCCGGCATGATCGGATCCCCGGACGGGACGGGTGACCGTGGCGGGATCCGAACGGTCGCCGTGCCCCACCCGATATTTGGACGAGCGTACAATACCGGGATGCGGCACGGCCAGTCGTCGCCCCCATCTTCCGGCCCAAAGGAGATCGACAGCGAGATGGCATCCGGCCTTGACATCGGCGCGATCGAGGGTTGCGCATTCATCGACGGCGAGTTCCGCCCGGCCCGGGCCGGAGGCGTGTTTCCGGTCGACGATCCCGCGAGCGGCGCGACCGTCGGGCACGTCGCCGACTGTGGCCCCGACGACGCGGCGGCCGCGGTCGCGGCTGCTGCCGGCGCATTTGCCGGCTGGCGTGACGCCACCGCGCGCGAGAGATCCGACGCCCTCTGGCGCTGGCACGACCGGATCGAGGCGCTGGCGGCGGAGCTGGCGCTGCTGCTGTCGCGCGAGCAGGGCAAGCCGGTCGCCGAGGCGCGTGCCGAGATCAGCTACGCCAACGGCTTCGTGCGCTGGTACGCCGAGGAGGCGCGACGCGGTTTCGGCGAGATCATTCCCGCGCCGACCGCCGATCGCCGGATTCTCGTGTTGCGGCAGCCGATCGGACCGGTCGCCGCGATCACCCCGTGGAACTTTCCCGCCGCGATGGTCACGCGCAAGGTCGCGCCGGCGCTCGCGGCCGGATGCACCGTGGTGCTGAAGCCGTCCGAGCTGACGCCGCTGACCGCGCTTGCGCTGGCCGGACTCGTGCGCGAGAGCGGCATCCCGGCCGGCGTCCTCAACGTCGTCACGGGCCGGGATGCGGCGGCGATCGGCAGCGTCCTGACCGCTGACCCGCGGATCCGCAAGCTGAGCTTCACCGGCTCGACCGCGGTCGGGAAGAGGCTGATGGCCGACTGCGCCGGCACGGTCAAGAAGCTCTCGCTCGAGCTCGGCGGCAACGCGCCGTTCGTGGTTTTCGCCGACGCCGACCTCGACCGCGCGGCGGCAGGGCTCATCGCCAACAAGTTCCGCAACGCCGGCCAGGCCTGCATCGCGGCCAACCGGGTGCTGGTCGAGGACGCGGCGCACGACGCCTTCGTCGAGCGCGTCGCCACGGGGGTCCGGGGACTGGTGGTGGGCTGCGGCAGGGATCCCGGTGTCACGATCGGCCCGCTGATCTCCGAGCGCGCCGCCGCGCGCGTGCGCGCGGCGGTGGATGCGGCGGTCGCGGCCGGCGCGCGGGTGGTCGCGACCGCGCCGCTGCCGCCCGAGGCCGGGCCGCGATTCGTCGCGCCCCAGGTGCTGGTCGACGTGCGGCCCGGGATGACCCTCGCCTGCGAGGAGGCCTTCGGCCCGATCGTCGCGGTCATGCGCTTCCGCGACGAGGCCGAGGCGCTTGCGCTCGCGAACGACACCCGCCATGGCCTTGCCGCCTACTTCTACACGCGCGACGCGGCGCGGCTGTTCCGGTTCGCCGAGGGTCTCGAAGCCGGCATCGTCGGCGCGAACGAGGCGGTGGTGTCGAACGAGGCGGCGCCCTTCGGCGGGATGAAGGAATCGGGGATCGGGCGCGAGGGCTCGCACCACGGACTCGAGGAGTTCGAGGAAATCAAGTACCTGTGCCTGGGAGGGATCCGATGACCGATGCCGCGGATGCGTCAGGCGGACTGCGCGCGCTCGACCGCGAGCACCTGTGGCACCCCGCGACCGATCTCGCCGCGCACGAGCGCGACGGGCCGTTGCTGGTGACGCACGGCGAGGGCATCTACGTCCACGATGACCGCGGGCGGCGCTACATCGAGGGGATGGCCGGGCTCTGGTGCAACGCGCTCGGTTACGGGGAGGAGGAACTGGTCGAGGCCGCGGCGCGCCAGATGCGGACGCTCGCCTACTCGCAGCTGTTCGCGTCGCGCTCGCACGAGCCCGGCATCCGGCTCGCCGGCCGGATCGCGGAGATGCTGCCGCCGCACCGCGATGGCGGGCCGTGGCACGTGCTGTTCGGCAACTCCGGCTCCGATGCCAACGACTCCGCGGTCAAGCTGGTGCGCCAGTACTTCAACGCGACCGGCCAGCCGCGGCGCAAGAAGATCGTGAGCCGCCAGCGCGCGTACCACGGAGTCACGCTCGCCGCGGCCAGCCTCACCGGGCTGCCGAACTTCCACGCGCCCTTCGACCTGCCGCTCGACGGCATTCTGCACGCGTCGTGCCCGCACCACTATCGCCACGGCCTTCCCGGCGAGGACGAGGAGGGCTTCGCGGCCCGGCTCGCCGAGGAACTCGACGCGCTGATCCGGGGCGAGGGGCCGGAGACCGTCGCGGCCTTCATCGCCGAGCCGGTGATGGGGGCCGGCGGCGTGATCGTCCCGCCGCGCGGCTATTTCGAGGCGATCCAGCCGGTGCTCCGTCGCCACGGCGTGCTGTTCGTATGCGATGAAGTCATCACCGGATTCGGTCGACTCGGCGAGGCCTTCGGCTGCCAGAGCTACGCGATCGAGCCCGACATGGTGACGATGGCCAAGGCGCTCTCGTCGGGCTACCAGCCGATCAGCGCGCTCGCGGTCTCGGACCGGATCTATGCGGCGATCCGCGACCACGGCTCGGCCGGTGGTCCGTTCGCGCACGGCTACACCTACTCGGGGCACCCGGTCGCGTGCGCGGTCGCGCTGCGCACGCTCGAGCTCTATGCCGAGCGCGACGTCTTCGGCCATGTGGGCCGGGTGGCGCCGCACTTCCAGTCGCGGCTGGCCGCGCTTGCCCGGCACCGGCCGGTCGGCAACACCCGTGGCCGTGGCCTGATCGGTGCGATCGAGCTGGTCGCCGACCGCGACTCGCGCGAGCCGTTCCCGGCCGCCATCCGTGCCGCGCCACGCCTCGCGGCGCTGGCGCAGGACGAGGGCGTGCTGGTCCGGGCCCTGCCGGGGGACACGGTCGCCCTGTGCCCGCCCCTGGTGATCCGGGAATCCGAGATCGACGAGCTCTTCGACCGGCTCGACCGGGCGCTGATGCGATTCGAGGCCTGAGCCTCGGCATGGCGGGTCGTTCGGGCGGGCGCTGCCACGGCGCATCGTCCGTCATCGGGCAGGGGTAGGATTGGCCTCGCCGAAGTGCCCGTTGTCCTGACCCGATTCGTCCGGAGACCCGTCATGCGCCACAAGCCCGTTCGAACGCGCCTGCCGCTGCTGGTGCTGGCCTCGGCCTCGCTGCTGTCCGGTGGCGTCCTCGCCTACACCAATCCATATACCGGCATTCAGCACGACAGCTGGGCCCAGGCCGGGATGTTCACGGCGCTGTCGCAGATGCAGCAGGACAACAGCTTCTACCTGCGCTCGATGGACGTGCTCGGGGACTCGCGCGGACGCACGCAGGGCCGAGAGGCGGCCGCCTCGGGATCGGGCCGCCAGACGCCGCCGGGCAACGCGGACGGCGCGGCTCGCACGCCCGGGATCTCGGCGACCGACTTCCGGCCGGCCGGGCCCCGCCGGGTACCCGAGGAGTTCGCGGCGATGCTCGGCGACCGTGGCGACGTCGAACTGCTTCGGACGCTGCACGGCGCGATCGACGGCATGGACGGGTTCCGCCGGCACAACCTCGCCTACGCGATGGCCTTCGCATTGTTCGCGAGCATCCAGGTCGCCGAGAACCGGACGCTCGACGAGTCCCAGCAGTACGCGCTGATCGACCTCGTCAACGAGTTCCTGGTGACCGGGGGCGCGTTCGAATCGATGAGCCCTCGGGCGCGGACCGACGCCTACGATTTCTTCATCATCACCGGTGCCCTGATCACCGCGCTCGAGGAGGAGGGCCGCAAGCAGCGCGACCGGGCGATGCGCGACGGCGCGCGGCTGCTCGCGCGATCGACGCTCGACGCGTTCGGCCTCGACCGCTGACCGTCGCCCGCCCCGGAAGGGCGCGTCGCACACGCTCCGTTCAGCGTCGGGCGACGCCGAGCGCCGCGGCCCAGCGGCTCGACAGATGATCCCGGAGCTCGGCGAGCGGGATCGCGACCGAATGCGTGCCTTCGGCGTACGGCCCGACCTGGTACGGCGGGAACACGAGCAGCAGGGACTCGATCTCGCCACGGGCGCCGACCTGCGGAACGAACAATCCGAGGTGGGTCGGCCCCGGCGCCGTGCCCTCGTCGATCCACTGGCGGCTGCCTTCGCGGGCATCGTCCCGGAACTCGGCCGGCGTCTCCGCCAACTGCTCCTCGACCCGCTCGTAGAGCGCGGCACGCACCCGTTGCGCGAGCGCCTGCCAACCGGACTCGTCCCGGAAGAGGTCGGCCGGGCTCAGCAGCCGGCCCGTGACGGGGTCGAGATGGAGCGCGGCATGCAGCGGCATGCCATGGGCGCCGCCGCTGTACGTGTAGCCCTCGAGCACCGCCGTGACCAGCGTCGGGGTCTCGACCGGGATCGACCAGTTCATCTGGGTCTCGACCGGGGGCCACGACGGATCCTGGCCCTCGACCGGTTCGGAGTCCGCACCCGACGGCGCGCCGGACGGGGCGGCGAAACCCTCGATCTCGCGGCGCGCGGCGTCGATGTGTTCCTCGACCGCCGCGAGCAGCGTCGGATGCCGGGCGAGCCTCGCCGGCCACTCGGCGCGGAATCCCCAGCCGGGTCCGGATTCCTCGCGCGACTGCCGCTCGGTCGACGCGGCCGACGGTGTCGGCGTCGCGGTGGTCGATGCCGGTCCGTCTCCGGACCGGCAGCCGGCGAGAAGCGCGAGCGCCGCAGCGACGCAGAGCGCGGCGATGGTGTTCGGCCTCATGGTCGTGCTCCGGGTGCCAGGTCGCGACCTTAGCCTCGGAAGCGCGACCTCGCCAGTTCGCGGATGGCAACGCCCGGCATGGCCGTGGCAATCGCTGCCGAGCCGCTTGACCGCACGGACGCCGGCGAGGCAGTCTCGGCGTCGCAAGCCACGATGCGCCCGTAGCTCAGTTGGATAGAGCACCAGGCTTCGAACCTGGTGGTCGGGAGTTCGAGTCTCTCCGGGCGCGCCATTCCGATCCCCGCCGTGCCGGCGGCGGCGTGGCCAGCAGGCCGCGGTCTCAGGGTACCGCCGCGCCGGTGGTCTCCACCCGGTTGCGGCCGCCGTGCTTGGCGCGGTAGAGCGCCTGGTCCGCGGACACCAGCAGGCTCGCATCGTCGGTCGTGCGGGGACTGGCGGCGGCGACGCCGATGCTGATCGTGACGACCGGATGGCGGGCGCCGTGGCCGGCCGGGATCGCGAGCGCCTCGACCGAGATCCGGATCGTCTCCGCGATCGCGACGGCCAGGTCGGGAGCGACCTCGGGCAGGATCAGCGCGAACTCCTCGCCGCCGTAGCGCGCCGCGAGTCCATCCCGGCTCGCGGCGACCGGTTCGAGGAGCGCGGCGACGCGTCGCAGGCACTCGTCGCCCGCGGGGTGGCCGTAGGTGTCGTTGTAGGGCTTGAAATCGTCGACGTCGATCAGCAGCAGGGCGACGCGGTCGGCGCGCGAATCCGGGCGGCAGAGCGCTGCGAGCCACTCGCGCAGGACGCGGGACGTGGCCAGTCCGGTGAGGGAATCGACGGAAGCCAGCTTCGCCAGTTCCGCGTTGGCGCGCCGAAGGTCGGTGGTGCGCGAATCGACCTCCTGCCGCAGTCGGGCCGCGAGACGCGTCTGCGCGGTGAATCGCGCACGCAGTGCCATGCCGACCAGACCCAGCAGGAGCAGGGCCATCCCGGTCCGGACCAGGACCCGCTCGTGCCAGAACGGTTCGATCCGGAACTCGACGGGTTCGCCCGGCTGCCAGCGCGAGAGATCGTCGAGCCGCGCCTCGACCTCGAACCGGTAGTCGCCGGGCGGCAGATTCGTGTACTGCGCGGAACGCCGGTCCCGACCGTCGAGCCAGCTGGCGTCCTGCCCGACGAGCCGATAGCGAAATCGGATGGCATCGGGATTCGCGAAGTGGACCGCGGTCCAGTCGAAGTCGAGCGAGCGGGCTCGCGTCCGCGCGGGCGACGAGTCGTCGGCCACCTCGAGGGTCGTGCCGTCGGCCCGGACCGACTCGATCCGCACCGCCACCAGACTCGGCTGATTGAAGCGCGACTCGAGATCCACCACGACCGCGCCGCCGGCGGTCGCGAACCATGGCCGACCGTCGCGGGCGACGAAGCCCGACGGCATGCCGCCGCCGTTGGCCTCGCGCGACTTCATGCCGTCGCGCTCGGTCAGGCGCCGCAGGGGCGCCACATGGTCCGAGCGGCCCTCGAGCACGGCGACGAGGTCGTTCGTCGCGAACTGCCAGAGACCGATGTCCGAGGAGAACCACATCGATCCGCGACCGTCGTCGAGGATCGACCAGACCCCATGGGCCGGAAAGCCCTGGTCGCGTCCGAGGGACCGAATCGTGCGGCTGTCGAGCACCCTGATCCCGCGCGCGGTGGTGCCGACCCACAGCCGGCCCAGTGCGTCCTCGTGGATCGTCCGGACGCCCAGCGGGGCGGCCTCGTCGGTCAGCGGCACCGCCTCGAGCACGCCGTCCCGCCAGCGCCAGAAGCCGTGCTCGAGGGTTCCGATCCAGATCGTGCCGAGGCGGTCCTCGTGCAGCACCTCGATGCTGGTCGTCTCGAGCGCTTCGAATCCGACGGGCGCAGAGGCGCGGCCGTCCTCGACCCAGCCGATGCCGCCGAAGTGTCCGGTCCAGATCCGGCCGTCGCGGCTTTCGATCGCAACCTTGACGAAGTCGTTCGGCAGGCCGTCCGCGCGTGTCAGCGCGTGGAAACGCTCGCCGTCGAAGCGCGAGAGCCCGCCGGCGCCGCCGACCCACAGGACCCCGTGGCGGTCGCGCAGGATGGTGCTCTGGTTCTCGCCGGGCAGACCGTCGGCGGGACCGAAGTTCCGCACCTCGCGGCCCGCCACCCGGCTGACCCCGGCGACGTGCCCGACCCAAAGGCTGCCGTCGGTGTCCTCGAACACGGCCCGCGCGTGCGCCGCCGCGAGCCCTTCCTCGACCGACCATGAGATCGCCGGACCATCGCGCAGGCGCACGAGCCCCTCGCGCGTGCCGACCCAGAGGTTGCCCTCGCGATCCTCGAGCAGGCGCCATGGGCGCCTGTTGGCGTAGCCCTCGCCGAGCGGGATCGTGTCGTAGCCGTCCGCCTCGATCCGCTGGATGCCCGCGCCGTACGACGCAAGCCAGACGTTTCCCTGACGGTCCTCGAGCATGTGCCAGATCTGCCGTTGCTCCAGCGGCGACGGGATCTGCCGCACGATGCGGTCCGCGACCCGCTCGACCAGCATGTCCCGGGTCGCGAACCAGGTCGAACCGTTCCGGGTGACGAGGATCGAGCGCGTGAAGTCCTGCGGCAGGCCGGGGATCGGCTCGAACCGTTCGCCGACCTTCCGCCAGGCTCCCCGATCGGTCCCGACCAGGAGCTGCTCGCCCGTGAGCGTGATCGCGAGGATCAGCGCGGCATCGAGTCCGACGCTGGCGTCGAAGCGGGTGACACGCGCGCCGTCCGAACGGTGGAGCCCGGCGCTCGCGCCGATCCAGATCGATCCGTCCGGAGCGACCTCGAGCACGTTGATCCGCTGGTCGCGGAACCGATCGATCGCTTCGATCCGACCGCCCGCGAGGCGATACAGGCCCTGCTCGGTGCCGATCCAGATCCGCCCTGCGGGGTCCTCCGCCAGTGCGAGGACCTGGTCGTGCCCGAGTCCGGCGTTGTCACGGTCGTAGACGACGAATCGGCGGCCGTCGAATCGAACGAGACCGGCATGCGTGCCGAGCCAGAGGTAGCCGTCGCGGGACTGGATCACGGTGCGCACCGCCGGGTCCGGCAGCCCGTCGGCCGTCGACCAGATCCGCGTCACGTACTGGCTCGCCTGGCGCTCGGGATCGAGCGCGCAGGCCATCGCGGGCAGCAAGGCCGCGAGACCGAGCGCGAGCAGCTGGATTGTGCGGAGCGAGCAGTTCATCCGGCGGAAGCGTCCGGGCGTGCGCGATTGCCGAAGGGTATCGCCGAGGGACCGATACGCCACCAGCGCGTGGCCCTCGGGCGGGTTCGTCCGAGCGCCGCGGCCCGCGTTCGGAAGTGCCGCCCCGATCCATTCGAGCGACATGCATCCCGCGCACCTCGAACCTCGATGATCTGGATCGGCTTCACCCTCGGCGGGCTGGCCGCGGCGCTGGTTGGCCTCGCGCTCGCCTACAACGGCCTCGTCCAGCGCCGCAACGGCGTCGACTTCGCGGTCGCGACGCTCGACGCGATGCTGCAGCTGCGCTACGACCTGATCCCGAACCTGGCCGAGATCGCGCGCGCGAGCGCCGCGCACGAACGCGAGACGCTGCTGCGCTGCGCCGAGGCCCGGCGGCAGGGCCAGCCCGGCAGCCCGGAGCGGCTTGCCGACGCCGCGGCGCTCGGCCGCAGCATCGGGCGCCTGGTCGCGCTGGCCGAGGCGCATCCGGACCTCAAGGCCGGCGGCCAGTTCGAACTCCTGATGCGCAACCTCAACGAGGCCGAGGAGCGGATCGGCGCGGCGCGCCGGACCTACAACGCGATGGTGATGCGCTACAACACCGCGCAGCAGAGCTTCCCGGTGAACCTCGTCGCGGCGCGGATGGGCCACCAGCCGCGCGCCTTCTTCGAGGCCGATCGCGACGCGGCGCGCGCGGTATCGCTGGAGGGACGGCTGTGAAGCGACGCAACGAGGATCCTGCCCGGATCGATCCGGGGAGTCGTGACGATCGACCCCGCGATTTCGATGCCTACTGGGCCGAGATCGAGGCGGCCGTGGCCCCGTTCGAGGCGCGTCGGCGGCGCGTGCGGAACCGCCTGCTGCTGGCGTGGGCTGCCCTGGCGGTCCCGGTCGCGGCCGTGCCCTGGGCGCTCGTCGTCCAAGGCGGTGAGGACTGGATGTGGGGCGTCTGGTTCGTCGGCAGCCTGCTCGGCGCCGCGATCATCTGGCACTGGGCGACCTCCGGGTTCCGGGACGACTTCAAGTGCGAGATCATCGAGCCGGTCGTGCGCGGCTACTCGAGGTCGCTGCGCTACGAGCCCGACGGCGGTTTCGAGCTCGACGAAGTCGCGGCCTCCGGCCTGTTCCCGCGGCCGGTGCCGAGCAGCGTCCGCTGCGAGGATCTGGTCGCGGGCCGCCTGGGCGCGACCAGCGTGCGCTTCTGCGAGCTCGAGGTGACCGGGGTCGTCGAGCGGAGGCGCGGCGGGCGCAGGGAGCGGAAGCGGCGGCAGCTGTTCGCCGGCCTGTTCCTGATCGCCGACTTCCACAAGCACCACCGGGGCGCGGTCCACGTGCTGCCGCGGGACCCGAGCCCGATCCGGCGGCTGCTCGACCGGATCCGCGGGCGCTCGCGCCAGTCGTGGGGCGACGAGGTGCTGATGGAGGACCCGGACTTCAACCGGCACTTCACGGTGCACTCCAAAGACCAGGTCGAGGCGCGCTACGTGCTGTCGGTCAGCCTGATCGACCGCATCCGGGCCTTCCGCGAACGCGGGGGGCAGCCGCTGATGCTGGGCTTCGTCGACGGCGTCCTGTACCTCGGGGTCTGGACCGGCCGCAACCTGTTCGAGCCGCGCGTCTTCCGGACCGTCGACGATCGCGAGGTCTACCGGCGCTTCTGGGAGGACATGCAGCTGTTCGGGGGCGTGGTCGAGGCCTTTGCGCTCAACACCCGGATCTGGACCAAGGCCTGAGCGACCTTGCCAACGCCCCTGGCGATCGCGCTTGGCGCCGGGTCGCCGCGGGGCCGCAGCGGTGGCCCACGGTTTCGGCACTCGTCAGCGCTGTCGCAGGAAGGCCTCCGGTTCGATGCCGGCCTGCTTCAGCACCGCCCGCAACGTCCCTTCCGGCATGTCGCCGGCATGGTTGGGAATCGTCGTGTAACGACCGGTATCGCGGTTGAACCAGATCTCGTGGCTGCCGGTCGCCCGCCGGTGGAAATCGAATCCGAAGGCCTTGATTCGCCGGAAGATATCCCTGTACCGGAAACCGCCGAGCGTCCCCGTCAGCCGGCGACGATCAAGGGGTAGTCGAACTCATCATCGACCGGCGTGAGCGTTGCCTTGCCCTCGTCCGCTCGAGCTTCGAGCAGCTTCCGGGCCACGTCGCGCGCGATCTCGAGTGTCTCCTGGATCGTTCGGCCCTGGGCAACGAGGCCCTGGAGTTCCTCGCTCGTCGTGAGATAGACGCCCTCCGGCAGTCGTTCAATGTGCAGCTGGATGCCGTGTTCCATGGCGACGCTCGGCAAGCCCGCGGCGATCGCAATGGTTGCAAGCATAACGTCGCCGAACCGTGGCGATCCCGTTCAATGACGACCCTGGTCGCGGGTCGGTCGCGTCGCGTCCGGGGCTCGCCCGACAGGCGTTCAGTGCCGGGTCCTGGTCGCAGGTTTGCTGGACGCCGGCACGGGCGGCCCGAGCCTTGGCGCGGCCGGGGCTGTCGGCAGCCGTCGACCACTGGCGGGGTTCAGGGCCGCCCCCACCTTCGCCGCTAGAATCCCGGTTTCGGACTTCCCCGGGTGTGCCGATGACTCCCCTCATCTTCGTGACCGGCGGCGTCGTGTCCTCGCTCGGCAAGGGCATCGCGGCCGCCTCGCTCGGGGCGATCCTCGAGGCGCGCGGCCTCCGGGTCACGATGATGAAGCTCGACCCGTACATCAACGTCGACCCGGGCACGATGAGCCCGTACCAGCACGGCGAGGTCTACGTGCTCGACGACGGCGCCGAGACCGACCTCGACCTCGGCCACTACGAGCGCTTCGTCGGCATGCGCCTGTCGCGGCGCAACGCGGTCACCACCGGGCAGATCTACGAGTCGGTGATCCGCAAGGAGCGCCGCGGCGACTACCTCGGCGGCACCGTGCAGGTGATCCCGCACATCACCGACGAGATCAAGGCCCGGATCGACGAGGCCACCGCCGGCTACGACGTCGCGCTGGTCGAGATCGGCGGCACCGTCGGCGACATCGAGTCGCTGCCGTTCCTCGAGGCGATCCGCCAGATGCGGATCGAGCGCGGGGCCGACCGGACCCTGTTCATGCACCTGACGCTGGTGCCGTTCATCAAGGCCGCCGGCGAGATCAAGACCAAGCCGACCCAGCATTCGGTCAAGGAACTGCGCTCGATCGGCATCCAGCCGGACGTGCTGCTGTGCCGCTGCGAGCAGCCGCTGCCCGACGACGAGCGGCGCAAGATCGCGCTGTTCACCAACGTGCCGGTCGATGCGGTGATCTCGGCGATCGACCTCGAGACGATCTACCGGATCCCGCTGTGGCTGCACGAGCAGGGCCTCGACCGGATCGTGGTCGACCGCCTGCGCCTGCCGGCGCGCGCCGAGGCCGACCTGTCGGCCTGGGAGCGCACCGTCCACGCCGCCGAGCACCCGCTCAACGAGGTCACGATCGCGATCGCCGGCAAGTACGTCGACCACAAGGACGCCTACAAGTCGCTCGGCGAGGCGCTGCGCCATGGCGGCCTGAAGCAGGGGACGCGCGTCGACCTGCGCTGGATCGAGGCCGAGGACCTCGAGTCGAAGGGCCTCGGCCTGCTGGCCGACGTCGACGCGATCCTGGTGCCGGGCGGCTTCGGCGTGCGCGGCTTCGAGGGCAAGGTGATGGCCGCGCGCTACGCGCGCGAGCAGCGCATCCCGTATTTCGGCATCTGCTACGGCATGCACGCGGCGACCGTGGATTTCGCGCGGCACGTGGTCGGCCTCGGGGGCGCCAACAGCACCGAGAACGACCGCGACACCCCGCACCCGGTGATCGCGCTGATCACCGAGTGGCGCACCGCGAGCGGCGAGGTCGAGCAGCGCAGCGACGACTCCGACCTCGGCGGGACGATGCGCCTCGGGGCGCAGGAGTGTCGGCTGAAGGCCGGCACGCTCGCGCGCGAGCTCTACGGGCGCGACACGGTGAGCGAGCGCCATCGCCACCGCTACGAGTTCAACAACCGCTACCGGCAGCAGTTCGAGGACCTCGGGCTCGTCGTCTCCGGCCGCTCGCTCGACGAGACCCTGGTCGAGATCATCGAGGTCCGCGACCACCCGTGGTTCCTGGCGTGCCAGTTCCACCCGGAGTTCACGTCGACCCCGCGCGACGGGCATCCGCTGTTCATCGGCTTCGTGCGCGCGGCGCGGGCGCAGCGCGCGCGGCGGCTGGGCCTCGGGGAGGCCGCGGCATGAGGCTTTGCGGTTTCGAGGTCGGCCCGGACCGGCCGTTCTTCCTGATCGCCGGCCCCTGCGTCGTCGAGTCCGAGCAGCTCCAGATCGACACCGCCGGGCGGCTCAAGGAGATCACCACCCGGCTCGGCATTCCGTTCATCTTCAAGTCGAGCTTCGACAAGGCCAACCGCTCGTCGGGCCGGAGCTTCCGCGGGCCCGGCATGGAAGAGGGCCTGCGCGTGCTGTCGGAGGTGAGGCGCCAGCTCGGCGTGCCGGTGCTGACCGACGTCCACGAGTACACGCCGATGGACGAGGTCGCGGCGGTCGTCGACGTGCTGCAGACCCCGGCCTTCCTGTGCCGGCAGACCGACTTCATCCACGCCGTCGCGCGCGCCGGCCGGCCGGTCAACATCAAGAAGGGCCAGTTCCTGTCGCCGTGGGAGATGAGGAACGTCGTCGAGAAGGCCTTCGAGACCGGCAACCGCGACATCCTGGTCTGCGAGCGCGGGGTCAGCTTCGGCTACAACAACCTCGTCTCCGACATGCGCTCGCTGGTGGTGATGCGCGACACCGGCTGCCCGGTCGTGTTCGATGCGACCCACTCGGTGCAGCTGCCGGGCGGGCAGGGCGACCGCTCCGGCGGCCAGCGCGAGTTCGTGCCGGCGCTCGCGCGGGCGGCGGTCGCGGTCGGCGTGTCGGGCCTGTTCATGGAGACCCATCCCGACCCCGATCGCGCGCTGTCGGACGGCCCCAACGCATGGCCGCTCGACCGGATGGAAGCGCTGCTGTCCGAGCTGCGCGAGTTCGACGCGATCGCCAAGCGCCATGGCTGAGTCCGCGCGGCGCGTCTCGTCCCGGCGCCGTGCCGCCGCCCTCGAATCCCTGAACCCCTGAGCCCCACGATGACCCAGATCCGTTCGATCCACGCCCGCGAGATCCTCGACTCGCGTGGCAACCCGACCCTCGAGGCAGAGGTCACGCTGGCCTCCGGCGCCCTCGGGCGCGCGGCCGTGCCGAGCGGCGCCTCGACCGGCGCGCACGAGGCGGTCGAGCTGCGCGACGGCGACCGCACGCGCTACCTCGGCAAGGGCGTGACCCGGGCGGTCGCCAACGTCAACGGCGAGATCGCGGGCGCGCTCTCCGGATTCGACGCGGCCGACCAGCGCGGTCTCGACGCCCGGCTTGTCGAGCTCGACGGCAGCGCGAACAAGGGCCGTCTCGGCGCCAACGCGCTGCTCGGCGTCTCGATGGCCGCCGCGCACGCGGTCGCCGCGGAGCGGCGCGTGCCGCTGTGGCGCTGGCTCAATGAACTGGCCGGTTCGCCCGCGCCGACGCTGCCGGTGCCGATGATGAACATCGTCAATGGCGGCGCGCATGCCGACAACAACGTCGACATGCAGGAGTTCATGATCCTGCCGGTCGGCGTCGACAGCTTCGCCGAGGCCTTGCGCTGCGGCGCCGAGGTGTTCCACGCGCTGAAGGGCGTGCTGAAGGGCCGGGGCCTCGCGACCGCGGTCGGCGACGAGGGCGGCTTCGCGCCGGACCTGCGCTCGAATGAGGAGGCGATCGAGACGATCCTCGAGGCGATCGGCAAGGCCGGCTACCGGGCCGGCGAGGACGTGCTGCTCGGCCTCGACTGCGCCGCGAGCGAGTACTGGAAGGACGGCAAGTACCAGCTGACCGGCGAGGGCAAGCGCCTCACGGCCGCCCAGATGGTCGATTTCCTCGCCGACTGGTGCGCGAAGTACCCGATCGTCACGATCGAGGACGGCATGTCCGAGGAGGACTGGGACGGCTGGGCGGAACTGACCCGCCGGCTCGGGGATCGCGTGCAGCTGGTCGGCGACGATCTCTTCGTCACCAATCCGCGGATCTTCGCCGACGGCATCGCGCGGGGCGTCGCGAACGCGATCCTGGTCAAGGTCAACCAGATCGGCACGCTCAGCGAGACGCTCGATGCGATCGCACTCGCCGACCGCCACCGGTACGCCGCGATCGTCTCGCACCGTTCCGGCGAGACCGAGGACACGACGATCGCCGACCTCGCGGTCGCGACCACCGCGACCCAGATCAAGACCGGCTCGCTGTGCCGCAGCGACCGGGTCGCGAAGTACAACCAGTTGCTGCGGATCGAGGCCGCGCTCGGGCGCGACGCGCGCTACGCCGGGCGCGACGCCTTCGTCAGCCTGCGTCGCGGCTGATCGGGCGACTCGCGGGCAATCGTCGAACCGGCGCCGCGTGCCCGGCCGCTCGGCGATAATCCCGGCATGCCCCGGATCGCCACGCCCTCGCGCCCCGCCCGATGAGCCCCCGGGCGCGCCGCTGGTCCCGCATCGCCGCGATCGCGGTCGCCGGGCTCGTCGTCTGGCTGCAGTGGGAGCTGTGGACCGGGCGCGGCGGGATCCCGGATGTCGATCGCCTCGAGCAGCGGGTTGCCGCCCAGCGCGCCGAGAACGCGGCGCTGCGCGCCCGCAACCGGGCGCTGGCCGCCGACGTCGAGGATCTCAAGACCGGCCGCGAGGCGATCGAGGAGCGGGCCCGGGAGGAACTCGGCATGGTCCGAGACGACGAGGTCTTCTACCAGGTCGTCGAGGGTGGCCACGAGCGCCGTCGCCGCGAATCCCCGGAGCAGCGGTGAAGGTCGGCTCCGGGAGCCTCCCGCGCGTCTGGTGCGTCGTGCCCGCGGCCGGCAGCGGCAGCCGGTTCGGGGCTGAAAAACCCAAGCAATACATGGTCTTGGGAGATAAACCTCTGATCGAGGTTACGCTCGAGCGGCTGTTCGCGCATCCGGCGGTCGCCGGTGCGGTGGTGGCGCTCGCGGCAGGCGACCGCTGGTGGCCGGGGATCACCACGGTCGCGGGACGCCCCGTCCTGACCGTCACCGGCGGCGCCAGCCGGGCCGAGTCCGTGCTGGCCGCCCTGCGCGCACTGCCGGACGAGGTCGGCGCGGAGGACTGGGTCGCCGTCCACGACGCGGCGCGTCCGTGCGTGAGCGTCGCCGAACTCGATTCGCTGTTCTCGTTCTGTTTCCGGTCGGGCAGTCCGGCCCTGCTCGCGGTGCCGGTCCGCGACACGATCAAGCGCGCGAGCACCGACGGCACGGTCGCGGCGACGGTGCCCCGGGAGAACCTATGGAGGGCGCAGACGCCGCAATGCGCGCCGCGGACCATGCTCGAGCGGGCACTCTCCGCGAGCCTCGATCGCGCCCGGACCGGCACCGGATCGCCGCCGACCGATGAATCGAACGCACTTGAGGAAATGAGTGTACGTGTTTGTTTAGTCGAAGGAAAGGATTCGAACATCAAGGTCACGACGGCGCCGGACCTGGACTGGGCACGCTTCTGGCTGTCGCAGGAGAACGGCGTTCTCCGATGACGATGCGCCGCGGCTCGTCGTTGAATCGTTCTCTTTCGTTCTCCACCCTGGGGCGATGACATGATGCGGATCGGACAGGGCTTCGACGTCCATGCCTTCGGGCCCGGCGACCACGTGATGCTGGGCGGGGTCCGCATCCCGCACGGGCAGGGCGTCGTCGCGCATTCGGATGGCGACGTCGTTCTCCATTCGCTCTGCGACGCGCTGCTCGGCGCGCTGGCGCTCGGCGACATCGGGCGTCACTTCCCGCCGGGCGATCCCCGCTGGAAGGACGCCGACAGCCGGCGCCTGCTGCGAGAGGTGCGGCGGATGGTCGGCGAGGCCGGATACCGGGTCGTCAACGTCGATCTGACCGTGCTCGCCGAGGCGCCGAAGGTCGGGCCGCATGCGCCGGCGATGCGCGCGCGGATCGCCGAGGACCTCGGGATCGCGGTCGGCGACGTCGGTCTCAAGGCGACGACCACCGAGCGGCTCGGCTTCGTCGGGCGCGGCGAGGGCATCGCCGCGCTGGCCGTCGCGCTGGTCGCGCGCAGCTGACGTGGCCGACGCGCGGCCGGCGATGGCCCACGGCGGCCCGGTGCTGCGCGGGCGGCTGCGGACCGTTCCCGAGGATTTCGAGGTCGAGGAACTGCGCGCCTTCGTTCCGAGCGGGTCGGGGGAACACGCCTGGCTCGAGATCGAGAAGCGCGGCGCGAACACCGAATGGGTCGCGCGCGAGCTGGCACGCTTCGCCGGCGTGCCGCCGGTCGCGGTCGGCTTCGCCGGGCTCAAGGACCGGCACGCCAGGACGCGCCAGGCCTTCACGGTGCACCTGCCGGGTCGGCCCGATCCGGACTGGTCGGCGTTCGCGATCGACGGCGTCCGGGTGCTGTCCGCGACCCGGCACGCGCGCAAGCTGGCGCGGGGCGCGCTCTCGGGCAACCGCTTCCGCCTCGTGGTCCGCGCGGTCGACGGGAATCGCGCGGCGGTGGCCGGTCTCGTCGAACGCATCGCCCGGCGCGGCGTCCCGAACCGCTTCGGCGAGCAGCGCTTCGGTATCGGCGCCGGCAACCTCGCCGCGGCCACGTCCATGTTCGCCGGGCGCAGGGTCGGCCGGGCCGAGCGCGGGCGGCTGCTGTCGGTGGCGCGGTCGGCGATCTTCAACGCGGTGCTCGACGCGCGGATCGCCGATGGCACGTGGGACCGCGCCCTCGACGGCGACGTGTTCCAGATCGACGGCTCGGGTTCGATCTTCGGTCCGGAGCCGGTCGACGCGGCGCTCGCGGCCCGGATCGACGCGCTCGCCATCCATCCGACCGGCCCGCTCTGGGGCCGCGGCGAGCGCCGGGTCGCCGGGGCCGTCGCCGCGCTCGAGGCGCGGATCGCGGCGGATCCGATGCTGGCGCCGCTGGCCCGCGGACTCGAGGCGGCAGGGATCGACGCCGCCCGGCGCGCGCTCCGGGTCCGGGTGTCGGGCCTCGTCCACCGGTGGCCCGACGAGCGCACGCTCGAGCTCGGCTTCGAGCTGCCGGCCGGTGCCTATGCGACGGTCGTCGCCGCCGAACTGGTCGCGATCGATCCGGCCGACGGCCCGGGACCGGAGCCGGATTCCGCGGCTCCGCCGGCGTCGGACCGCGGCCTGATCAGGGACGCCTGAGCAGCACGATCGCCGCGCCGCCGCCGCCGTCGTTCGGCCGCGCGGCGCGGAACGCGAGCACGTCGCCGCGCTGGCGCAGCACCCGGTCGGTCAGCCGCTTCAGCACCGGCCCTTCGGGCGAGTTGAGGCCCTTGCCGTGGATCACGCGCACGCACAGCACGCCGCGCTGGCGGCAGTCGGTCAGGAACCGCGACAGCGCGGCCTGTGCCGCGGCGACGGTGAGCCCGTGCAGGTCGATCTCGGCCCGCGCGCTGAACTCGCCGCGTCCGAGGCGCCGCAGCAGGCGCGGGTTGTGGCCGCCGCGGACCCACGAAAGTGGCTCGTCCTGCGCCGCCTCGAGCTCGGCGATCGAGACCTGGGCGAGTTCGGCGACCACCGCCTCCTCGTCGCGCATCCGCTGGCGCGCCTTCGGCGGCGGCCGCGGACGCTCCGGAACGACGCGGTCGCTGGCGATCGGCGTGACCTCGCCGATCGCGTGCCGGAACAGCGCGGCGTCCTCGTCGGAGATCGGAGCTGGCCGGTTCTTGTGCATGGATCGATCATCGGGACGCCCGCGGCTCCCCGCAAGGGCGATTCCGCTCCCCGAAACCCGGCGGCGGTCACGATTCAGCCGGTACACTCCGCGGCTTCATGCATCCGCTCCGTGTACTCGTCTCCAACGACGACGGCGTCGACGCGCCCGGCATCCACATCCTCGCGGCGGCCCTGCGCGAGGTCGGGGAGGTCACGATCGTCGCGCCCGACCGCGACCGCAGCGGCGCGTCGAACTCGCTGACGCTCGACCAGCCGATCCGCGTGCTCGAGGTCGGCGAGCGCATCCATCGGGTCGCCGGCACGCCGACCGATTGCGTGCACCTGGCGCTGACCGGACTGCTCGCGGACGAGCCGCACATCGTCGTGTCGGGCATCAACAACGCGCCGAACCTCGGCGACGACGTGATCTACTCTGGCACCGTCGCCGCGGCGATGGAGGGACGCTTCCTCGGGCTGCCGGCGATCGCGGTCTCGCTCGCGAGCCGCGACCATGACGGCCGCCACTACGCGAGTGCCGCGCGGGCGGCGGTGATGATCATGCGCCGGCTGCTGGTCGAACCGCTGCCGGCCGACACGATCCTCAACGTCAACGTGCCGGACCTGCCATGGGACGAGATCCGGGGCTTCGAGGTCACCCGGCTCGGCCATCGCCATCGCGCCGAGCCGTGCCTGCCGCAGACCGATCCGCGCGGAAGGCCGGTGTGGTGGATCGGACCCGCCGGTCCCGAGCAGGACGCGGGGCCCGGGACCGACTTCCACGCCGTGCGCACCGGCTGCATCTCGATCACGCCGATCCACGTCGACCTGACGCGCTACCAGGCGCTCGAGAGGGTCGCAAGCTGGGTCGGCAGCCTCGAGCGCGAGAAGGCGGCCGTCCCGTGAGGCTGTTCGGCCACGTCGATCGCGATCCGGGCGGACTCGGGATGACCGGCCAGCGCGTCCGCGACCGGCTGGTCGAGCGGCTGCGGGCCGAAGGCATCCGCGACCCGCGCGTGCTCGACGTGATGCGACAGGTGCCACGGCACCTGTTCGTCGACGAGGGCCTCGAATCGCGGGCCTACGAGGACACCGCGCTGCCAATCGGCCTGGGACAGACGATCTCGCAGCCCTACGTCGTCGCGCGCATGACCGAGGCGCTGCTCGAGCACGGCACGCCGCGCCGGGTGCTCGAGATCGGTACCGGTTCGGGCTACCAGGCCGCGGTGCTGGCGCCGCTGGTGGCGGAGGTCTATTCGGTCGAGCGCATCCATCGCCTGCTGCGCGAGGCGCGCATGCGACTGCGTCGGATCGGCGCGGCCAACGTCAGGGCGCGCCACGACGACGGACGCCTCGGCTGGCCCGAGGAGGCGCCGTTCGATGCGATCATCGTGACCGCCGCCGGCGAGCGGATCGAACCGGCCCTCGTGTCGCAGCTCGCGGCCGAGGGCGTGCTGGTCGCTCCGGTCGGTCCGCCGAGCGCGCAGCGCCTGGTCCGGCTACGGCGCACGCCGGCGGGCGAGCTGCGCGAGGATCTCGGCGGCGTGTCCTTCGTGCCGCTGCTGGGCGGCCTTGCGTGATGGAGAGGCCGCGGATGTCATTGCGATCGACGCTGTCCCGAACCTCAGCGCTGACGGCGCTCGCGGCGCTCGCGCTCGCCGCGTGCGCGCCACTCGACGACCGACCGGCGCCGATCGCGGACCGGTCGGTCGGCCGCGACGGCGAGGCCGTGGACCGGCCGGTCGGCGCGCCGGTGCCCGAGTACGAGGTCCGTCGCGGCGACACGCTCTATGCGATCGCGTTCCGCAACGGGCTCGACTACCGCGACCTCGCGCGCTGGAACGGCATCGCCA
>PVBP01000046.1 GCA_002995625.1 Lysobacteraceae bacterium | reverse complement strand
GCAAGCCCGGCCGTCGCGGGCCGACCCCGGGCCGGAAGGGCGACTGAGAGCGCTTCGCCGACAGCAGACCGGCCGCGGCGCAGGCGCGCAGCCGCCGCCGCACGGCGCCGGTCCGGTCGACCGGAAGCCGCGCATCGATCGCCCGGAGCCCGGAGCCCGCACTCCTGCCCCGCCTCCGCGGAGCCGTTGACGCCGCGCACCGGCATGGGTGCGACGATCACGGCCCGGACCCCACTGGAGCACCGCCGTGACGATCAGGGCCTATGCCGCGGACGCGCCCCGCGTGCCGCTTCGACCGTTCGAGTTCGACCCGGGCCCACTCCCCGACGAGTGGGTCGAGGTCGCGGTGGAACACTGTGGCGTCTGCCACTCGGACCTGTCGATGATCGACGGCGAATGGGGACAGACGACCTACCCGATCGTCGCCGGCCACGAGGTCGTCGGGCGCGTGGTCGCGGTCGCCCCCGGGGCGAAGCGGGTGGCGGTCGGCGAGCGCGTCGGCGTCGGCTGGTATGCATCGAGCTGCACCGAGTGCCGGACGTGCCTTGCCGGCTCCCAGCACCTGTGCCGCGACTCGACCGGCCTCATCACCCATCACCGCGGCGGCTTCGCCGAGCGGGTGCGCGCCCACTGGCTGTGGACCACGCCGCTGCCGGAGGGCCTCGATCCCTCGACCGCCGGTCCGCTCTTCTGCGGCGGGATCACCGTGTTCGGTCCGATCGCGCGCTTCGGGGTGAAGCCGACCGATCGCGTCGGCGTGGTCGGCATCGGCGGGCTCGGCCATCTCGCGGTCCGCTTCCTCCGCGCATGGGGATGCGAAGTGACGGCGTTCACCTCGACGGCGTCGAAGCGTGCCGAGGCGCTCGGACTCGGCGCGCACGAGGTCGTCGCCAGCAGCGATCCCGCCGCGCTGAAACCGCTGGCCGGCCGCTTCGACTTCGTGCTGGTCACCGCGAACGTGCCCTTGCCGTGGCACGAGTACCTCGCCGCGCTCGCCCCACGCGGCCGGCTGCACGTGGTCGGCGCGGTGCTCGAGCCGATCCCGGTCCCGGCGTTCGCGCTGATCGGCGGCGAACGAAACGTGTCCGGTTCGCCACTCGGAAGTCCGGCGACGATTGCCGACATGCTGGACTTCTGCGCCCGCCACCGGATCGCGCCGACCGTCGAGCGCTTTCCGTTCCGCCGGATCAACGACGCGCTCGACCATCTGCGCGCCGGCCGCGCCCGCTGGCGGGTGGTCCTCGACGCGGACTGGGATGCCGCCTGAAGCGCCCGGACGACCACTCGGACCGGTCCGAGCAACCCGGGCGTCCGGAGCCGCCGGCCCGCGTCCCGGGCATCGCCACCGCGGCGGACGCGCGGCGTGGATGCTGGATTTTTGTCGGCGCCTTGACTAATGTCTGAACGCTGTGTCGGCGCGGTGCGCGCGAACCCCGTTCCGCCGAACCGACCAGTGGAGCCGCGTCCCGCGAGGCGCGGGTGGTCGATTCGCATCTGGGGTCATCGAAATGAGCGATCAGGAAACCGGCACGGTCAAGTGGTTCAACGACGAGAAGGGCTACGGCTTCATCAAGCGCGAGAACGGGCCCGACGTGTTCGTCCACTTCCGGGCCATCGTCTCGAGCGGACCGGGCCGGCGCAGCCTGGCCGAGGGGCAGAAGGTCCAGTTCAAGGTGGTGCAGGGCCAGAAGGGCCTGCAGGCCGAGAACGTCGTCGCGATCTGAGTCCTTCGATCCGGTCCGGCTTGGATTCCGGGCGGGCCCCACGGGCCCGCCCTTTTTCGTGGGCGCCGGTGCCGCGCCCGGGCCCATCACCACGAAAGGCGCGTGATGCGCGGCTCCGGTCCGTCATGCCGGCGTTCGATGATCCGCGTGCCCGCGGGCCCCGACAGCAGCACGGTGCTCGACCGCGTGCCGTAGCCCGGCGCCTCGATCCGCACCGCGCCGAGCAGCCGCTCGCGCTCCGGGCCCACGCCGGTGTCGGGCAGCGTCGCCGGATCCGGATGACCCGCGTCATCGAGCACCGCGAGCAGCGCCGGCACCGGGTCGATCTGCGAGAGCGCCGCCGAGAGGCCCGCGAGCGCGCGCCGCGCCTTCGGCCATGGGGTACCGAGCAGATGGTTCGACAGCGCGTGCAGCCCGGGCGCGACCGGGCGTGATTCGGCGCGCGCGCTCGATGCGTACCAGAGCCCCTCGCGATCGCCGACCAGCAGGTTGAAGTCGGCGTAGGCGGCGCGGGCGGCGACCGCGGACCGGGCATGGTCTTCGGCGCGGTCGTCGCCTTCGAGGAAGGCCGCGACCAGGGCGCCGCGCGAACGGACGCCCACGCGTCTGGCGGCGGGATCGCGGAAGTTGGTGACCGCCGCGAAGCGGCCGTCCCGGGTGACGCCGAGCCAGGTGCCGCCTGCGGCGAGATCGCGGCCGGCCACCACGCGACCGCCCGGCCACGGCGCCAGCGCGGCGCTGGGCCGGTCGCGGAACTCGTCGCGATTGGCCGCGACCACCAGCGGCCAGCGGCGGTCGACCCCGACCGCAAGCACGATCAGGCACATCGCCGCGCTCCGTACCCCACCCATGACCTCCGGTTCATGACCGCCTCGGCCAACGCGCGAACAATAGCGCCGGCTCCCGCCCCGGCCGGATGGACGAACCCATGGATCGTTTCCTCGCAATCCCGATGCTCACGCTCCTGCTCGGACTCACGGTCGCCGCGCCGGCGCTCGCATCGCCCGACACGGCGCTGGCGGAAATGCGCCAGCTGCTCGGCCAGAACCGGATCGGCGACGCGGTCGCGGTCGGGGAACGCGCGACAAGCGCCCATCCCGACGACGCGCGGCTGTGGCTGTGGCTCGGCCGCGCCTACGGCCGCCGCGCGATCGAGGCGAACCTGCTCGCGCGCGCGAGCTGGGCCGGCAAGACGCGGGAGGCCTGGGAGAAGGCCGTCGCCCTCGATCCCGCGAGCACCGAGGCGCGCTTCGACCTGATGCAGTACTACCTGCAGGCGCCGGGCATGCTGGGCGGCGGCATCGACAAGGCGAAGGCCCAGGCGGATGCGATCGGGCGGATCGATCCCGCGCACGGCCAGCTCGCGCTCGGCACGATCGCGATGGCGCAGAAGGACCCCGCGGGCGCCGAGGCCGCGTGGCGCGAGGCGGTGCGCCTGGCGCCCTCCGATCACCGGGTGCGGCTTGCGTGGAGCGCGTTCCTGACCCGCGAGGGGCGTGACGACGAGCTGGTCGCATTCTGGAACGACCAGGCCGCGCGCGACCCGGACGACGCGATGGTCCAGTTCCAGATCGGCCGCGCCGCGGCCGTGACCGGCAGGAACCTCGAGGCCGGGCTCGCCGCGCTCGACCGCTACGCGACGATGCCCGGCAAGCCGACCGGGGAACAGCTGTCGGCGGGCGCACCCGAATGGCGTCGCGGCCAGATCCTCGAGAAGCTCGGCCGTACCGACGAGGCCCTCGTGGCCTACCAGGCAGCGATCGACGCGAATCCGAACCTCGCCGATGCGCGCAAGGATCGCGACCGGCTGGCCGCGGCGCGCTGAGCGCGACACGCGGCGCCGCACCGGAACCGCGTCCGGACCGGCCGCTCACGCGCCCGAGGCGGTCGCGCGCGATACTCGCCGGCGAGGTCCGCGATGCCGATCGACAGTCACGTCCACATCGACGCGCCCGAGTTCGACGCCGACCGCGACGCGATGCTCGCGCGCGCGCGCGCGGCAGGCATCGACGGCTTCGTCGCCCCGGCCGTGCGCGCCGCGGACTGGCCGCGGCTTGCCACGCTCGCGTGGACGCATGCCGACCTCCATCCGGCCTTCGGCCTGCATCCGATGTATCTCGATGCGCATCGGCATGAACACCTCGCCGCGCTCGAGCGCACGATCGCGGACACCCGCCCGGTTGCGGTCGGCGAGTGCGGCATCGACCACTTCGTCGACGGTCTCGACCACGAGGCCCAGCGGACTTTCTTCGAGAGCCAGCTCGCGATCGCGAAGGCCGCCGGACTCCCGGTGATCGTCCACGCGCGACGCGCCGTGGACGAGGTCATCGGCTGCATTCGCAGGATCGGGGGGACGTGCGGCGTGATCCACAGCTTCCCCGGCAGCCTCGAGCAGGCACGGCAGTTGCACGATCTCGGATTCCGTCTCGGATTCGGTGGACCGGTGACCTACGATCGCGCGCGGCGACTGCGCGCGGTGGTCGCGGCGATCCCGCTCGATCAGCTGCTGCTGGAGACGGACTCCCCGGACCAGCCGCCGTCTGCCCGGCGCGGAGAACGCAACGAGCCGTCGAGCCTGTTCGACGTCGCCGCGACGATCGCCGCCCTGCGCGGGCTTCCGGTCGAAGCCGTGCTCGCCGCGAGCGATGCCAACGCCCGCGCGCTGTTCCGGCTGCCCGAGGCGCCGGACGCGCGCGCCACGAATCGGCCGAGTCCGCAAGGGCGCTCGCAAGCGGCACAATCCGCGTCCGGTCCGACCACGAGCTGACGCCCGATGCGAAAGGCCCTGACCACCCTCGTCCTCGGCTGGTTCGCGCGCCTGCGCTTTCCGACCCTGCTCACGATCACGGCGATCCTGTTCGTCGTGAACGTCATCGTGCCCGACTTCCTGCCGTTCATCGACGAGATCCTGCTCGGACTCGTGACGCTGATCCTCGCGAACTGGAAGAAGCGCGACGAGGGCGGCTCCGGCACGGCCGGCGACCGGCGCCCGCCGATCGACGTGACGCCGACGCGCGGCGGTCGGGCGCCCGACACGCCGGACGATTCCGGAACACGCTGAATCGAGGCCACGATCCGACGACGGGAGAGCCGCTCGCGAACCCACGGCGACCCGTGATCGCTTCGTCGCCGCAAGCATCGCCAGTCGCGACCTGCGGTCGCTCCTGCGGGCGCATCGCAATCTCGTCGTAGGAGCGAGCGCAGCTCGCGATCCCGCTGCAACCCGACCACGCGACGCCCACCGATCCGCCCATCCATCGCGACCTTCGGTCGCTCCTGCGGGCGCATCGCAACCTCGTCGTAGGAGCGAGCGCAGCTCGCGATCCCGGCGCGCCCGTGGTCGCACGGCCCGCCGCGTGCCGCGCCGATCGCGACCTTCGGTCGCTCCTACGAACGTTCGCGTTTCCACCGTAGGAGCGAGCGCAGCTCGCGATCCCGCTGCAACCCGACCACGCGACGCCCACCGATCCGCCCATCCGTCGCGACCTTCGGTCGCTCCTACGGAAAAATCGGATCGGCGTCGTAGGAGCGAGCGCAGCGCGCGATTGCGGGGCAGCGGGAGCGACCATCGCGCACCAGCATCTCGTGCCGAGATGCCGTCAGCTCGTCACGCGTTCCCAGAACTGCTTCACGCCATCGAGCCACGACGACTGTCGCGGCTGGTGTGCCCGGCCACCGTCGTCATCGAAGGTGGCCTCGAAGGCTTCGAGCAACTCGCGCTGGCGAGCCGATAGATTGACCGGCGTCTCAACCACGACCCGGCAGAGCAGGTCGCCGGGCGCCCGCGAGCGCACGGACTTCACGCCCTTGCCCCGCAGTCGGAACTGCTTGCCGGTCTGGGTCTCGGCCGGGATCCGGATCTGCGCCTCGCCGTCGAGCGTCGGCACCACGATCTCGGCGCCCAGCGCCGCCTGCGAGAACCGGATCGGGATCTCGCAATGGAGGTCGTCGCCGTCGCGCTCGAAGATCGGGTGCGGCCGGACCTGGACGTCGATGTAGAGGTCGCCGGGCGGCGTGCCGCGATGCCCCGACTCGCCTTCGCCGGCCAGCCGGATGCGGTCGCCGTTGTCGACGCCGGCCGGAATGCGGACCTCGAGCGTGCGCTCCTTCTCGACCCGGCCGCTGCCGTGGCAGGACCGGCACGGATCGCCGGGCACCTGGCCACGGCCACCGCAGGTCGGGCAGGTCTGCTGGATCGAGAAGATGCCGTTCTGCATCCGCACACGGCCATGGCCACGGCAGGTCCCGCAGGTCCTGAGCCTGCGATCGGCGGACCCGGTCCCGTCGCAGGGCTCGCAGTCGACGAGGCCCGGCACGTGGATCTCGCGGGTGACGCCGAACACCGCCTCCTCGAGATCGAGCTCCATCACGTAGCGCAGGTCGGCGCCGCGCCGCTCCCGCGCCCGACCCCCGCCGAAGATGTCCCCGAAGATGTCGCCGAAGATGTCGCCGAAGTCGGGGCCCGGCCGGCCGGCACCGAATCCATGCTCGAAGGCGGCATGGCCGTGCTGGTCGTAGGCCCGCCGGCGGTCCGGCTCGGACAGCACCTCGAACGCTTCCTTGGCCTCCTTGAAGCGTTCCTCGGCCTGCTTGTCACCCGGATTGCGATCCGGGTGGTACTTCATCGCGAGGCGCCGGAACGCCTGCTTGAGTTCGTCGTCGCTGGCGCCTCGCGCGACGCCCAGGACCTCGTAGTAGTCGCGCTTCGCCATCCGACCCATCCGTGCGACGGGGCGCGTGGCCGCTGCCACGCGCCCCGCGGTTCATCGTCGCGCGCGGCTCAGCGCTTGTCGTCCTTGACTTCGGTGAACTCGGCATCGACCACGTCGTCGGCCTTCGCCGACGCACCCGAGGCCCCGCCGGCATCGCCGCCGCCCGGCCCCTGCCCGCCGGACTGCGCCGCCTGGGCGAGCTCGCCCGCGGCGCGCTCGAGCGCCTGGCTGCGCGACTCGATCCGCGCCTTGTCGTCGGACTTCATCGCGTCCTCGAGGTCCTTGATCGCGGCCTCGACCGCGCCGATCGCCTGCGGCGCGCGGCTGCCCTGCTCCGCGATCAGCTTGCGCGTCTGGTGGATCAGCGAGTCGGCCCGGTTGCGCGCGTCGACCAGCTCGTGGAACCTGCGGTCCTCCTCGCGGTGCGCCTCGGCATCGCGGACCATCCGCTGGATCTCCTCGTCGGACAGGCCGGAACCGGCCTTGATCTCGATCCGCTGCTCCTTGCCGGTCTTCTTGTCGCGCGCCGAGACATGCAGGATGCCGTTGGCGTCGATGTCGAAGGTGACCTCGATCTGCGGCATCCCGCGCGGCGCGGGCTCGATGCCGGCGAGGTCGAACTTGGCCAGCGACTTGTTGGCGCTGGCGCGCTCGCGCTCGCCCTGCAGCACGTGGACCGTGACCGCCGACTGGTTGTCCTCGGCGGTCGAGAAGACCTGCGAGGCCTTGGTCGGGATCGTCGTGTTCTTCTCGATCAGCTTGGTCATCACGCCGCCGAGCGTCTCGATGCCGAGCGAGAGCGGCGTCACGTCGAGCAGCAGCACGTCCTTGACGTCGCCGGCCAGCACGCCGCCCTGGACCGCGGCGCCGACCGCGACCGCCTCGTCGGGGTTGACGTCCTTGCGCGGCTCCTTGCCGAAGAACTCCGCCACCGCCTGCTGCACGCGCGGCATGCGGGTCTGGCCGCCGACCAGGATCACCTCGCCGATGTCGCCGACCTTGAGCCCGGCGTCGGCCAGCGCGATCCGGCACGGCTCGATCGTGCGCTTGATCAGGTCCTCGACCAGCGACTCGAGCTTGGCCCGGGTCAGCTTGAGGTTGAGGTGCTTCGGCCCCGACGCGTCGGCCGTGATGTACGGCAGGTTGACTTCGGTCTGCTGCGCGCTCGACAGCTCGATCTTCGCGCGCTCCGCGGCGTCGCGCAGTCGCTGCAGCGCCAGCGGATCGCGCGTCAGGTCGATGCCTTCCTGCTTGCGGAACTCGTCGACCAAGAAGTCGATCACGCGCTTGTCGAAGTCCTCGCCGCCGAGGAAGGTGTCGCCATTGGTCGCGAGCACCTCGAACTGCTTCTCGCCATCGACGCTCGCGATCTCGATGATCGAGATGTCGAAGGTCCCGCCGCCCAGGTCGTAGACCGCGATCTTGCGGTCGCCGCCCTTCTTGTCGAGGCCGTAGGCGAGCGCCGCCGCGGTCGGCTCGTTGATGATGCGCCTGACCTCGAGGCCGGCGATCCGGCCGGCGTCCTTGGTCGCCTGGCGCTGGCTGTCGTTGAAGTAGGCCGGGACCGTGATCACCGCCTCGGTGACCGGCTCGCCGAGGTAGTCCTCGGCGGTCTTCTTCATCTTCATCAGCACCTTGGCCGAGATCTCCGGCGGCGCCATGCGCTTGCCGTTGACCTCGACCCAGGCGTCGCCGTTCTCGTGCTCGACGATCTGGTACGGCACGAGGCCGATGTCCTTCTGCACCACGTCCTCGCGGAACTTGCGCCCGATCAGCCGCTTGACCGCGTACAGCGTGTTCTTAGGATTGGTGACCGCCTGGCGCTTGGCCGGGGCCCCGACCAGCACCTCGCCGTCCTTGGTGAACGCGACCACCGACGGCGTGGTGCGGTCACCCTCGGCGTTCTCGATCACGCGCGGCGTGCCGCCCTCCATGATGGCGACGCACGAGTTCGTGGTGCCGAGGTCGATGCCGATGATCTTGCCCATGTCAGTCTCCGGAAAAGGGGATTTGCGGCAGTGCGCCGCGCTGGTCCGAACGTGGGGTTGCGCTGCGATCGATTCAAGCGCCCCGGTTCAGGGGTCCGCGTTCATTCGCCCGGGTCACGGGCGACCTGCACGAGGGCGGGTCGCACGAGCCGGTCGTGCAGCCGGTAGCCCTTCTGCAGCACCGCGACGACCGTGCCCGGCTCCTGGCCGGGCGCATCGACCATCCCCATCGCCTGGTGGGACTCGGGGTCGAAGCGTTCGCCCGCAGGATCGAGGATCGACAGCCCGTGCGCCTCCAGCGCCTTCACGAACTGCCGGTGCGTCAGTTCGATGCCCTCGCGCAGGCGCGCGGGATCCTCGCCCCCGGACCTGAGCCCCGCCTCCATCGCATCGGCGACCGGCAGCAGGTCCGAGAGCAGCCGCTCGGTCGCATAGCGACGGGCCTGCTCGGCATCCCGCGCGATCCGCTTGCGCTGGTTCTCGACGTCGGCGAGAACCCGCAGCGACTCCTGGCGGCAGGCTTCGAGCTGGGCGCGGAGTTCCAGGACCTCCGCTTCCAGCAGCACGCTGTCGGCCGATGGCGTCGGGGTCTCCGGCTCGCCGGCGGCGGCCGAGGGGTTCGATTCCTGCATCATTTAATTCCCTGATTCCGGGGAGCCCGGCGACATGCGGCCGGAATCGGCGCTTTCAAGGCAGGCTGGCCCCGATTGGAGCGGCAAAGGACGCATGCTAGGTTCGCCGGATGCTGCGTCGCCTGCTGGCCCGTGACTTCGCGATCATCGAGGCCGCCGAGATCGAGCTCGGCCCGGGCCTCACCGCCCTGACCGGCGAGACCGGGGCCGGCAAGTCACTGATGGTCGACGCGCTGCTGCTCCTCTCCGGCAGCCGCGCGGATGCCGGCGTGATCCGCCACGGCTGCGCGCGCGCCGAAGTGGCGGCGGAGTTCGACCTCGCGGGAAATGCACCGATCCGAGCCCGGCTGGCCGAACTCGAGATCGACGATGGCGACCTGTGCCGCATGCGCCGCGTCGTGCGCGCCGATGGGACCAGCCGGGCCTTCGTCAACGACCGTCCGGTCACGCTGGCCACGCTGCGCGAGATCGCGGCGGGCCTCTACGAGATCCACGGCCAGCACGAGCACCAGGCCCTGCTGCAGCGCGGCCGGCAGCTCGCGATCCTCGATGCGGGCGCCGGCCACGACGCCGACCGGGCCGAGGTCGCGACCCACGCGCGCCGCTGGCGCGAGGCCAGCGCCGCGATCACGGCACTCGACGCGCGATCCGGTCGCGCGGGCGAAGCGGTCGGGTTCCTCGACTTCCAGATCGAGGAGCTCGCCCGGATGGACCTCGACCCGACGGCGATCGCGGCGCTCGAGGACGAGCACCGTCGGCTCGCCCATCACGGCGAGCTGGCCGCGCTCGTGGCGCGCGCGGCCGAGGCGCTGGACGGCGAGTCGCCGCAGGCGGTGCGCCCGGTGCTGGTGCGGACGATCGGCGAGCTCGAGCGCGCGGCCGAGCTCGACCCGCGGATCGGCCCGACCTGCACGCTGCTGCGCGAGGCCCTGGTCGCGATCGAGGAGGCCGGCGAGGCGCTGGCCCGGCAACGGGACCTCGACGAGCCGGACCCGGAGCGGATGGCGCGCGTCGAGCGCGAGCTCGCGCGGCTGCACGATCTCGCGCGCAAGCATCGAGTCCCGCTCGCAGGACTTGCCGCGCGCGCGGCCGAACTCGCCCGCGAGCGCGAGGCGCTCGCGGACGCCGACGCGCGTCGCGAGGCACTGGCGGCCGAACGCGATGCGGCGCTCCGGCAGTGGCAGGCCGGAGCGGCACGGCTGTCGGCGTCGCGCACCGCCGCGGCGGCGCGGCTCGGCGAGGCCGTGACCGCGCTGATGGCCGAACTCGGCATGGCCGGCGGGCGTTTCGTGGTCGAGGTCTCGACCGACCCGGCGCGGGACCCGACGCCAGACGGCGCCGACCAGGTCGAGTTCCTGGTCAGTGCCAATCCGGGCCAGCCGCCTCGCCCGTTGCGCAAGGTCGCCTCGGGCGGCGAGCTGTCCCGGATCGGGCTCGCGCTCGAGGTCGCCGCGCTCGGCAGCGACGACGTCGCGACGATGGTGTTCGACGAGGTCGATGCCGGGATCGGCGGCGCGGTTGCCGAGGTGCTGGGGCGCAAGCTGCGCGAGCTGGGCGCGATCCGGCAGGTGCTGTGCGTGACCCACCTGGCGCCGGTCGCGGCGCAGGCGCACCGGCATTTCGCGGTTCGGAAGCAGGTCGCGGACGGCGCCACCCGGATGTCGATCGAGGCGCTCGACGCGCGCGGTCGGCGCGACGAGATCGCGCGCATGCTGGGCGGACTCACGATCACCGAGCGGACGCGCGCGCTGGCCGACGACATGCTCGAGAAGGCAGGCTGAGGCTCCGATGCCGATGCGCCAACCGGGTTCCCTGAGACCGGCCGGCAGCGAGGCGATCGGCCCGCTGACGCCGCAGCAGATCCAGCGACAGCTGGCGCAGGTCTACGGGCGCGGCATCCAGCTGCATCGCGCCGGCTTCGTCCAGCTCGAGCGGTTCGACGCGCGCGGCGCGAGCGGGCGCGTGCAGGACGATCTCCCCGAACCGTTCGCGGTGCGCGTGGCCGTGTCCGGACCCGCCGACGCCCCGGGCCTCGAGAGCACGTGCAGCTGCGAGCTGCGCGGCGATTGCGAGCACGCCGTCGCGTTGGCGCTGGCCTGGCAATCCGAAGCCGCGCGTTCCGGCACCACGACCGGACGAGCCGCCGGCCGCGGTGCCGGAGCGCCGGAGGCCACGGCCAAGCCCGAGCTGCCGTGTCCCTGGGCCGAATGGTTGCGCGAGGTCGAGGCCCGCGCCCGCGAGGCGGCCGAGGCCCCGCCGCGCGACGACGAGCTGATCCTCTACCTGCTGTCGCTCGAGGATGCGCGGGCGCTGGTGCGCCCGATCCGGGCCCGCGCCCTCAAGACCGGACGCCTCGGCGGCACCAAGCCGATCGAGCTCGATGACGACGAGGCGCTCGAACGGCTTGCGCGGCTCCCGCCGGCCGATCGCGCGCTGCTGCTGGCGCTGCGATACGCGCGCCGCGCCTATCGCGGCCACGAACCGTGGTTCGACATCGAATCCGCGGGTCCCGGCGCGCTCGAGCACCTGCTCGAGACCGGCCGCTGCCATCTCGACGACCCGAACGGTCCGCAGGTCAATCTCGGTCCGATGCGGCCGCTCGCGATCCGGTGGCGGCTGCATCCCGATGGCACGCAGACGGTCGAGCCGGACGTCGGCCATGGGGTCGCGTTCGGCGACGAGTGGTCGTGGTACCACGATCCGGAGCGCCAGTGCATCGGCCGCCTCGATCCGGGCCCGCACGCGGGCCGGATCGGCCTGCTGCGCGACGCGCCCCCGGTCCAGCCCGACTACCGCGGCGAGGCGATGGCTGCGCTGGCCAAGGCCGGATTCTCCGACCTGCCGGCGCCCCGCACGCTCGAGGTGGTCTCGCGCCGGGTCGATCCGCGCGCGGTGCTGACGCTGGATCGACCGCTCGACGACGCCACCGACGGCGCCGACCTGCCGCGCGGCGTCGCGGCGATGCTCGAGTTCCGCTACGGCGATTGCCTGATCCCGGCCAACGACGCCCGCGACGAGCTGCGCGTCGTCGAAGGCCGACGGGTGATCGAGATGCCGCGCGACGGCGCCTTCGAGTCGGGCTGCGTGCGGATGCTCGAGCATCTCGGACTGCGACCGCTCGCCGATGCCGACGACGGCGGCGAGCATCCGGCGTCGCAGTGGATCCGGCCGCAACCGCTGTCGGCCGACGCGGCCCGCCGCTGGGTCGACAGCCTGCGCCCGCAGGCCGACTCGCTCCGGATCGACGTCTACAGCACCGACCGGTTCCCGCTGTTCGTCGGGCCCACGCTCGAGCCCCCCGAGCTCGAGCTGATCCCCGCGGGCAGGGACTGGTTCGAGGCCCGGCTCGGCGTGCTCGTCGACGGCCAGCGCGTCGATCTCTATCCGATCCTCGAGGTCGCGCTGCGCAACCACCGCAGCAACGACGGGCGCGGCCTGATCCTGACGCTGCCCGACGGGCGCACCGCGCTGCTGCCGCGCGAGCGGCTGGACACGCTGGTCGGGCTGCTGTCCGAACTCGAGACCCGCGACGGTACCCGCGGCGTGTCGCGGGAGCGCGTCCCGGCGATCGTCCCGCCGCCGGACTGGCGTTTCACGCCGGGCCCGGCGGCCCAGGCATTCCTGCGCGAGATCGAACGCTTCGACGGCCTCCACGCGCTGCCGCCGCCGCCCGGATTCCGCGCCGAATTGAGGCCATACCAGCTCGCCGGCGTCGCCTGGCTCGACTTCCTGCGGCGCTTCCGTTTCGGCGGCGTGCTCGCCGACGACATGGGTCTCGGCAAGACCGTCCAGCTGCTCGCGTTCCTGACGCGCGAGAAGGCCGAGGGCAGGCTCGCGCTGCCGGCGCTCGTGGTCTGCCCGACCTCGGTCGCGCCGAACTGGCTGGCCGAGGCAGCGCGTTTCGCGCCCGGGCTCTCGACGGTGATGCTGGCGCGTGGCGATCGCAGCGAGGCGCTGGCCTCGCTCGGCGAGCGCCACCTGGTCGTCACCAACTACGCGCTGCTGCTGCGCGATCTCGAGGAACTGGCGAGACAGCGCTGGTCGGTGGTCGTGTTCGACGAGGCCCAGTGGCTCAAGAACAGTTCGAGCCAGGGATTCCGCGCCGCCTCGCGCCTGAAGGCGGATCTGCGGCTGGCCCTCTCCGGCACGCCGGTCGAGAACCACCTCGGGGAACTCAAGGCCCTGTTCGACCTCGCGCTTCCGGGCCTGCTCGGCGGGGACCGCGAGTTCGCCGAACGCTACCGCCACCCGATCGAGCGCCAGCAGGACGAGGCCGCGGCCGCATCGCTGCGCAAGCGGATCCGCCCGTTCCTCCTGCGCCGGACCAAGGCCGAGGTCGCCGCGGAGCTGCCGCCGCGGACCACGATCGAGCGGGCGATCGAGCTCGGCGAGGCGCAACGCGACCTGTACGAATCGATCCGGGCGCAGATGGAGTCGCGCGTGCGCGAGCTGCTCGTCGACACCGGCGCCGGCGGCGGCGCCGGGCTTGCCGTGATCGACGCGCTGCTGAAGTTGCGTCAGGTCTGCTGCGATCCGGCCCTGCTCGGCGAGGCGGCGGGCGGCGCGAGCGGGTCGGCCAAGCGCGAGGCGCTGCTCGAGTTCCTGCCGACGCTGGTCGAGGAAGGCCGGGCCGTGCTGCTGTTCTCGCAGTTCACCAGCATGCTCGACCTGATCGAACGCGACCTCGACGAGCGCGGCATCAGCTATGCGCGGCTCGACGGCAACACCGCCGACCGCGCCCGTCCGGTGCAGCGTTTCCAGTCCGGCGAGGTGCCGTTGATGCTGGTCAGCCTCAAGGCCGGCGGCGTCGGCCTGAACCTCACCCGCGCCGACACCGTGATCCTGTACGACCCGTGGTGGAATCCTGCCGCCGAGGCCCAGGCCATCGACCGCGCCCATCGGATCGGACAGGACAAGCCGGTGTTCGTGTACGAGCTGATCGCGAGCGGGACGGTCGAGGAGAAGATGCAGGGCCTGAAGGCGCGCAAGCGGGCGCTGGCAGAGTCGATCATCGAGAACGCCGACGAGCCGATCGCCGCGCTGTCGCCGGAGGAACTGCTCGGACTGTTCGAGCGCTGAGCGCGCGCACCCGAAGCGATCATGGTCCACCCCGGGGCGGGGTGTCGAAGCGCCCGCCTACCGTGATCGGCGCGGCCGCACGTACAGGACCAGCGCGTGGTCCTCGATCTCGTAGCCGTGCTTGGCCGCGATCTCGTTCTGGATCGCCTCGATCCGTTCGTCGTAGAACTCGATGATCTTCCCGGTCTCGATGCACACCATGTGGTCGTGGTGGCTGCCGCGGTCGAGTTCGTAGACGGCCTGCCCGCCCTCGAAATGGTGCTTGATGACGAGGCCCGCCGCCTCGAACTGCGTCAGCACGCGGTACACCGTGGCAAGCCCGATGTCGTCGTCGGCAGCGCGCAGTTCGCGGTAGATGTCCTCGGCGGTGAGATGCCGGCCCTCGGCATTCTCCAGGATGGCGAGGATCCGAGTGCGGGGGTGGGTCACCTTGAGTCCAACCCGGCGTAAATCGATCGAATCCATCCGCGCCGCTCCGCCAACCGCGAGGGTTGCCGAGTGTATCATCGCGGTCTGTCTGCACCGGATCGACCCTCGATGCGCGCATCGCTCCGTCCCGCCCTGCTCGCCCTCGTCGCGGCCTGCGCCAGCGGGTGCGGATTGCTCTACAAGGTCGACGTCAACCAGGGCAACCTGCTCGACCAGCGCGTCGTCGACCAGCTCGAGGTCGGCATGACCAAGCGCCAGGTCCAGGTCCTGATGGGGACCCCGTCGATCCAGAGTCCGTTCCACCAGAACCGCTGGGACTACACCGCGAGCATCAGCCGCCGCGGCGGCGCGCCCGAGGTCCGCACGCTGACGCTGACCTTCGATGGCGACCGGCTGGCGTCGATCGAGGGCGACTTCCTCGCCGGCCAGGAAGAACAGCTGCTCGAGGATGCCCAGCGCATCCGCGGGGCGCCCGAGGATCCGCTCGAGGAGCGCGCGATCCGCGCGCGCGAGCAGCGCGACCGCGGCGAGTGAGCGCGGCGCCGGCCCCGGGCCGTCTGCCCTAGCGCCGTCGCCGGGCCTCGGCCGCGCGCGCACGCCGGAGTTCCTTCGGATCCGCGCGCAGGGGGCGATAGATCTCGACCCGATCGCCGTCGCGCAGCGGCGTCTCCGGCGCCACCCGGCGGCCGAACACCCCGACCGACGTCGGATCCAGCGCCAGCATCGGGATGCACGATCGCAGCCCGGAGGCCTCGATCGCCTCGATCACGGTCGTGCCCGCCGGGACCTTGAGCGGCACGCGCCACTGTCGATCGGGCCCGGCATACACCACCTCGATGTCGAGCGCGTCGGGCACCGTCAGGCCGCGGACAGCGAAGCCCGCACGAAATCCGCGACCAGCCGGTCGGCAATCCGGCCGAAGCCCTTCGCGAACAGCCGGCTCGCGAACGAATGGCCGGCGCCGATCTCGAGGTCCAGCGTGACCCGGCACCCGGCGTGGCCGAGCGGGCGGAACGCCCAGCGACCGGTGAGCCGCTCGAGCGGCCCGTCGGCGAGCTCGATCTCGATCCGTTCGGGACGCGCCAACCGGTTGCGGGTACTGAAGCCGGTGGTCAGGCCGGCGATTCGCACCTCGAGTCGCGCGAGCAGCAGATCGTCCGCGAGCGTCTCGGCGCGGGCGCCGCTGCACCAGTCGAAGCGCGCCGGATAGGCGGCGACGTCATTGACGAGATCGAACAGCTGCTCGGCCGGCCGGGGGACCAGCGCGCTGCGGTGAATGCGGGACAACGGCGGCTCCGTGCGGACTTGCCGGTCGGACACGGCGGATTGGCGCGGATTGTAGCGATGCGTCACCATCGCCGGATGACCCGATCCAAGCCAGCAGCCACCGGCACGACGATCGCCCTCAACAAGCGCGCGCGCCACGAGTACCACATCGACGACCGCTTCGAGGCCGGGATCGCGCTCGAAGGCTGGGAGGTCAAGAGCCTGCGCGCCGGCAAGGGCCAGATCACCGAGGCCTACGCGATCGTCAAGGGCGGCGAGATCTTCCTGTTCGGCGCGCAGGTCCAGCCGCTGCTGTCGGCGTCGACCCATGTCGTGCCCGAGGCCCGGCGCACGCGCAAGCTGCTGCTGCACCGCGACGAGATCGCGCGGCTGGTCGGCGCGGTCGAGCGCAAGGGCTACACGCTGGTGCCGACCGCGATGTACTGGAAGAACAATCGGGTGAAGGTCGAGCTCGGACTCGCCAAGGGCAAGCAGTCCCACGACAAGCGCGAGGCCGAGAAGGAGCGCGACTGGCAGCGCGAGAAGCAGCGGGCGCTGCGCGCGCGGAATCCGAAGGGCTGATCGCGCCGCCTGCACCCGGCCCGCGCCGGACGATCGCCCGGCGGACGGCAGGTCGCCGGACCACCGCGGTCCGACGACCCGGTTCGGGTCGGCGCCCCGTGCTGCGCTGCACCAGCGCATTAGCGAGCTATCACATTGGATACAAGCTAACAGACAGCGCCCGCCGGAGCCGCTAGATTGCGCGCGCCGTCGTGACCGGTCCGCGCAGGACCGGCCGTCGCGAAGGGGGGCCCGGATGGGGATCCGGGCGAGGCGGCCAACGGCCGTCGCCGGGGCGTTCCGGGCAGGACGCCCCGAACCGTGTGGAGCGATCGGACACGCGCGACGGCTTCCGTCCAACCACACCGAGGGGAACACCGATGAAGCACTCT
The DNA here is from genome assembly GCA_002995625.1 of Lysobacteraceae bacterium. Taxonomy (GTDB): domain Bacteria; phylum Pseudomonadota; class Gammaproteobacteria; order Xanthomonadales; family Ahniellaceae; genus UDEA-SF1. The sequence continues at coordinate 5,825 of PVBP01000046.1, read as the reverse complement.
CTGGCATGGCTCGCGCTCGGCCTTGCGACTGGCGTCGCGAGCGGCATCGCGCAGGCCGAACCACTGGTCCGTCCGGTCCCGAACCGCGAGATCCTGGCGGACCCGGGCCCGCTGCTGCGGCTGGTCACGCAGGATCCGGTCAACGCCCGGATCGAGGTCGTCGGCGCGCGGGCCGAACTCATCGATCGGCGGACCGAATCGCTCGAACTCGACCTGCCGGGCGGACTCCGGCTCAGCGCGCGGCAACGGCAGTTCGAGGTCATGGAGAGCGGCAACCAGGTCTGGGTCGGCTCGATCGCCGGCTTCGAGGCACCCGGCCCGCTCAACTGGGCGCGCACGATCCCGCTCGACGAGAAGGTCTCCTATCTGATCGCGGTCCGCGACGGCGACACCGTGCTCGCCAGCATCCGGGTCGGCGGCGAACTGTGGCGACTGATCCCGATCGACCGGGGCCTGCACGCGCTGGTCGAGGTCGACCAGAGCCGGTTCCTGCCGGACGAGACGCCCGAGGCCTACGCCGAGATGCTCGCGAACTCGGCGCCGTGGTCGAAGCTCGAGGCCGCGAAGCCGGACGAGTTCTCGGTCGCGCCGAAGGCGATCTCGACGATCCGGATCCTGGTCGCGTTCGGCCCGGCGGCGCGCAGCGCGGTTGCGAATCCGCAGCAGACGATGGATCTCGCGTTCACCGAATCGAACAACGCGCTGGCCGCGACCAACACCGACATCCGCGTCCAGCAGGCCGGTGCGATCCAGAACTTCACCCAGAGCGAATCGACCAACTACTCGACGATGCTGAGCCGCCTGACCAACCTGTCCGACGGCTGGTACGACGCGATCGGCACGCAGCGGAACAACAACGCGGCCGACATCGTCGCCTATGTCGCGCCGGCCAGCACCGGCCTGTGCGGACAGGCCGCCGGCATCGCCACCAGCAACGCCAACGCGTACTTCGTGATGAACCCGCAGTGCCTGACCGGCAACTACACGTTCATCCACGAGGCCGGACACGTGGTCGGCGCGCGCCACGACAACGATCCGACCACGACGCCGTTCGCCTACGGGCACGGCTACGTGATGCGCAGCATCAACCGGCGCACGGTGATGGCGGTCAACAACGGGCCGTGCTCGACCTGCACCCGGATCGGCGCGTTCTCGTCGCCGAATTACACGCTGCAGGGCGTCCCGATCGGCACCGCGAACTTCAACGACAACACCCGCGTCTGGCGCACGCGTGGGCCGACGGTCGCGGCGTTCCGCTGACCGTCGCTCGAGGAGGCCGGCCGCGTCGCGGCCGGCCCCTTCGCGCGCGGAGCGGCGGAAGCAACCGGCGCCCGGGCAGCAGCCAGCAGCTGCCGCGCCGGCTGAACGCCGACGATCACCGGCCTTGCGGCGATGCCGCCTCGCGCCCATACTGCGAGCGCACGGCAATCGGCGATCCACGGGGGCGACTGGCTTCGACGGGGACTGCGACATTGCCTGGCGCATGCCGAGGTCGTCACCCACCTCGCTAATCCGGTGGCAAAACCATAGACGCCAACGACGACGTCTACGCTCTGGCCGCCTAAGGCCTAGCCCCGAACCCGCTTGTGCCCGTGCTCGCGGATGTAGGGTCATGATCACGGGATGGTCCTTCGGCACGCCTGTGGCCGCGGGGCGAGACCAAAGCAGGCTGGCCGCGCGGTGCGCCTTGTCCGTTGAGTTGCCGCCGGCGAGATCGATCGACGGACTAAGCATGTAGTGCCGGGGATCGAGCGTTCTCGGACGGGGGTTCGATTCCCCCCGCCTCCACCACTCCCCACGGGCCCGGATGACCTCCGGGCCTTTTTCCTGCGTGAGATCCGCGCGCCACGCGGCGTTCCGGACGTTTGGGGGCGTGCAAACGCGGACTGGCCAGCAAGCCCGGAGCAACCACCTGCCCGGCCAGAGCCGACTCCTCGCTCGGGTTGACCTGCGGGTGCGCGTCACGCCTTCGCCTGTCAAATCAACGAAGTACGCGCGCACGTTCATCGTCAGCCCTTTAGGCTGGCCTGGCATCGAACGTGAGTGGGACGGTGGCAGAGCGTCGCGTCCTGCCCTATCATGAAACGTCAAGATGAATCATGATGGAAAATGCCATGACGACCTCCGTCCGCGAGAAGTTCTCCTCCCAAGCCGCACCCGAGGTGCTGGCGGCGCTGCGCCAGATCGCCGCAAGCCAGGGCCGCCAGTTCCAGGCGGTGCTGGATGAGGCGTTGCGCGACTACATCGATCGGCAGCAGAAGGACCGTCCACGTCGCCATGTGATGGCGTCGTTCGCGTCCAGCCTCAACGAGTTCGACAGCCTTTACCGCGAACTCGCCAAGTAAGCCGTGCCGCGAGCCGTGCCGCGCGACTACCTGACTGTGGCTGACGTGCTCGGCATGCACACCGTGCTGATGCAGCGTTACGGCGGTGCGCCCGGCGTGCGCGATCCCGGGGCGCTCGAAGCCGCGCTGTTCCGTCCACAGACGGGGTACTACGACGACATCGTGGCCGAGGCGGCTGCGCTGATGGAAAGCCTGGCGATCAACCACCCCTTCGTCGACGGCAACAAACGCATCGCCTTTGCGGCTGCCGACGTGTTCCTGCGGATCAACGGCTGGCGCTTGCAGCGCGCGCCGATGCAGCTCCATGCCGACATGATGCGAATGTTCGAGTCGGGCACCTTCGACATCGCCCACCTCGATCCCTGGCTACGATCGTTTGCCGTCGCTGCCGAGTGATGTCCGCTGCCACCAGCTGCACGCGGAAGGTCGCTGTGCGCGCCCGCGTCGTGATGGCCTGAGCCGGGATCAGGGTCTCAGGCATCGAACCGCGCGAGCACCTCCCGCCGAGCGGCCCGTTGCACGGCCGGCATGAGCACGATGAGCATGCCCGGCAGCCTCAAGGACCTCGTCAATGAGCAGGTCAGCCAGCCCGGTTACGGAACCAGCCGCGAATCCGTACGTGAACTGATCCGCCGCGATCAGGACCGGCTGCAGCGTCGCAACCTGCTGCTGGCGAGAGCATCGTCGGCTCCCACGGAACCGGTGACGAAGACCGACTTCGAACGCTTGCGCGAGCGTGTACGCGGCGCTGCCAAAATGGCAGGCAAGACTCGCCCCCAGCCGTGAAGGCCAGGCCCGTCGTCCCGCGCGAGCAGGCCCACAGTGATGTCGAGGACGCGATCGCGCACCACCTGGCCGAAGGTGCCGAAATCGATGCGCTCGGCTTCATCGACCTCCCGGTGCGCGTGTACCGCCACATCGGCTGGCATCCGGCCACGGGCTCGTCGCGATATGCCTACGCGTTGAACCTCCCGGGCCTTCGCTTGAGGCCGCCGACGCGCATCCGCACCTTGCGTTCTACGCCGAATGCGCGGACCACATCGACGTCTGGAGTGTGCTGCATGGGAAGCGAGACATCCCAGCCTGGATGCAGGCACCAGACGGCGTGTGATCGCGGCACGCGCTGCGGCGAACGGTTGAAACTATAGGCCAGCACCGTCACCACCATCACCATCGTCACGCGGCATCGCTGACGGTCGTGACGATGGTGATGTACACAAACCTTCGTTGCGGCCAGTCCGAGAACGAATGCCTGCCAGGCGAAAGCGGTCCTTCCTGGCGAAGTTCCGATACGGGAAGCAGCGCGACCATGGCGTTTCGCCACCGCCGAGGTGCAAACCGAGGTTTGCAGGCTTTGCAGTCTGCACGCCGGCGCCCCCGACACGGCCAGCGACCGGAAGGACGACCACGGTACGCAGATCGTGCGTACCCCGAAAGTCGGAGCTGAACTCCGACCCCTTGCGGCGCGGCTGACCGTCAGCCGACGCGGTACATCCGCTCGTCGACGGCGTTGCGCATCAGCATCACGTTCAGACCAAGGCGCTTGCGCAGCAGTCCCAAGATTGCATCGCGCACCGAGTACGGATGCCGGCCGTTGGGCCAGCATCCATCACTCGGGCCGACCGTCGAAGACGGATCAGGTCGTCGAGCGCCTTCCCTACTCGCCCAAGGTCGCCGACGTGCCCCCAGTGGACGGCGGCGGAGTCCTGGCCGAAGTGGTCGGCGGCCAGCTGCCGCAGCCGCGCCAGCTTGCCGCGGATCTGCGCGGTGCGCGCGACGTAGTCAGCGCGAGGGTCGGTGTTGGGCATCGGGGTTTCCGGGTCGATCGCGTTGCCCTGATTCACACGCTGTTCCATCCCGAAGCCAAGCGCCCCGCCGCCGGTGAATTCACCCCGAATCCGACAAACAAGCAACATACACTTTAACTATTCCCAACTTTCAGGTAGAGTCCTTGCGATGAGAGTGTCGAAAGAAGAGCTCGTCGCCGTCCTTGCCCAGTTCAACCCCTGGTGGCGCGGAGAGGCCATTGCGGATCTACCCAAGTGGCGACGCGCGGCCTTCCGCGAACTTCACGGCTGGATGACTGCACCGCCCGCGCCCCGGGCCGTGATGCTCTCCGGCGCGCGGCAGATCGGCAAGACCACGCTGATGCTGCAGGCCGCGGATGCGCTGCTGCGCGCTGGCGTGCCCGCCGCGAACATCCTCTACGCCACCTTTGACCACCCGATCCTGAAGCTGGCCGGCATCGACGCCGTGATCGACGCCTGGCGCGAGCGTGAGCCGCGCGCTGTGGGGCCGGAGTACCTGCTGCTTGACGAAGCCCAGTTCATCCGAGACTGGGGCACCTGGGTCAAGCACCAGGTCGACTTCCGCAAAGACCGGCGCATCGCCTTCAGCGGCTCGGCCATGCCGCTGGTGCATGCCGACCAGGAATCCGGCGTCGGCCGCTGGCACACGATCCGGCTGACCACGCTCTCCTTCTACGAGTACCTGCAGATCAAGCGTCTGCAACTGCCCGAGCTGCCCAAGCTGCGCAGCCTGCGCGACCTGTTCGACTGGGCGCCGGCAGACTTCTACCGCGCCACCGAGCTGGGTCGAGACTACGTTGGCCACTTCCACGAGTACCTGCTGCGCGGCGGCTTTCCGCAGACCGCGCAAGTAGACAGCGTCACGCAGGCGCAGCGCCTGCTGCGCGAGGACATCATCGACAAGGTGCTCAAGCGCGACATGACCGCGCTGTTCGGCGTGCGGCGCGTGCTGGACCTGGAGCACACCTTCCTCTACCTGTGCCTGCACGATGGTGGCCTGCTGGACATGGTGGACCTGTGCAGCAACCTGGAGGTCAAGCGCCCCACGGCGCAGCACTTCATCGAGCTGCTGGAGGCCACCCACCTGATCTACCGTTTGGCCCCCTACGGCTACGGCAAGGACGTGCTGCGCGCGCGCTTCAAGATCTACTTGGCCGACGCGGCCATTGCGCCGGCGGTGATGCTCAAGGGCAAGGCCATCCTGGAGGATGCGGCGGCGCTGGGCGTGGCCACCGAGACGGCCGTTTTCAAGCACCTGTTCGCGCGCTACTACGCGCAGAACGTGCGCTTCTCGTACTGGCGCGGCAAGCGCGAACACGAGGTCGATCTCGTCGCCGAAGTAGGCGGCGAGCTGATCCCCTTCGAAGTGAAGTACCGCGCCCAGCACACCGGCGCACGCGAGCTCAAGGGCCTGGTCGAGCTGTGCCAGGCCAAGCGCATCGCGCGCGGCTACGTGGTCACGAAGGCGCTGGACGATTTCGGGCCGATGCAGGGCTTGCCGGTGCCAGCGCCCGACGCCGAGGCTACGGCCACCCAGATCATGCGCATCCCGGCGCCACTGCTCTGCTATTGGATGGGGGCCACCGAAATTGCAGACGAAGCAAAAGCGGACGAAGAAAAAGGCGCGGGCGGCAACAACACCCGCAAGAACTAAGGAGCCTCTGGACAATCC
>PVBP01000045.1 GCA_002995625.1 Lysobacteraceae bacterium | reverse complement strand
CGCTCGGCCTGCGCTGGCTCGCTCGGCGCGCGGCGCGGCGCGAGGCGCGCGCGCTGGCCGCGCTCGACGGCATCGCCGGCGTGCCACGCCTGCTGCGCTTCGACGGCCGCGTGCTCGAGCGCAGCCTGATCGACGGCGCGCCGATGCACGAGGCGAGGCCGCGCGACCCCCGCTTCTACCGCGCCGCGCACCGGCTGCTGAAGGCGATCCGCGCGCGCGGCGTGGTCCACAACGACCTCGCGAAGGAGGCGAACTGGATCGTCGCCACCGATGGCAGCCCCGCGGTCGTCGACTTCCAGCTCGCTTGGATCCCGCGCCGGCGCGGCCCGATGTTCCGATTGCTCTCGCGCGAGGGCCTGCGGCACCTCCTCAAGCACAAGCGCAGCTACTGCCCGGAGGCACTGACGCCGACCGAACGCCGCGTGCTGGCGCGGCGCGGCTGGATCGGGCGCTTCTGGCGACGCACCGGCAAGCGCCTCTACATCCTCGTCGCGCGGAGGATCCTGAACTGGGAGGACAACGAAGCCCGCGGCCGCCGCGGCGCAACGGCGTCCAACCCGCGAACCCCGACCCAAGGAGACTCGACATGAGCGAGCGCACCCTCGCCGGCAGGACCCTGTTCATCACCGGCGCGTCGCGCGGCATCGGCCTTGCGATCGCGCTGCGCGCCGCGCGCGACGGCGCCAACGTCGCGATCGCGGCCAAGACCGAGCGTCCGCACCCGAAGCTCCCGGGAACCATCCACGACGCGGCCGCCGCGATCGAGGCCGCCGGCGGGAAGGCGCTGCCGATCCGCTGCGACATCCGCGAGGAGGACCAGGTCCGCGCCGCGGTCGCGGCGACGGTCGAGCGCTTCGGCGGCATCGACGTGCTGGTCAACAACGCGAGCGCGATCTCGCTGACCGGCACGCTCGAGACGCCGATCAAGCGCTTCGACCTGATGTTCGGCGTCAACGTGCGCGGCACCTTCCTCGCCTCGCAGGCCTGCCTGCCGCACCTCCTCGCGGCGCCGAACCCGCATGTCCTGAACCTCGCGCCGCCGCCGAACCTCGATCCGAAGTGGTTCGCGCCGCACGTCGCCTACACGATGGCGAAGTACGGCATGAGCCTGTGCGTGCTCGGCATGGCCGCGGAGTTCCGCGACCACGGCGTCGCGGTCAACGCCTTGTGGCCGCGCACGGTGATCCACACCGCGGCGCTCGCGATGATCCCGGGCGTCGATCCGAAGCATTGCCGCACGCCCGAGATCATGGCCGACGCCGCGCATGTCGTGCTGACGACGCCGAGCCGCGAGCGCACCGGGCAGTTCCTGATCGACGAGGACGTGCTGCGCGGGGTCGGCGTCACCGACTTCGAGCGCTACGCGGTCGAGCCGGGGCAGCCGCTGCTGCCGGACCTGTTCCTCTGACCCTGTGGCGCACCCTGACGCAGGGACCGGTCAGGGACCGATCGGCCGCATGCGCGCGACGGGAGCGCTTCTCGTCAAGCCGATGGACCGTCGAGCGCCTGCGCGAGATCGGCGATCAGGTCGTCGGCGTGCTCGAGACCGACCGACAGCCGCACGAGGTCGTCCGCGGTGACCGGCTGCGCGCCCTCGACCGAGGCGCGGTGCTCGATCAGCGATTCGACCCCGCCCAGGCTCGTGGCGTTGGTGAAGAGGCGCACGCGGCGACACACCTCGAGCGCCGCGTCGCGGCCGCCGACCGGTGCGAACGAGACCATGCCGCCGTAGTCCCGCATCTGGCGGCGGGCGACGGCGTGGCCGGGGTCGCCCGACAGGCCCGGGTAGTGGACGCGCGCGACCTTCGGGTGCGCGACCAGAAATTCCGCGATCGCGCGCGCATTGCGGCAGTGCTGGGCCACGCGCACGTAGAGCGTGCGGATGCCGCGCAGGATCAGCCAGGCGTTGAACGGCGCCAGCGTCGCGCCGGTCAGGTGGCGGCGGTGCGCGACGCGCGCGTGGAGCGCGTCGCGGCGCGCGAAGACCAGCGCGCCGCCCATCACGTCGCTGTGGCCGCCGAGGTACTTCGTGGTCGAGTGCATGACCACGTCGGCGCCGAGCGCCAGCGGGTGCTGCAGCGCCGGGGTCGCGAAGGTGTTGTCGCAGGCGACGATCGCGCCGGCCGCGTGCGCGGCCTCGGCGATCGCGGCGAGGTCGGAGACCTCGAGCCGCGGGTTCGACGGCGTCTCGACCCAGACGCACGCGGCGCCGTCGATGAGCGCGACGCGAACGGCGGCAGGATCTGTCATGTCGACGAACACCGGCTCGATGCCGAGTTCGGGCAGGAACTCCCGCGCCAGCACGCGCGTGCCGGAGTAGACGTCGCGCGGGACCAGCACGCGGCTGCCGCGCGCCAGGCTCGAGAGCAGCGCATGGATCGCGGCCATGCCGGTCGCGAACGCGAGCGCCGCGGCGCCGCCCTCGATCGTGGCCAGCGCCGCCTCGAGCCGGGACTGGGTCGGATGGCTCTCGCGCTGGTATTCGTGCCCGCCTTCGGGGCCCTCGTGGCGCTCGGCCGCGGGGCCGTGGACGAAGGTGGTGGCGAGCTGGATCGGCGGCGCGACCGCGCCGGTCGCAGGGTCCGGTGCGTTGCCGGCGTGGATCGCGCGGGTCTCGGGCTTCACGTCGCGTCCCTCGCTTCGGCGAAGGCGAGGGCCGCGGCCGCGCAGGTCGCGTCGATGTCGGCCTCGCCGTGCGCCTGCGAGATGAACCCGGCCTCGAAGGCGCTCGGCGCGAGGTAGACGCCGCGCTTCAGCATGCCGTGGAAGAACCGCCGGAACATCGCGGCGTCGCTGGCCTTGGCGTCGTCGAAGGTCTCGACCGGCTCGGCGCGGAAATAGAGCCCGAACATGCCGCAGACGTGGTGGGTGATGAAGGGCACGCCGGCGTCGCGCGCGGCGGCCTCGAGGCCGGCGCACAGGCGCGCGGTCTTGCGCTCGAGCTCGGCGTGGAAGCCGGGGGCCGAGATCAGCTCGAGCGTCGCGAGGCCCGCGGCCATCGCCAGCGGGTTTCCGGACAGCGTGCCGGCCTGGTAGACGGGGCCGGCCGGCGCGATCAGTTCCATCACGTCGCGGCGGCCGCCGTAGGCGCCGACCGGCAGGCCCCCGCCGATCACCTTGCCGAAGGTCGAGAGGTCCGGCCGCACGCCGTAGAGCTGCTGCGCGCCGCCCGGAGCCACGCGGAAGCCGGTCATCACCTCGTCGAAGATCAAGAGCGCACCATGCCGAGTGCAGAGTTCGCGCAGGTGCTGGAGGTATCCCGGCCGCGGCACGATCAGGTTGGCGTTGCCGACGATCGGCTCGACGATCACCGCCGCGACCTCGCCGCCGATCGACTCGAACAGACGGGTCGCGGCCTCGAAGTCGTTGTAGGGCAGCGTGGCGGTGAGGTCGGCCAGCGCCTTCGGCACGCCGGGCGAGTCCGGGAGGCCGAGGGTCATCACGCCGGAGCCGGCCTTGACCAGGAAGGCGTCGCCGTGGCCGTGGTAGCAGCCCTCGAACTTGACGATCCGGGTGCGGCCCGTGAACCCGCGCGCGAGCCGGATCGCGGCCATCGTCGCCTCGGTGCCGGAGTTGACCATCCGCACCATCTCGAGCCCCGGCACCAGGCGCACCAGCGTCTCGGCCATCGTCACCTCGAGCGGATTCGGCGTGCCGAACGAGGTGCCGTGGCGCGCGGCCTCGGTGACCGCCGCGATCACCTTCGGGTGCGCGTGGCCGGCGATCATCGGGCCCCACGAGCCGATGTAGTCGATGTAGCGCTGGCCCTCGACGTCCCACAGGTAGGGCCCTTCCGCACGCGCGGTGAAGAACGGTTCGCCTCCGACCGACCTGAAGGCGCGCACCGGGGAGTTGACGCCACCCGGCAGCAGCTGGCGGGCGGTCTCGAACAGCTCGTGATTCGTGGGCATTCGGGGAGCCTCGAAGAAGCGACCGGCAATGGTACGGCGCGCGCCGCCGGCCGGCCGTCGATCGGCATCGGCGCTGTGATCCGGCGAGGGGCGTCGCGGCGCGCGGGGCGTGCCGGCCGGCTACGCTTGCCGCCTCACCGCCGCGAAGTGCCGCATGTCGGAGTTCGATCTGATCCACCTCATCGCCCGCCGCGCTGGCGCGGCGCGCGCGGACGTGGCGCTCGGCATCGGCGATGACGCCGCGGTCCTCGGACTCGGATCCGGGGAACGACTGGTCGCCTGCGTCGACACGCTGGTCGCCGGCGTGCATTTCCCGGCCGGGACGGCGCCGGCCGATCTCGGCTGGAAGGCGCTGGCGGTGAACCTCTCCGATCTCGCCGCGATGGGCGCCGAGCCGCGCTTCGCGCTGCTCGCCCTGACGCTGCCGGCCGACGACGCGGACTACGTCCGCGACTTCGCGAGCGGCTTCCACGGGCTGGCGCGTCGGCACGGGGTCGTGCTGGTCGGCGGCGACACCACGCGCGGCCCCCTGTCGGTCACGGTGACCGCGCTCGGCGCGGTGCCCGACGGCGCGGCGATCCGGCGCGCGGGCGCCACGGCCGGCGACGTGGTCTACGCGAGCGGCAGCCTCGGCGATGCGGCGGCGGGGCTGGCGATGGTGGAAGGTCGGCTTGCGGGTCTTCCGGCGGAGACCGCGCGCGCGCTGCGCCGTCGGCTCGACCGGCCCGAGCCGCGCGTCGCGCTCGGGCTTGCGTTGCGCGGCCTCGCGAGCGCGATGATCGACGTCTCCGACGGACTCCTCGCGGACCTGGGCCACGTGCTCGCCGCGAGCCGGGTCGGCGCGCGGATCGTGCGCGATCGCGTGCCGGTGTCGGCCGCGCTCCGACGCGCGGTGCCCGATGCCGACGCGCGCGCCGGGTTCGCCTGCGCCGGCGGCGACGACTACGAGCTCGTGTTCGCGGCGCCGCGAGCACGGGCAGCCGAGGTGTTCGCGGCGGCCGAACGGGCCGGGGTGCCGGTGACGCCGATCGGGCGCATCGAGCGCGGGCGCGCGCTGGTCGTCGTCGACGGCGACGGCCGGCCGTGGCAGCCGGAACGCCGCGGCTATGTCCACTTCGACGCGGCGTCCGCCGCGTCGCGCGCCGCGCGACGCACCCGCAGGGTCGCTCCGGGAAGGGCCCGATGACCGCCACGACCCGGCCGCCGCTGGCGCTGCTTCGCCATCCCGCGGGCTGGCTCGCCACAGGCTTCGGTGGCGGCTACGCGCCGGTCGCGCCGGGCACGGTCGGCAGCCTGATGGCGATCCCGCCGTGGCTCGCGCTGGCGCTGTGGCATCCGCTCGCGACGTGGATCGGGCTCGCGCTGGTGTTCGCGATCGGCGTGTGGGCCGCGGGCTGGGTGATCCGCGCGATCGGACGCGAGGATCCCGGCGTCGTCGTGATCGACGAGTGGGCCGGCCAGTGGCTCTGCCTGTCGCTGGTCGACCTTGGGCTGCGCTGGATCCCGGGGCTGCACGCCCCCTCGACCTGGGCGCTGGTCGCGCTCGGCTTCGTCGCGTTCCGCGCCTGCGACATCGTGAAGCCGTGGCCCGCGAGCTGGGCCGACCGCGAGGTGTCGGGCGGCGTCGGCGCGATGCTCGACGACGTGCTCGCCGGGGCCTGGGCCGGTCTCGCCGCGATCGTGGTGCTGGCAGTCGCGGGTTCCCTGACGGCGGCAGGCTAGAGCGGGCCTAAAACCGTACCGATTTCAGTACCATCAGCACGAGAAAGACGGGGGTGAGGGCCATGGTCGACAACACGCTGACCAGCGCGGAGATCAAGCGCCGCGGACTCGCGGCGATCGAGGAGCGTCTGCGTCGGGGGCCGGTCCGGATCGTGAAGCGCAACCGGCTCGCGGCCGTCGTCGTCAGCGGGGAGGACTACGAGCGACTGACCGCAGCGGGGGCCAGGGACCTGCCGGGGATGGGCGCGCTCGAATGGCTGCTGTCATCGCCGCCGGCGGGCCGCCGCAGCCGTCGCGAGATCGACGCGAGCCTGAAGCGCGAGCGCGACTGGTGATCGCCTTCCTCGATGCCAGCGCGCTGATCTACCTGCTCGACGGCCAGCCCGCGGTGGCTGGACGGGTTCGGCGCGCTCTCGCGGCACTCCGGTCGGCGCACCGCGATCTTCGACTGGCCGTGAGCCGGCTGAGCCTGCTCGAATGCCGTGTCGGTCCGCTCCGGGAGGGAGCCGCGGAGCGGCTCGCGATCTTCGATGACTTCTTCGCGCGTCCGGATCTCATCCTCGTCGAGCTCGACCGCCAGGTGGTCGAACTCGCGACCGCGATCCGCGCGCGCCACGGCACGCGCACGCCGGATGCGCTCCAGGCCGCCTGCTGCCTGCAACTGGGCCCCTCGCGCCGGATGCTCACCGGCGACCGCGCCCTGCGCCGGATCGCCGGTCTCGAGGTCGTGCTGGTCTGATCCGGTTCAGTCCGGCAGCAGCTTGCCGGGATTGAGGATCCCGTCGGGGTCGAAGTCGCGGCGGATCGCGCGCATCAGCGCGAGCGTCGGCGGGTCGATCGCCTGCGGCATGAAGTCGCGCTTGGCGAGCCCGATGCCGTGCTCGCCCGAGAGCGTGCCGCCGAGCGCGAGCACGCGCTCGAACACGCGCGCGAGCGCGTCGGGCGCGGCGGCGGCCTGGCGCGGGTCGGCGGGATCGACCATCAGGTTGACGTGCAGGTTGCCGTTGCCGGCGTGGCCGAAGTTGACGATCGGGATGCCGGTCCCGGCCGAGAGCGCCGCGAGCGACTCGACCAGCGCCGGCAGCTTCGAGACCGGCACCACGACGTCCTCGTTGATCTTGACCGGCGCGACCTCGCGCAGCGCGGGAGAGAGCGCCTTGCGCGCGGCCCACAATGCCGCGATCGCGGACTCGTCGTCGGCGCGCTCGAGCGCGACGAGTCCTTCGACCGCGGCCGCGCGCGCGATCGCCTCGGCCGTGGCGCCGATCGACTCGGGATCGCCGTCGGCCTCGATCAGCAGCAGCGCGCCGGTGCCGGCGGGCAGGGCGACGCCGCGCGCTTCGACCAGCGCCACGGCGCGGCCATCCATGAACTCGAGCGCGCACGGGGTCGCCGGCTGCGCCATCACCCGCGCCACCGCGTTCGCCGCGGCCGCGACCGACGCGTAGCAGGCGCGCAAGGTGCGGCGCGCGGCGGGCAACGGGGTCAGCTTCAGCGTCGCCTCGACGATCAGCGCGAGCGTGCCCTCGCTGCCGACGAGAAGCCGCGTCAGGTCGTAGCCGACCGCGCCCTTGGTCGTGCGCGAGCCGGTGCGGATCACCTCGCCCGCGCCGGTCACGGCGACGAGGCCCAGCACGTTGTCGCGGCACGCGCCGTACTTGATCGCGCGCGGGCCGCCGGCGTTGCAGGCGAGGTTGCCGCCGACCGTCGCGTAGTCGGCGCTGGTCGGATCCGGCGCCCAGAAGAAGCCGTGCGCGGCGACCGCGCGCTGCAGCGCGCCGTTGGTGACGCCGGGCTCGACCACCGCGAGGCGGTCGTCCGGCGCGACCTCGACGATGCGGTCCATGCGCTCGAACGAGACCACGACGCCGCCCGCGACCGGCACCGTCGCGCCGGTGGTGTTGGTGCCGCGGCCGCGCGCGACCAGCGGCGTGCGCGTCGTCCGGCAGGCGCGCACCAGCGCGACGACCTGCTCGATCGTCGATGGCAGCGCGACCGCGTCCGGGAGCGCCTCGCGGCGCGAGTTGTCCGAGCCATAGGCGAGGCGATCGCTCTCGGCCAGCAGCAGCGCGTCGCCGGGCACGGCGGCGCGGAGCGCGTCGAGCAGCCGGGCATCGGCGCTCATTGATCCGGCCCGGTCATTCGGCCGCCTCGCCGTAGAGCGCCCGGCGCGGCGCCCCGGAAATCTCCGCGGCGATCCGGGCCGCGGCGCTCGGCTTGAGTTCCTTCGCGAGCGCGCGGTAGAGGCGCCGGCCCTCGGCGAGGCGCGCGGCGTCGGCGGCGGCATCCTCGGGCAGGCCCTCGACCACGACGACGAACTCGCCGAGCTGGTCGTCGGCGCACGCGCCGATCCGCTCGCCGAGCTCCGCGAGCGTGCCGGCGTAGACCGTCTCGTGCAGCTTGGTCAGCTCGCGCGCGACCACCGCGCGGCGCGTGCTGCCGAAGGTCGAGGCCAGATCGGCGAGACATTCGACGATGCGATGGCGCGCCTCGTAGAAGACCTGCGTGCGGGATTCGCCGGCCAGCGCGTCGAGCCGCGCACGCCGCGCGGCGGCTTTCGCGGGAAGGAAGCCCTCGAACGCGAAGCGGTCGGTCGGAAGGCCCGAGAGCGTCAGCGCGACGATCGCGGCGCACGGACCCGGCACTGCGCTGACGCGGATGCCGGCCGCGCGCGTGGCGTCGACCAGCCGCCAGCCCGGATCGCTGACGAGCGGCGTGCCGGCATCCGCGATCAGCGCGATCGACTCGCCGGCCGAAAGCCGCGCGACCAGCTTCGGCGTCGCCTCGCGCTCGTTGTGCTCGTGGTAGGCGACGAGCGGCCGCTCGATGCCGAAGGCCGCGAGCAGCGGCCGGCTGTGCCGGGTGTCCTCGCACGCGATCGCGGCGACCGAGCGCAGCACCTCGACCGCACGCGGCGCCAGGTCGCCGCGGTTGCCGATCGGCGTCGCGACCAGCCACAGCGTCGGCGTCGGGTCCTGCATCGGCTCGAGGCTCCCTCGCGGAAAGTGGGCCGCCGGTGCATCGCGGGGCCTTCGCTATGATCGCACGCGACCCGGAGCCGACGGATCGACGATGGATCGTCCCGCCCTGCGTGTGCTGCTCGTCGTGATGCTGCTCGTGCTCGCCGGCTGCGCGACCGGACCCGCGCGCGGCCCGGACGCGGCGCTGGCCGACCAGCTCTATGCCGCGGGCAACTTCCGCGCCGCGGCGGCCGAATACCAGCGGCTGGCCGGCGCGGCGTGGGGCGCGGCGAAGGATCCGCTGCTGCTGCGCGCCGGCGAGAGCCTGCGCGAGGAGGGCGACCTCGACGGCGCGGCGGCCGCGATCGCGAAGGTGCGGCGCGCGAAGCTCGACGGCGACGGTCCGCTGCGCTACGACCTGCTGACGGCCGAGATCGCGCTCGCGCGCGGCGATGCCGAGCGCGCGCTGGTGCTGGCGACGGTCGATCCGAGCCGCGCGAATCCGGCACAGGCGTCCCGCGCCGGCGAGCTGCGCGCCCGCGCGCTCGACCGGCTCGGACGGCCGCTCGATGCGGCGGCCGAGCGCGTGGCCCTGCTCGATCTCGCGCCGGGCGAGCGCGCCACGATCGAGGAGGATCTGCTGCGCGGCCTGATCGCGGTCCCGGCGACGGACCTGAACCGCGCGCTCGGGCAGATCGCGCGCGGCGATCGCCGCCGGCCATGGATCGAGCGCGCGCTGCGCGCGCAGGGCGAGACCGCGGCGCGGGTGGTCGGGCGCGGCTCGCGCGCGGTCGGGGCCCTGACGCCCGACCAGCGCGACCAGGCGATCTGGGGTCGCGAGGGCCGGATCGGCACGGACCGCGTGGCCCTGCTGCTGCCGCTGTCGGGCGAACTTGCGGGAGCGGGCATGGCGATCCGCGACGGCTTCCTCGCCGCCTACTTCGACGACCTCGAGCGCCGTCCGGCGATCCGCATCTATGACGTGGCGCCCGGTCCCGAGGCCGCGGTCGAGGCCTACCGGCGCGCGGTCGCCGATGGCCACCGCCGGGTCGTCGGCCCGCTCGCGCGCGAGCAGGTCCAGGCGGTGCTGCGGCAGGAGAACCTGCCGATCCCGGTGCTCGCGCTGAACCATCCGGACGACGGCGCGCCGCCGCCGCCCGGCAGCCAGCTGTTCGGGCTGCTGCCCGAGGAGGAGGCCGCCTTCGTCGCCGAGCAGGCGCTCGCCGGGGCTCGCGGCGCGCGGCGATCGTCGCCAGCAGCGAGGACTGGGGCCTGCGCGCCGCCGCGGCATTCCGCGCGCAGTTCGTCCAGGCCGGCGGCGTGGTCGCCGGCGAGGCGCGGGTCGCCGCCGGCAGCATCGACCTCGGCGGCGCCGTCAACGACGCCACCGCGGCCGGGGCCGATGTCGTGTTCCTGGCGCTGCGACCGCAGCAGGCGCGGATCGCGGCGCCGCTGCTGGTGCTGCGGGATGCCGCGCGGCCGGTCTACGCCACCTCGCACGTGTACGGAGGCCAGCCGATGCCGACGCTCGACCGTGACCTGAATGGCGTGACCTACTGCGATGCCCCTTGGGTCTACGGCCTGAACCTCGGGATCGCGGCGCGCGCCGACCTCAAGGACCGGTTGCCGGGGGCCCAGCAGAATCCGCGCCTGTTCGCGTTCGGCATGGACGCCTACCGGCTGCTGGCCTACGTCGACTGGCTCGGGCGGAATCCGGACGACTACCTGCCGGGCGCGACCGGCGACCTCTCGATCGACGAGTTCGGCCGCGTCCGGCGCGCCCCGTCGTGCCTGCGTTTCGTCGATGGCGTGCCGCGGCCGACCGATGGCGCGCTCGACCTCGTGACGCCATGAGCCGGCGCGAGACCGGAGGACTGCACGAAGCGGCCGCGGCGCGCCATCTCGAGGCCCGCGGATTGACGGTCCTCGCCCGCAACGCGGTCAGTCGCTTCGGCGAGCTCGACCTGGTGCTTGCCGACGGCGATACGACCGTGTTCGCCGAGGTGCGCTACCGGCGCGGGGACGGCTGGGGTGGCGCGGCCGCCTCGGTCGATGCCGGCAAGCAGCGCCGCCTGGTCGCGGCCGCGCGGGCCTGGCTCGCGCGCCATCCCGAGGCCGCGCGACGGCCGTGCCGCTTCGACGTGGTCGCGGTCGGCGGCGCGCCGCCGTACCGGATCGACTGGCTTCGCGATGCCTTCCAGCCGGAGGATTGAACCGATGAGACCCGCGCTCGCCCGACTGGCCATCGCCGCCCTCGCGCTCGGTCTGTCCGGCTGTGCCGCGCTCGTGGCCGGCGGCGCCGTGACCGCGATGGCGACCGCGCACGACCGGCGCTCGACCTCCGAGGTCTGGAAGGACAACCGGCTCGAGCTGTCGATCATGGACGCGATCAACCGGGACAAGGAACTCGCGCTCCGGAACCACGTCGCGGTCGTCAGCCACAACCGGATCGTCCTCGTGATCGGCGAGGTCCGCACGCCGGAGCTGAAGGAACGCGCGCTCGGCATCGTGCGCTCGTTCAAGGACGTGCGCCGCGTGGTCGACGAGCTCCAGGTCCGCGAGCCGGCGCCGTTCGGCACCGGCGCGCGCGACGCCGCGATCACGGCGCGCGCCAAGACCGCGCTGCTCGACATCGTCGACCTGCCCGGATTCGACGTCACCCGGGTCAACGTCACCACCCGCGACGGCGTCGTCTACCTGATGGGCCTCGTGACCCGCGAGGAGGCCGAGCGCGTCGCCGGCACCGTGAGCCGGCTGTCCGGCGTGGTCCGCGTGGTCAAGGTGTTCGAGTACATCGAGCCGGCGGGATGACGAAGACGGAAGCCATCATCAACCGTCGATAACGTCAGTTGCAATCGGCCGGAATCAGGCGCACAGTAGCAGCCTTCACAGGGTCTTCACCCGGCCCACGGAGGGCTTCCGATGAATGCGACCGATGCTCGTGGCGCGGCGAAGGCTGCCCGCGCCGTGCTGGTCCTGGCGCTGGGGGCCGCGATCGTCGGCTGCACCGGCCCGGTTCGCGAGGACGCATCGGGCGAGGGCGGGCTTCGCAAGCGCGGCGCGGAACCGGTCGATCCGGCCGAGCAACGCGAGCCGATCGTACCGCCGCTTCGGCCCGATCGCGCACCGCTTCGCGCGATCCAGGCCCACACCGTGGCGTGGGCCGATCGCGGTCCGGCGCCGACCCGCAGCGCGCAGGTCAACGTGCCACCGAACAACGAGGTCTGCGGTGCGATCCAGGCCCTGGCGCCGCACCCGACCAATGCCAACATCCTCTATATCGGTGCCGTGAATGGCGGCGTCTGGCGCACGGCCAACGCGCTGGCCGCCTCTCCCACCTGGACGCCGCAGACCGACGCATTGCCGTCGCAGTCGATCGGGGCGCTGGCCTTCGATCCGACCGACGCCACCCACCAGACCCTGGTCGCGGGGCTGGGCCGCTGGAGCAACTTCGCGCAGCGCGGCGACGACGAGGTCGGCATCTACCGCACCACCAACGGCGGCACCTCGTGGACGCACCTCGGCGCCACGGCGCTGCTCGGCCAGAAGATCGTGGCGGTCTGGCCGCGTGGCGCGACGATCCTCGCGGCGTCCCGCAACGGCGGGCTCTGGCGCAGCACCGACACGGGCGCGACCTGGAGCCTCGCGTCCGGGACCGGCGGTCTTCCGACGGGCGGCATCGGCGACCTCGCCGTGCATCGCGACCAGCCGCTGCGGATCTACGTCTCGGTGCTCGCGTCGCCACGACGGGTCCTGCGCAGCGATGACGGCGGCGCCAACTGGACCGACATCAGCGCCGGCATTCCGGCGCTGACCGCGGCGACCGGTGGCAACGTCCGGCTGGCGGTCGGGCCCGGTGCTTCCGGCGCGGTCTTCGTCGCGGTCGTGAATGCTGGCGCGATCGCCGGTGTCGCCCGCTCGGCCAACCAGGGTGGCACCTGGACGGCGATGGACGTGCCGCCGGTGCATCCGGGCGGGCAGGGGGTGGTCAACACCTCGATCACCGTCGATCCGACCAACCAGAACCTCGTCTACATCGGCGGCGACCGGATCACGGCCTCGCCGTTCACCGCCAACATCCGGCGCGGCGACGCGGCGGCTGCCGCCGGCACCCAGTTCACGACGATCATGGACGCCAACGGTGGCAACACCACGCCGCACGCCGACAGCCGCAACATGGCGTTCGACGCCAGCGGCAACCTGCTGCAGGTCGACGACGGCTGCGTCTACCGGCGCGCGAGCCCGACCTCGTCGACCGGCACCTGGTCCTCGGTCGCCGGCAACCTCAACGTGATGGAGGTCCACGATCTCGCCCACGACCGCGTGTCGAACATCCTCGTGATCGGCACGCAGGACAACGGGACCCACATGCAGCAGACCGCCACCAACCGGATCTGGACCTGGATCAATGGTGGCGACGGCGGCGACGTCGCGATCGAGGACACCGGAACCAACGGCCTGCGCTTCATCAGCTCGCAGAATCTCGGCGGCTTCCAGCGTCGCACCTTCAACGCCGCGAATACCCAGACCGCGAGCGTCTCGATCCCGACCGGCGTCGTGACCGATCCGCAGTTCGTGACCCCGGTCGAGGTCAACATCGCCGACCCGGCGCGGATGCTGGTCGGCGGCTCGACCCAGCTGTACGAGTCGACCAACGCCAACACCGCGTCGCCGACGATCGCGGTCCTCGGTCCGCCGGGCGCGAACCGCAATGCGATGGCCTACGGGGCCACCGGCAACGCGGGCATCGGCTACGTCGGCAGCGGCAACCAGGTGTTCCGGCGCTCCGGCGCGAGTTTCGTCGCGACCACCGCGCTGCCCGCCGGCGCGCTGACGATCACCGACGTGGCGCTCGACCCGGCCAACCCGTCCCGCGTCTGGGCGATCGACGACAACCAGGTGTTCTTCTCGTCGAACAGCGGCACGTCGTGGACCGACATCACCGGCAACCTGCCGAGCATCAGCTCGCAGGACTTCCGGACGATCGAGTTCATCAACGCCGACGGCGCGACCCCGGCACGGGTCGCCCTCGGCACGCGCTCCGGCGTCTACGTCTCGACCAGCGGTTCATCGACCTGGGAGCTGTTCGGCACGCTGCTCCCCGACGTGCTGGTCTTCGACCTGCGCTACGTGCATGCCCAGCGGACGCTGTATGCCGGAACGCTGGGCCGCGGCGTGTGGTCGCTCGACGTGCGCAGCGACACGTTGTTCTCGAACGGCTTCGAGCCCTGAGACCGTGCCGGTGGTCTGCCCCACGAGCGACCGCAGGTCGCGAGCGGCGCGGCACACGGCGGGCCGCGTGGCGACGGATCGCATCGGGATCGCGAGCTGCGCTCGCTCCTACGACAGCGACCGGCGGTTGCCGTAGGAGCGACCGAAGGTCGCGATCCGCCGAAGATCGCGATCGACCGCAGGTCGCGATCGACCGCAGGTCGCGATCGGCGCGGCTCGTGGTGGGCCAGGCGACCACAGGTCGCATCGGGATCGTGCGGCTCGCTCAGTCCTCCTCGTGCCGCGGCCGGTAGGCCTCGACCAGCTGCTTCTGGACCTGCGGCGGCACCGCCTCGTAGTGCGAGAACTCGATCGAGTAGCGCCCGCGCCCGGCGGTGATCGCCTTGAGCTCGTTCGAGTAGTCGCCGATCTCGGCCAGCGGCACCTGGGCCTTGACGACGATCTCGCCGCCGCGCGCCGAGTCGGTGCCGTTGATCCGCGCGCGCTTGGTCGCGAGCCCCCCGGTGACATCGCCCATGTGCACGTCCGGAACCGTCACGTCGAGGCTGACGATCGGCTCGAGCACCAGCGGGCGGGCCTTGGCGATCGCGTCGAGGAAGGCCTTCCTGCCGGCGGCGACGAAGGCGACCTCCTTCGAGTCGACCGGGTGGTGCTTGCCGTCGTAGACGATCACGCGCACGTCCTGGAGCATGTAGCCCGCGATCGCGCCGCCCTCGATCACGCTGCGCACGCCCTTCTCGACCGCCGGCAGGAACTGGCCCGGAATCGCGCCGCCGACGACCTCGTCGACGAACTCGAAGCCGGAGCCGCGCGGCAGCGGCTCGATGCGCAGGAACACCTCGCCGAACTGCCCGGCACCGCCGGTCTGCTTCTTGTGACGGTGGTGGCCGTCGGCCTTCGCGCTGATCGTCTCGCGGTACGCGATGCGCGGCGGACGCGACTTCACCTCGACGCCGAAGCGCTCCTGCATCCGCTCGAGCATGACGCGCAGGTGCAGTTCGCCGAGGCCGCGGATCACGGTCTCGTTGAGCTCCTTGTGGTGCTCGACCCGGAAGCAGGGGTCCTCCTCGGCGAGCTTGGCAAGCGCGATCGACAGCTTCTGCTCCTGGCCGCGGGTCGCGGGCTCGATCGCGAGCCCGAACATCGGCTCGGGGAAGTCGATCGGCTTCAGGTGGATGTGGTCCTCGTCGTGGCTGTCGTGCAGGATCGCGTCGAAGTGGATCTCCTCGACCTTCGCGACCGCGGCGATGTCGCCGGGGATCGCGTCGTCGATCTCGACGTGGTCCTTGCCGCGCAGCTTGTAGAGGTGCCCGACCTTGAACGGCTTCTTGCCGTCGTCGATGAAGAGCTGGGTGTCGCGGCGCACGGTGCCCTGGTACACACGGAAGATCCCGAGCTTGCCGACGAACGGGTCGTTGACGATCTTGAACACGTCGGCGACGACGTGCCGGGCCGGATCCGGCTCGGTGCGAAACGGCTCGGCATCGGCGCCGGTGCCCTTGACGAACAGCGGCGGATTGGCCTCCTTCGGATTCGGCATCAGCTTCTCGAACAGGTCGAGGAGCTCCGCGATGCCGGCGCCGGTGCGCGCCGAGACGAACGCGATCGGGACGAGGTGCCCCTCGCGCAGGCACTGCTCGAACGCGTCGTGGAGTTCCTCGCCGGAGAGTCCGGCTTCGCCGTCCTCGAGGTAGTGCCCCATCACGTCCTCGTTGATCTCGACCACCTGATCGATGATCCGCTGGTGCGCGTCGGCAACCGAGCCGAAGTCGGATTCGCCGGACGGGTTGAAGAAGCAGTCGACGACGCCGGCGCGGCCGCGCGCCGGCAGGTTGATCGGCAGGCACTCGGGGCCGAAGGCCTCGCGCAGCTGTTCGACCAGCAGTTCGAGGTCGGCCTCGGCATGGTCGATCTTGTTGACCACGATCAGCCGGCACAGCCGCCGCGCCTTCGCGTAGTCGATCAGCCGGGTGGTGCCGTATTCGACGCCGCGCGCGGCGTCGACGACGACCGCCGCGGTCTCGACCGCCGCGAGCGCCGACAGCGTCGGTCCGCGGAAGTCGGGGTAGCCCGGCGTGTCGATCAGGTTGACGTGGATGCCACCATGGTCGATCGACGCGATCGCGCTGTTGAGCGAATGGCCGCGCGCCTTCTCCATCGGGTCGAAGTCCGACACGGTGCTGCCGCGCTCGACCGTGCCCGGGGTCTGGATCGTGCCGCCGGCCGCGAGCAGCGCCTCGAACAGCGTGGTCTTGCCCGCACCCTGGTGTCCGACGAGGGCGATGTTGCGGATTCTCTCGGTCGTGTACTGCGGCATGTCGGTCCTCCCCGTGGCCGGAAGCCCGTACCTTCCGCGAGCGTCACGGATTCGTCAACTTGCGCCATCGCGACGGTCACGGTTGAATCGCGCGCCGGTCGAGATCCCGCGCTGGCCGGTTTCGATGCCCGGGCTGGAAGACCCCGCCCGTCGACCGGGGTGCCGGATCTCCGATGGACCGACCGATCGCAGCACTTCCCGACCCCCGGTGTCCGCCGCGTGGCTCCCCGCGCGGGCTCCGCCTGCGCGCCCAGGTCCGGTTCGCCGGCAGCCTGCTGCTGGTCGCGCTGTTCGCGCATGCCGGCGGCCTCCGGGCCACCGACTCCGGCGGGCTGGCGATCGCGAAGCTCGATCTCGCCTTGCCCTCCCCGGCGGCGCAGCCGAACGTGGTCGCCGATCCCGCGCGCAACCGCTTCGTGCTGAGCTGGCAGGCTCGCGACGCCGACGGCTGCACGCGCCTCGAGGTCGCGACGCTGACGCGGGAGGGCGTGCTCGGCCCGATCCGCCAGGTGGCTTCCGGCTGCGACTGGTTCGTCAACTGGGCGGACTTCCCGTCGCTCGCGGTCGCGGAAAACGGCGACTGGCTGACGTTCTGGCTCGAGAAGCGTGGGCCAGGCACTTACGCCTACGACATCCGCCTGGTGCGGTCGACCGACGAAGGCCGGAGCTGGAGCGATCCGATCACGCCGCACCGGGACGGCACCCGGAGCGAGCACGGCTTCGTCTCGATGCGGCCGATCGGCGCCGATCGGGTCCTCGTGGTCTGGCTCGATGGTCGCCACACGGTCGGGCAACACGCGCACGGGCCGCCCGGACAGACCGACGGCCACGGTCATGACGCCGCGCACGGTGAATCGCCGATGTCGCTGCGCAGCGCGATCGTCGATCGCCGGATGCGGCCGATCGCGGAGCGCGAGATCGACGACCGCGTCTGCTCCTGCTGCCCGACCGATCTGGTCGCGGGACCACGCGGCCCGGTCGTGGTCTACCGCGATCGCAGCATCGAGGAGATCCGCGACGTCCAGCATGCGACGTGGACCGGCACGCGATGGACGGCGCCCGCCGTGGTCCACCCGGATCGCTGGCGCATCGCCGCCTGTCCGGTCAACGGCCCGGCCGCGGCGGCCGACGACGGGGGCGTCGTCGTGGCGTGGCCGACCTTCGACGTCGATCGGCTGGCGGTTCGGGTGCGGCGGATCGACGATGCGCGGCCGCCGACGGTGCTCGAGGAGAGCCAGGCGGCGCTCGGTCGACCGGACCTTGCGCGCTGGCCGGCGGGTTTCCTTGCGAGCTGGCTCGGCGGTTCGTCCGCGGGAGGCGCCACGCTGTGGCTCGCGCGCCTCGATCGCACGCTGGGCGTGGCCGAGCGCCACGCGATCGCCGAGCTGCCGCCGGGTCGCGGCACGGGAATGCCGAAGCTGGCGGCGCTCGACGAGGTCGCGGTCCTCGTGTGGACCGATCCCGGGACGACGACGCCACGCGATGGGCGGTCCAGCGTGATCCGGGCAGTCCGGATCGCGCGCGGCGCGCCCGAACGGCGCTGACGAATCCGCAACCGGTCGATCGTCGTCGTTGCCCACCGTTGGGCTTGCTGAATCCGCGGTGCGACCGCGCGCGCCGCGGCCGCCCGGATTAAGAGGCGATTCAACGGCCGCGCCCAGACTCTGCACGCATCCGGCATGGGGCCGGACGGGAGATCGACGATGATCCGCAGCACGATGGCGGCACTCATGGCGGTGGGCATGGCGACGGCCGGCGTGGCCGAGGCGCGCTGGTACGAGAACGGCACCGAGTACGACTGGGCCCGCGTGGTCGCGGTCGAGCCGATCTTCGAGCGCTTCGAGCGGCCGGTCGCGCATGACGTGTGCTGGAACGAGCGCGTCCACCACGCGCCCCGCTACGTCTCGCATCCGCACGCGGGCTACTACGGACCGCGCGGCAACGACGGCGCCGCCGGGGCGGTGCTCGGCGCGATCGTCGGCGGCGCGCTCGGCAACACCGTCGGCCGCGGCGACGGGCGTCGCGCGGCGACGATCGCGGGCGCCGTGATCGGCGGCGCGGTCGGGCACAACCTCGACCGCGGCCGTTCGTGGGACGGGCGCGATCCGTATGGCTACTACCAGCCGGCCTACCACGCGGGGCCGAGCGTGCAGCGCGTCTGCAACCAGCGCGTCGAGTACCGGACCGAGCGCCAGGTCGTCGGCTACGACGTCGCCTACGTCTACAACGGCCGCACCTTCCGGACCCAGACCCGCGAGCATCCGGGCGACCGGATCCGGGTCGCGGTCAGCGTCGCCGCGGTCGGCTACTGACCGGCGACGGCGCCCGCGCCGCGGCCGGCGAGGGCGGGTCCACCGCGATCCCGCCGACACCGGACGACGAGGGCGAATCCAGCATGGACCTGGGCCGGGCGGCCCCGCACGACGGAACCTCGTGCCGCCCGGCCCCGGTTGCTCCCGCCGAGTTCGACGCCCGCCGCCAATGGCGGGCGTTTCGCATCGAGGCGCAACGATTCTCGAGGCCGGGCCTGCGCGCCGATCGCATCGGCGTCGGCGCGGCCGTGCTGGTGGTCCACGGCGCGATGCTGTTCGGCTTGTCGAAGGCCCTGGGTCCTGGTCCGCCCTCCGCCGCTGCTGCCTTGACGGGATCCGAGGACGTGCTGGTCGTGGACCTCGGGGCTCCGCGACCGGCGCGACCGCGCGACGTGCCGGATCCGCCGGTGCCACGCGGTGCGCCGCCGGCCGAGCCGACGATGGCGTCGCGGCAAAGGCCCGAGCCCACCGAGCCGCCGGTGAGCCCGGCCGAGGCCACGTCGGAAGTCTCCGTCGCGCGTCTGCGCGAGTCGGCCAGCGAGGACCTGCGCCAGCAGGCGATGGCCGGCCGCGGCGACGCGAGCGTGGCGACTCGCAGCTTCGAACGTCCGGCTGGAGCGGCGCTCGGAGAGCTGCTCGACCGCCCGGTCGAGCTGCCGGGCCGGCGCAGTCGCCTCGACCGCGTCTGGGCGCCGGACGGTGAGAACGCCCTCGCGGAGTTGGTTCGCCGGTCGACGATCGTCCGCGAGTTCAAGGACCCGTGGGGCGGCAAGTGGCGCTGCGCAGCTTCGCCGCTGACGTTGAATCTGGCGGTGGCCTGCAACTTCGGGTACGCGCAGGAGCCCTTGCCCGACGCGCCGCTGGCGCCGAACGAGGCGCCACGCGACGGCCGGCGGCCGCTCGGCGCGCCGCGTCCCTGATCGGTACCGACCTCCGAGCGATCGCGCGCGAGCGTTCCGCTATCGTCGGCGGCCCCTCCGGAGCCAGCCGCATCGATGTCTGCAGACCCCGCCGAGCCGCGCTACGTCGTCCTCAAGTTCGGGGGCACTAGCGTCTCGTCGAAACCGCGCTGGCAGACGATCGCGCGGCTCGCCGGAGAGCGGCGCGCCGAGGGGCTGCGCGTCGTCGTCGTGGTCTCGGCGCTGTCGGGCGTCACCAACGCGCTCGAACAGCTGATCGAGACCGCGGCGACCGGCGGTGACGCCGCGTCCGCGGCCGCCGCGATCGCCGACCGGCATCTCCGCTTCGTCGACGAGCTGGGCATCGATCGCGCGCCGGGGCTGGGCGAGTGGCTGTCGCGGCTCGCCGGGCTCGCGGCCGACCCGCGCGCCGCGACGCGCGACTACGCGTGGCAGGCCGAGCTGCTTGCGCTCGGCGAGCTCCTGTCCTCGACGCTCGGCGCGCACGTGCTCGAGGCCGCCGGCCTCGCCGCCGAGTGGCTCGACGCGCGCGAGTGGCTCACGGCGGTCCGGCTCCCGAACCAGTCGCCGTGGGCCGCGCGGCTCTCGGTGAGCTGCGACGCCGCGCCGAACCCCGCGATGCGGCAGGCGCTGGCGCGGCGTTCGCCGGTGCTGATCACCCAGGGCTTCATCGCGCGCCATCCGGATGGCGGCACCGCGATCCTCGGGCGCGGCGGCTCGGACACCTCGGCCGCCTATCTCGGCGCGCTGCTCGCGTCCGAGCGAGTCGAGATCTGGACCGACGTCGCCGGCATGTTCAGCGCCAATCCGCGCGTGGTGCCGCAGGCGCGATTGCTTCGCCGGCTCGACTACGAGGAAGCGCAGGAGATCGCGACCACCGGCGCCAAGGTGCTGCACCCGCGCTGCCTGACGCCGGTGCGCGAGGCCGGCGTGCCCCTGCTGGTCAAGGACACGAACCGGCCCGAGCTCGACGGCACCACGGTCGGCCCGCGCGAGCGCGAGGCCGAGCAGCCGGGCGTCAAGGCGATCAGCGCGCGCACCGGGATCACGCTGGTCTCGATGGAGTCGATCGGCATGTACCAGCAGGTCGGCTTCCTCGCCGACGTGTTCGCGATCTTCAAGCGCCACGGGCTCTCGATCGACCTGATCGGCTCGGCCGAGACCAACGTCACGGTCTCGCTCGACCCGACCGAGAACCTCGTCAACTCGAACGTGATCGAGGCCCTGTGCCGCGACCTCGAGCCGGTGTGCCGGGTCAAGGTGATCGCGCCGTGCGCGGCGATCACGCTGGTCGGCCGCGGCATGCGCTCGCTGCTGGCGACGCTGTCGCCGGTGCTGGCCGAGTTCGGGCGCGAGACCGTGCACCTGATCTCGCAGTCGTCGAACGACCTCAATCTCACCTTCGTGGTCGCCGAGGCACGCGCGGACCTGGTGCCGGCGCTGCACGCGCTGCTGGTGCGCGCGGGCGCGATGCGGCTCGACGACGAGGCCTCGTTCGGGCCGGCGTGGTCGGAGCTGTACGCGCCGGCCGCGCCGCGCGCCGCCTCGCAGCCCTGGTGGAGCGCGCGCCGCGCCGAGCTGCTCGCGCTGGTCGCGCGCGAGGACGGTCCGCGCTACGTCTACGACCTCGCGACCGTGCGCGCCCGAGCCGCGGCGCTCCGGGCCGCGCTGCCGGCGGTCGACCGCTGGTACTACGCGATGAAGGCCAACGCCCACCCGGCGGTGCTGCGCGCGGTGGTCGAGTCCGGCTTCGGCATCGAGTGCGTGTCGTGGGCCGAGATCGAGGCGGCCGACGCCGCGATCCCGGGGCTCGCGGCCGAGCAGCTCCTGTTCACGCCGAACTTCGCGCCGCGACGCGAGTACGAGCGCGCCTTCGCGCGCGGCGCGCGGGTCACGGTCGACGCGCTGCATCCGCTGGCCGAGTGGCCGACGGTGTTCGCCGGGCGCGAGATCGTGCTGCGCGTCGATCCGGGCCACGGCAGCGGCCACCACGAGAAGGTCGTCACCGGCGGCGACGAGTCGAAGTTCGGCGTCGCGCTCGCCGACCTTCCCGAAGCGCGCCGGCTCGCGCGTGCCGCCGGGTGCCGGATCGTCGCGCTGCACGCGCATCTCGGCAGCGGCATCGGCGAGGCCGCCACCTTCCGCGACCTCCATGCCTTCCTCGCCGCCGTCGCCGACGACTTCCCGGACGTGACCCGGATCAACATCGGCGGCGGCCTCGGCGTGCCCTATCGGGACGACGACGCGGCGCTCGACCTCGCCGCGCTCGGCGCGGCGCTGGCCGAGGTCAAGCGCCACTACCCGCAGTACCGGCTGTGGATGGAGCCCGGGCGGTACCTGGTCGCCGAGGCCGGCGTGCTGCTGGCGCGCGTCACGCAGGTCAAGCGCAAGGCCGGCCGCACGTGGGTCGGCCTCGAGACCGGCATGAACTCGCTGATCCGGCCCTCGCTGTACGAGGCCTGGCACGAGATCCGCAACCTTTCCCGGCTCGACGATGCGGCCGACACCGTGTGCGAGGTGGTCGGGCCGATCTGCGAGTCGGGCGACGTGCTCGGCGAGCATCGGCGCCTGCCGGCGCCGCGCGAGGGCGACGTGATCCTGGTCGCGACCGCCGGGGCCTACGGCGCGGTGATGGCCTCGCGCTACAACCTGCGCGAGCCGGCCGCGGAGGTGGTGCTGTGACCCTGCCCGATCCGCGCGCGGCGCGCGTGTTCCGCTTCGTCCGCCGCGAGTGGTTCGCCGACGAGGCCCGGGTCGATCTGGTCTATGCCTTCGACGACGGCCCGGACCTGGTCGAGACGATCCGCTTCCCGGGCGCGCCGCGGCTCGCCGCAGGCCGCGAGGCCGCGCTCGAGGCCGCGCTCGACCGCGTGCACTGGATTGCCGGCGTCAGCTACTACAAGGCCGGCGTGCCGCCCGCGATCGCCTGCGAGGGCCGCGTGCCGGATCCGGAGACGGCCGAGCTGCTCGACCTCGTCTACACCGAGGGCCTCGCCGAGTTCGCGCACCAGAACGGCCTCGACCTCGCCGGCCGCGTGCGCTTTCCGCGCGCCGCGGCGGCCGGCCCGCCGCCGGCGCTGGGCCTCGCGCGGCGGTCGCTGGTCGCGGTCGGCGGCGGCAAGGATTCGATCGTCACGCTCGAGGCGCTGCGCGAGTCCGGCGATCCGGTCGTCGCGGCCTGGGTCGGCGCCTCGCCGCTGATCGCCGGGGTCGTCGCGCGCAGCGGGCTGCCGGCGCTGCGCGTCGAGCGCACGCTCTCGCCGCTCTTGTTCGAGATGAATCGCGCCGGCGCGTGGAACGGCCACATCCCGGTGACCGCGATCAACTCGGCGATCCTCGTCGCCGCGGCGATCCTGCACGACGCCGACGAGGTCGTGTTCAGCAACGAGCGCTCGGCCTCGGCCCCGACGATCGAGGCCGACGGCCGCGCGGTCAACCACCAGTGGAGCAAGGGATGGGCGTTCGAGCGGCGGTTCGGAGAGTTGGTCGAGCGCCGCGTCGCGCCCGACCTCCGCTACTACTCGCTGCTGCGGCCGCTGTCCGAACTCGCGGTGACCCGCCGCTTCGCGCGCCACGAGCGCTACGACGACGTGTTCTCGAGCTGCAACCGCAACTTCCGGATCCTCGGCGAACGCCCGGCCGCGCGCTGGTGCGGTGAGTGCCCGAAGTGCCGGTTCGTGTTCCTCGCGCTCGCGCCGTTCGTACCGAAGCTGCGTCTGATCGCGATCTTCGGCCGCAACCTGCTCGACGATCCGGCGCAGGCCGCCGGCTTCGACGCGCTGATCGAGTGGCACGCCACCAAGCCCTTCGAGTGCGTCGGCGAGGCGGTCGAGTCGCGCGCCGCCTTCGCCGCGATCGCGCAGCGGCCCGAGTGGCGCGAGGACGAACTGGTCGCCCGCTTCCGCGCGCGGATCCTGCCTGCGATCGGGGCCGCGGTGCCGCCGCTCGAGGCGCTGCTCGCGCCATCGGGGCCGCATCGGATCCCGGCGCGGCTCGCGGGCTTCCTCGATGCGGATCGCTGAGCTCGCCGGGCGCCGCGTC
>PVBP01000044.1 GCA_002995625.1 Lysobacteraceae bacterium | reverse complement strand
GCGCACGTCGCGCTGCGGTCGGCATCGGGAGCGCTCGCGCTCGACTGGGAAACCGTCCTCGCGCTCGCGCTCGCGCAGCAGCGCCGCGCGGCCGAGGCGCTGCCGCTGTTCGAGCGTCTGGTTGCGGCGCGCCCCGACGTGCCCGAGCACTGGGCCAACCTCGGCAACGCGCTGTGCGAGCTCGGCCGCGAAGCCGACGCGCTGGCGCCGCTGCAGCGCGCCTTCCTGCTCGGCGATCGCAGCGGCGGGTTGTTCCAGGCGCTCGCCCGCGCCGAGCTCGCGCACGGTCGCCCGGTCCAGGCGCTGACCTGCATCGGGCGCGCGCTCGAGTCGGCGCCGGTCGATCCCGAGTTCCTCGTGCTCGAGGCGCGGATCCTGCACGCGCTCGACGAGACCGACCGCGCCGCGGCGGTGCTCGCGCGCCTGCGCGATCCGGCGCTGCCGCTGGCGCTGCGGGTCGAGGCGGCCGAGATCCAGCTGAACCTCGCGCAGTACCGCGACGCCCAGCGCGCCTTCGAGGCGGTGCTCGCCGAGGACCCCGGCGAGCCCAGCGCGCTGATCGGGCTTGCGACCTGCCACGAGCGGCACAATCGCCTCGACGAGGCCGAGGCCGTCCGCGCCCGGATCGACGCCGCGCGCGTCGCCGGCCGTGCCGAGGTCGTAAGCGCCCTCGACCAGCTCGATGCGCGGCTGGCCGCGCGGCGCGGGGATCCGGCGAGGGCGAGGGCGCTGCTCGAGTCGGTGCTCGCCGACCCGCCGCGCGATCCGGCGATGCGCACGCACCTGCGCTTCGAGCTCGGCAAGGCCTGCGCGGACTTGAAGGACCATGCCGCCGCGTTCGCAGCATTCACACAAGGCCACGCCGAGCGCCTCGCCCACGTCACCGCGGCGCATCCGAACCTGAGCCGCGAGGACGGCCTGCTGGCCGCGCTCGAGCGGCCGATCCCGCCCTTTCCGACGCAGGTCCGCGACGGTGCCGACGACGGCCGGCGCGACCCGCTGTTCGTGGTCGGCTTCCCGCGCTCCGGCACGACCCTGCTCGAGCAGCTGCTGGACGCGCACGCCGATCTCGCGTCCTTCGACGAGCAGCCCTTCCTGCAGCGCCTCGTCACCCACCTCCAGGGCTCGCCGGCGGGCTATCCGGCGGCACTCGCGACGCTGACGGCGGGCGACCGGCGGGACCTGCGGCGCCGCTACTTCGCCGACGTCGATCGCTGCCGGCCCGACCTCGGCGGGCGCCGGCCGGTCGACAAGAATCCGCTCTACCTCGTGCGCCTGCCGCTGGTCGCGGCGCTGTTCCCGGACGCGCGGGCCGTGCTCGCGATCCGGCACCCGTGCGACGTCGTGGTGTCGTGCTGGATGCAGAACTTCCGGGCCCCGGCCTTCGCCGTGACCTTCGAGACGCTGGCCAGCACCGCGCGCATGTACGACCGCGTGTTCCGGACCTACTTCGCGTTCCGCGACGCGATCGGCGTGCCGACGCACCTTCTTCGCTACGAGGACCTCGTGGCGGACGTGGCCGGCGAGGGCCGGCGGCTGTTCGCGTTCCTCGGCCTCGACTGGGACGACCGGCTGCTCGGCTTCACCGAGCGCGCGCGCCAGCGCGGCGTGATCAGCACGCCGAGCTACGCGCAGGTCGTCGAGCCGGTGAACCGGCGCGCGATCGGCCGCTGGCAGGCGTGGCGGCCGTGGCTCGAGGGCGAGGCGCTCGACCTGCTGGCGCCGTGGGTCGAGCGCTTCGGCTACGCGCTCGACTGATCGATCCGCGGCCCGGGCCGTCCGTGGGGCGCGGGCGCGCGGCGCGGCATCCACGGCATCCGGAAACGAACGGGGCCGCGCGGTCACCCGCGCAGCCCCGTTGCGTGGCCGGGCCGTCGGTCAGAACCTGACCGTCGCGGTCATCCAGTAGTACCGGCCGACCGTGTCGAAGGTGCGCTCGTCGGTGTTTCCGTTCAGCGTGTTGTTCTGGTACAGGATCGGCGGCAGCTTGTTGAACGCGTTGTCGATGCCGAGCTGGAAGCGCGTGTTCCACGGCTTCAGCTCGTAGCCGACCTGGACGTTGTGGTAGGTCTGCCCGCCACGGTCGAAGCGGCAGCCCGGCGTGCCGCCGGGCACGATCGCGAGGCCGAGATCCGCGCAGGTGTTGGTGCGGGTGTTCGGGAACACGGTGCCGACGCTGAATCCGCTGATGTAGCGCGAGACCCACTGCGCGTCCCAGTCCCCGTAGGTCCAGCCGATCGTCCCGAGGCCGCGGACACGGCTGTAGTTGCCGAGGCCGCCGTTCGCCGACGACAGGAAGGTGCCGGCCAGGAACTGCTGGGCCACGACTTCGCCGAGCACGATGGTCTTGACGTCGAAGCGCGACGTGTAGGTCGCGTCGATCGAGAAGCGGAAGCTGCCCCAGTCGGTGTCGTCGAGCCGGTAGCGCGCGCCGACATCGACGCCGTTGGTATCGGTGCGGCCGACGTTGGCGTTGCGGTCGAACAGCCGCAGGATCTCGCCCGACGGCAGGCGCGTGAACAGGTCGCAGAACGCGCCGTTGTTGAAGCAGTTGTTGAGGATCGTCTGGGTGCCGATCGTGCCGATCGTGTCGTTGAGGTACACGCGCCAGACATCCATCGAGAACGACGAGCCCTCGAGCCACTGCGGGTCGTAGATCAGCCCGTAGGTGAAGACCTTGCCGGTCTCCGGCTGGAGGTTCGGATTGCCGCCCTTGATCGCGGACAGCTGGGTGTCGGTCTGGTTGAACGACCCGTCGGTCGGCACGTTCTGGCACGCGAGGCGCTGCGGGCTGCCCGGCGGCGCGCCGCGCCAGCGGTTGCACGGGTCGGAGAAGCTGTCGGACGACGCCGAGTCGCCCTGGAACAGGTCGCCGACGGTCGGTGCGCGGAACACCTCGTCGACCGTGCCGCGCACCAGCAGTTCGCCGATCGGCCGCCACTCGAAGCCGATCTTGGTGTTGGTGGTGCTGCCGAACGAGGAGTAGTCGGACCAGCGCACGCCGAGCGTGGCGTTGAGGCTCTGCACGAACGGCGCGTCCGCGAGGATCGGGAACAGCGCCTCGCCGTAGACCTCGGTCACGTCGAACTCGCCGATCGCGCTGGTGGTGCAGGCTTCGGACGAGATCAGGCAGGTGTAGTTGGTCGGATCGACCACGGCGAGGAAGCTCGGCACGAAGGCCGAGCTCTCCTCGCGGTACTCGACCCCGAACGCGGTCGAGACGCTGCCGGCCGGCATCGCGAACAGGTCGCCCGAGACGTTGGCGTAGAAGTTCTTGAGCGTGGCGTCGCTGCGGTTGACCGACGGCGAGGAGATCCGCGCCAGCGCGGCCTGGTCGTCCGGCGAGGACAGATCGCCGAAGAAGTTGACCGGCGTGCAGTTCGGGATCACGTTGCCCGGCGTGCCGCAGCGGAGCGTGCCGCTGGCGTCGCGGAACGACGGACCGAGCGCCGCGGCGAGCGCCGGCGTGAACAGGTAGCCGGTCGAGGTCGCCTCCTGCTCGAGCTTGCCGTACGTGAAGCCGGCGTCGTAGGCCCAGGCGCCGTCGCCGATCGAGCCCTGGATCCCGGTCGAGATCTGCTTGACGTCGGTGTCGAACGAGAAGCGGCGGTTGCCGATCGCGGACAGGCGCAGCCGGAGGTCGTTGTTGACGAGCCCGGTGGTCAGCCCGGTGAACGGCCAGAACACGCTCTGCGGCGAGATCGGCACGTCGTCGAGGCCCGGCCGGGCGTCGAACGGCAGCGGCGCGATCTGGCCGTACGAGCGGGTGCTCTGGGTCACGATCTCGGTGTACGCGGTCGCGCTGTCGGTCAGGTCGAAGCGCCCCGCGAAGAACAGGCCGGCGCGCTCCTGCGGCGTCAGCTGCAGGTTGCCGACGGCCTGGTAGTTGAACAGGTCGGTCGCCGGATTGAAGCAGCGGAAATCCGACCAGCCGCGACCGGGGCGACCCTCGATGCGGGTCAAGGCCACGGTGGCGCCGGTGCCGGGGCAGTTGATGCCGTTCGCGGCCGCCGCGCTGCGCGGCACCGCGTACCGGCCGGTGGTCGTGCGGCTCGAGCCGCCGACGGTCACCGAGCCCGAGTAGAGCGTCAGCGCGTCGCGCGAGTAGTCGCGATCGGCGGCGCTGACCTCCTTCTGGTCGTTGTAGTTGAGGTTCAGCAGCACGCTGCCGCGCTCGCCGGACCAGCCGTAGGTGACATTGCCGGTGACGCGCTCGCCGTCGCTCTTGAACGACTGGCCGTAGCCGGTCGACAGCTCGCCGCCGTCGAACTCGGTCTTCAGGATGAAGTTGACGACGCCGCCGATCGCATCGGAACCGTAGATCGCCGACGCGCCGCCCTTCAGCACCTCGACCCGCGCGATCGCCGCCATCGGGATCGAGTTGATGTCGTTGTAGACCATCCGCCGACCGTTCAGCAGGGTCAGCGTGCGCGAGTCGCCGAGGCCGCGCAGCGACACGGTGGCCGCGCCGTCGCCGCCGCCGTTGTTGACCGACGGATTGGTCGCGGCGCCCGAGATCGCCGGGATGTCCTGCAGGAAATCGCCGATCGTCGCGGCGCCGGTGCGCTCGATCGCCTGCTGGTCGATCACGAACACCGGCGAGGCGGTCTCCATGTCGACGCGCCGGATGCGGCTGCCGGTGACGACGATCGCCTCGAGGGTGGTCGAGTCCTCGCGCGACGGAGTCTGGGCCCGGCCCTCGGACGGCAGGGCGGTCGCGCTGGCGAGACCCGCCATCAGGGCGTACTTGACCGTTGCGGCGAGCTTGTTGCGGCGCATCATCATGGGTCGGAATCCTCGGCAGTCTGGTGGCTGGGATCGCTGGCGGCACCCAAGTGACCCGCTTTGCATGGCGGGTCGGTCCCGGGGCGCGCGAGATTTAACCTTTCCTTCACCCGCTGTCCAGCGTCCTTTTCGTTCCGGCTACCCGAAACGTGTACTGTTTTGCTTATGCCGGAAGGCCCTCGACGAGAGCGATGGTCCGTTGCCCTGCTGCGGTGCGGGGTCGGCGGAAAACCCCGGCGCGTGACGCCCGTCGCATTCCCGGGCGGGAGCGGGATCCATGGCTCGCCGACCGGTTCGGTCCGGGGCCGGTCCCTGAAGCGTTCGCTGTCCGGGCCCTCCGGCATTCCAGCCGGAGGGAAGGACGACATCGCCGTGAACTGGATCAAGCTGCTGCCGCTGGGCCTCGCGGGATTGCAGGCCCTGGTCTACTACCTCCGCCGCGCCCATCGCGGCTGGCAGCTCGACTTCGAGGGGCTGCCGCGGGAGACCATCGCGCATCGCGGCCACGCGATCACCGTGTGCACCGGCTCAAGGCGGATCGCGACCGCGGACTCGGCCTGGGTCGGTTTCGAGCTGTCGCGACCGTGGACCTTCGCGCTGGCGCGGCAGGGCTGGCTGCGGCTGGACGCGGAGCTGGTCACCGGGGTGCGCGAGATCGACGAGCGCCTGCACATCGGCATCGAGTCGACGCGGCTCGCCGATGCGCTGATCCGCGACGGCGACCTCCGGATGCATCTCCTCGACCTCGACCGGGTGCTGGCACGTTTCGAGGCGCGCTTCCAGCGGCTGGACGCGGCCGGGCGCGAGCTGTCGCTGTTGGTGCGCCTGCGGCACGGCCGCGACCCGGCGCCACTGTGGCGTGCGCTGATCGACTGGCTCGTGGTGCTCGACCGCGCGCTGGACGTGGCGGCGCGACCGGCCGGACCGCGAGTGCGCTCGTCGCTGCCGCGCGGCGGTTCGGAAACGCCCTCGACTCGATCCTGAGCGCCCGCGGCGGCCACGTCGAGCCGCGACCCCGGGTCGGCTGGCGCGGATCGGGCAGGCTGCCGCACCGATCGCGCTGCCGCGTCCGGATCAGCGCGGACCGATTCTCAGGCCGGTTCGATCCGGATCTCGACGACACGACGGTCGTTGGCGCAGCGATCGAGCAGGGTCTCGCGGACCACGCGCGGACGCTGGCGCTCGTCGCGCTCGAGGACCGGGGTGCCGTCGACCAGGATCTGGCCACCGCGGCGCACGCTGGGCAAGAGATCGGTCACGACGCTGATGCAGTCCTGCCCGGTCGAGCGAATCACCGTTGGCGACCTCGCGTGGGCCGACGGGAGGGCAAGTACGGTGGCCAGGGCCAGGGCGAGTGTGCGAATCGTCATGGGTCGTCTCCCGAATCATCCGAAGGGGGGCGCGAACGGCCACATCATTCCGTTCGCCGCGGGGTGAATCCTGCTTGGGTGGTTCGAGGTGGGCCATCCGCGCTTGCACCCACACTTGGACGACGCCGTCACACTATCGAGGTCGATTCGCGAGTTCCGCGCCGCGGGTCACCCGGCCCGCGTGACATGCGTCACGATCGACCGCGGTATTCAGCGCCCAGCGCGATTGGCTGGACGAATCCCGCGCCAAGGCCTGCGCTACCCTCGAGCGGTCGCGCGAATTGCCGGCGGATGAGGATCGGAATCGGCGGGCCAGGCGTTGGGCACGGGCACGCCCGGCCTCGACCGACTGCCGGCGGATGATGCGAGGCCACGCACCGGCTGGAGGTGTCCGATGACCGACTGCCGGCGGATGATGCGAGGCCACGCACCGGCTGGAGGTGTCCGATGAACGAGGCATGCCGCGCGATTGCCGCCGGCCCCAATCCCGGCGAGGGCCTGGGTCCCGGCTTCGACGCGGCGCTGCTGCTCGCGGCGCGCGAGCGCTCGCGCGAGGCGGTCGCGACGATCGCGCGCCGGATCCAGCCGGGCATGACCGAGCCCGAGGCCGAAGCGATCGCGGCCGCGGTGTTCGCCGAGCTCGGCGTCGAGCGCGTCTGGCATCCGACCCACATCCGCTTCGGGTCGAACACGCTGAAGCTCTACAGGGAGCGGTCGGACCCCGGTGTCGTGCTCGGCGAATCGGACCTCTACTTCATCGACATCGGCCCGGTCTGGGCAGGGCACGAGGGCGACTACGGCGACACCTTCGTCGTCGGCGACGATCCGGACCACCTCGCGATCGCGGCCGCGGCGCGCACGCTGTTCGACCGCGTCGCCGCGCGCTGGCGCGAGGGCCTCACCGGCCGCGCGCTCTACGCCGAGGCCGAGCGCGCTGCGCGCGCGATCGGCTACGAGCTCCACCTCGGCGCGCCGGGCCATCGCCTCGGCGACTTCCCGCACGCGGTGCATCGCGCGGGCCATCTCGCGGCGGCCGACTTCCCGCCGAGCCCGGGCCTGTGGGTGCTCGAGATCCAGATCCGCCACCCGACGCGACCGATCGGGGCCTTCTTCGAGGACCTGCTGCTGGGCTGATGCGCGTTCCGGTCGTTTCGGGGCGCATCCGGGCGGAACCGGCCGGCACCGTCGAGGTGCCGTCGGATGCCGGCACCACGCGTCACTTGTCGACGAACGCGCGCTCGTAGACGTAGTCGCCGGCCGTACCGATCCGCGGCGAGACCTGAAAGCCGCGCGCGTCGAGGATGCGCCGGAGGTCGGCCAGCATCTGCGGGCTGCCGCAGATCATCGCGCGGTCGTGCGCGGGGTCGAGCGGCGCGAGGCCGAGGTCCTGCGCGATCGCGCCGGAGTCGAGCCGGGTCGTGACCCGGCCCTCGTGGACGAAGGGCTCGCGCGAGACCACCGGGTAGTAGAGGAGCTGCTTGGCGACCAGCTCGCCGAGGTACTCGTGGCGCGGCAGCTCCTGCGTGATCCAGTCGCGGTAGGCGAGGTCCTCGACGTTGCGGACGCCGTGCGCCAGCACGATCCGCTCGAAGCGCTCGTAGGTCGCCGGGTCGCGGATGATCGCGAGGAACGGCGCGAGACCGGTGCCGGTCGCGAGCAGGTACAGGTTCCGGCCGGGCCTGAGGTCCGAGATCAGCAGCGTGCCGGTCGGCTTGCGCCCGACCCAGACCAGGTCGCCCGGTCGGATGTGCTGGAGCTGCGAGGTCAGCAGGCCGTGCTGGACCTTGATGCTGAAGAACTCGAGCTGTTCGTCCCAGTTCGGGCTCGCGATCGAATAGGCGCGCCTGACCAGCCTGCCGCCGAGGTTCAGCCCGATCATCACGAACTGGCCGTTCTCGAAGCGCAGGCCGGCGTCGCGGGTGGTCGTGAAGCTGAAGTAGGCGTCGGTCCAGTGACGCACCGCGAGCACGGTCTCGTACTCGGGGGTGAGTTCCTGGACGTGGCTCAGCGGGTGGTGCGCCCCGGCCGTCGCGGCTGGCTGGGCGGCCGGGGCCGGATCGGCATCGGGCGGGGTCATCGTTTCGGGTCGGATCGCGTCCATGTTGCGGCGCGACACTAGCAGCGCGCGCCGCAACCTTCGATGGACGATCGAGCGCCGGAGTGACCCGGGTCAATCCGGCGTGCGGTCCCGGCGCATCCGACGGGTCGCAACGGCGCCGGCCGGGTGTTTCCGGCTCTGCCGCTAGCATCGGACGACGCGGAGGGCCCATGAACGACGACGCGACGCGCCCCATCGACACCGGCCGGATGCAGGCCAAGTCCGCGCGCGGCGAGCCGGACGACCAGCTGGTCCCGGGAACCCGGATCGGGCCGTTCACGATCGAGGGCGTGCTCGGACGCGGCGGCATGGGCGTCGTCTACCGTGCGACCCAGCACGAACCCTTCGAGCGCACCGTGGCGCTGAAGCTGCTCGCGCCGCGCGTGCTGACCGCGGGCCAGGTCGCGATGTTCGAGGTCGAGCGCCACGTGCTGGCGCAGATGAACCACCCGGCGATCGCGCAGATCCACGATGCCGGCACCACGCCGGACGGGCGGCCGTGGTTCGCGATGGAGGTCGTCGAGGGCCTGCCGCTGACGGAGTGGTGCGATCGCGAGGGACTGCCGCTGGCCGAGCGGCTGCGCCTCTACGTGCGGGTCTGCCGAGGCGTGCAGCACGCGCACCAGAAGGGCGTGATCCACCGTGACCTCAAGCCCGGCAACCTGCTGGTGACCGCGATCGACGGCGAGCCGCGACCGAAGATCATCGACTTCGGCATCGCGGTCGCCGCCGCGCGCTCGCTGGATGCGCCGCACACCGCGCGCATCGGCACGCCGGCCTACATGAGCCCGGAGCAGGCCGGCGAGACCGGCTTCGACGTCGACACGCGCAGCGACGTCTACTCGCTCGGCGTGGTGCTGGCCGAGCTGCTGACCGGCTCGAGACCGGCCGCCGGGTCACGCTCCGGGGCCTCGCCCCAGCGCTCGACCACGCTGACCCTGCCCTCGGCCGGACTCGCCGCGGTCGCGGCCGACGAGCGCGCGCGGATCGCGCGCCTGCGCGGCGCCACGCCCGCCCGGCTCGCGCGGATGCTGCGCGAGGACCTCGACCACATCGTCGCGAAGGCCACCTCGCGCGACCGCAATGCGCGCTACGACTCGGTCGCGCTGCTGGCCGACGACATCGAGCGCTTCCTCGCGCACCGCCCGGTCGAGGCCGCGCCCGATCGCGCCGGCTACCGGATCGCGCGCTTCGTCCGTCGCCATCGGCTCGCGTTTGCCGCCGGCGCGAGCGCGGTCACCGCGCTGGCCGCGGGCCTTGCGCTCGCGCTCACCGCGTTCTGGGAAGCCGACGCGCAGCGCCGGATTGCCGAGCAGCGCAGCGCCGAGCTCGACCGCGTCTCGAGGTTCCAGCAGTCGATGCTCGAGACCATCGACGTCGCGGCGATGGGCCAGCGGCTGTCGGCCCGCCAGGTCGAGCAGCTCGAGCGCGCGCTGGACGGCCAGCCCGATGCCGCGGCGAGGCTCGCCGCGTTCCGTGACGCGCTGGCGCGGACCAATCCGGTCGACGTCGCGCGGACCCTGATCGGGACCGACGTGCTGGCGCGCGCGCTCGACGCGATCGATCGTGACTTCGCCGACCAGCCGCGGGTCGGGCTGGAGCTGCGGCTCGCGGTCGCGAAGGTGCAGCACGCGATCGGGGCCTATGCCGACGCCGCCGAGACCTTCCGCGCGGCGCTCGCCGATGCGAGTCGCGACTTCGGCCCCGGCAGCGCGCTCGCCGCCAGTGCGGCCGGGGGTCTCGGATTCGCGCTGAACCGCCTCGGGCGCCTCGACGAGGCCGACTCGGTGCTGCGCGACGCGATCGCCGCCACCACCGCCACGCTCGGCGCCGAGCACCGGGAAACGATCTCGCTCGGGCACGTGCTGGGTCTCAACCTCAACGACCAGGGCCGGGGCGCCGAGGCCCTGCCGTTGTTCGAGGCCGCGATCCGCCAGCGCACGCGCGAGGACGGCCCCAACGCGGAATCGACGCTGACCGCGCGCACCGGTCGGGCGCTGGCACTGATCCGCACCGGCGACCAGGAGGGGGCGCTCGCGGATTTCCGCGCCGCGGCCGACGGTCGCCGCGCCGCCCTCGGACCCGAGCACCCGGACACGATCTCGTCGATCTCGAACCTCGCCGGCCTGCTCGGCGCGATGGGCCGCTTCGACGACGCGCTGCCGCTGCAGCGCGAGGCGCTGGCGTACAGCGTCCGGGTGCGCGGCGCCGAGCACCCGCAGACGCTGACCGACGCCAACAACCTCGGCAGCACGCTGTCGAGCCTCGGCCGGAGCGACGAGGCGCTGCCGCTGCTCGAGGACACGCTGGATGCCCGGCGCCGCGTGCTCGGGTCCGAGCATCCGCAGACGCTGCGCTCGATGCTGAACCTCGCCAGCGTGCTCGCGCGGCTCGGGCGCTACGGCGACTCGCTGCCGCTGTACGAGGCGGTCGTCGCGGCGCGCGCGCGCACCCTCGGGCCCGCGCACCCGGACACGCTGTCGGCGCGCGTCAACCACGCGATGACCGCGTGGCGGGCCGGCGATGCGACCTTGGCCGACGGGCTCGCGCGGCCGGCGCATGCGGCCATCGCCGAGACGCTCCCCGAGCACCATCCGCTGCGGATCGAGGCCGACCACATGCTCGGCGTGATCCTGCTCGGACGCGGGCAGCCTCGCGAGGCGCTGGCGCTGCTCGACGGCGTGCTGACGCGCCTGTCGACCGCCGATCCGCCGCCTCCCCGCCTCTACGACGCGACCGGCCACGCGCTGCGCGCGGCACGCAGGGCCGGCGAGGCCGAGGCCGAGGCCCGCATCCGGCGCGAGGTCGTCGAGCCCTTCCTCGCGCGCGATCCAGCGTCGCTGCCGCCCGCGCTGGTCCGGGCGCGCGAGGAACTCGAGCGCGATCTCGCCGCGCTCGATCGCCGCTGAACGCCGGCCGGCGCCGGGGCCAGCGGCCCTTGCGACCCGCCGCGCCGCCGCTATCGTGCGCGCGCCGGATCGATCCGGCGCCGGACCCGACCTGGAGGGGCATGGCCATGGATCTCCTTGCCACCACCGCGCTCGGTGCCGGGCTCGCCTGGGCCAGCGGCATCCGGCTCTATGCCGCGATCCTGATCGTCGGCCTCGTCGGCCGCGCCGGCTGGGTCGAACTGCCCGACGCGCTCGCGCTGCTGTCGAGCGACTGGGTGATCTGGGCGGCCGGCGTGATGACGCTCGGCGAGTTCATCGCCGACAAGGTGCCGGCCTTCGACTCGCTGTGGGATGCCGCCCACACGTTCATCCGGATCCCGGCCGGGATGCTGCTCGCGGCCGGCGCGTTCGACGCCCATGGCCCCGGCGCCACGCTGGCGGCGGCGCTGGTCGGCGGCTTCATCACCTCGATCGCGCACCTCGCCAAGACCGGCACGCGCGCCGCGATCAACCACTCGCCCGAACCGTTCTCGAACTGGGCCGCGAGCACCACCGAGGATGTCGCGACGCTCGGCGGGCTGTGGCTGGTGTTCCAGTATCCGCTGGTGTTCCTGGCCCTGCTGGTCGCGTTCCTGCTGCTCGCGTGGTGGCTGATCCCGAGGGTCTACCGGCTCGTGCGCGGCCTGGTCCGCCGCGTGCTCGGCCTCGCGCGCGGCGCGCCGGCGACCGGTTAGGAGCGCGCGTCAGGGCTCGAAGCCGTCGGCGAACATCGTCCCGAAGCGACACTCGTCCGCCTGGCGGGGGCTCACGAGCACGTTGAACCAGGCCTGCGCCGGCCACGGCGACACCGCGCTGCGCAGGATCCGCCAGCGTCCGACGCTCGGCCCGCCGGCGTAGACGAGCTCGTGCGGCGCGTTGTCGAACACCGGAGTCACGACGACGATCGCGCACGGTTCGCCATTCAGGACCGGATGGTCGATGTCGACGAAGTTGCTGCGGCCGCCGACCGGGAGCTGGAACGCATTCGGGCTCGGCGGCTGGACGTACAGGTTGAAGGCCGCATTCTCGGGAATCGGATCGGTGCCGATGTTGCGGATCCGCCAGCGATCGGATTCGTAGCGCAGCGTGATCGCCGCGTTGTTGTAGACGCCGGGTGACGCGGGTGGGTTCCAGAACTGGGTGACGATGACGATCCAGTCGGCCAGTCCCTCGTAGGCGGCGCCGAGGTCGATCGACGAGGTCGGGATGAGGGCGCGGATGAAGTCCAGGCTCGGCCACGGGTCGGCCGGGACCAGGAACGGCTGCGGCGCCGGCACGAACACCGAGTAGCCGGCGCCGAGCGGCATCGTCGTGAGGTCCTGGTTGAACAGCGACATCCGCTGTGCGCCTGGATTCCACCAGACGCCGTACGGCCGGTCGTTCGAGACCCCGCCGAGCGCGACGTTCGGCGTCGCGAACACGCGCGCGTCGGCGACGCCGTTGGTCGAGGGCCGGTCGAGCACGAAGAAGTTGTCGACGCGGTTGCCGGGCGTCGCGATCGCGCCGAACCAGTCGTCGCCGTACTCGAAGGCGCCGAGATCCGGTCTCGGACCCTTGAGGCGCCGGTGCCCGTCGGCGTCGAGCGGAAGCGTCG
This sequence comes from Lysobacteraceae bacterium, assembly GCA_002995625.1. Classification (GTDB taxonomy): domain Bacteria; phylum Pseudomonadota; class Gammaproteobacteria; order Xanthomonadales; family Ahniellaceae; genus UDEA-SF1. Next base: position 11,390 of record PVBP01000044.1, on the reverse strand, counting down.
GAAAGCCGCTGGTGATCGCGTCGATCACGCCGGCATCGATCGCCGGCGAGTCGGCGCGCAGGCGGAAGGTGGCGGACGGGTCGAACCGCGGATCGGCGTTGACCGTTCCGGGGCCCGCGGTGAATCCCGGGTTGGCGCCGTTGGCGTGCAGCAGGTTGTTGCGGTTCGTGATCGCCGCGGCCGACGGCGCCAGCGAGACGCCGGTTGCATTGCTGGCGATGAGGTTGCCGACCAGCTCGCCGCTGACCGCCCCGAGCGTCGGCGGCAAGGGCGCGCGCGGCGCGACCCGGACCGCGGTGCCGAGACCGGTCAGCGTGTTGTGGCGCAGGCGCACGCCGACGGTCCCCTCGCCGGTGGTCGCGGCGATGCCGATTCCGGTGCTGCCACCGAAGATCACGTTGTTGCTCGCGGACAGCTGCAGGTTGCGGGAGCCGGCGCCGCCATCGTCGAAGAGCCCGATCGCGCCCACCAGGAACTGTCCCCGGATCCGGTTGGACTCGGCGCGCAGGAGGCAGTTCGAGGCCCCGCTGCAGCCGACGTCGATCGCCGAGCCCGGGCTGCCGCCGGCCGACACCATCACGTTGTACCGCGCCACGAGCGCAAGCCCCGCGCCGCTGCCGCCGGCGCCGGCAAAGATGAACGCGCCACCGTTGAGCGCGATGAACTCGCTCTGCTCGACCTCGACCGTGAGCGATCCCGGCCGCGCGTGGCCGACGACGACGCTGCGTCCGAGCCCTGACGAGTGCTCGAAGCGCATGCGCCGCAGCCGCGTGACCGGATAGCCCGGGCCATCGGCGACCGAGACGATCTCGACGCGGCCACCCTCGCGCAACGTGAGTCCCTCGAGGCGGGTGCCCTGGTCGGGCGTGGTGTGGCTCTCGATCTCGACCACGATCCGGAAGCCCGGCGGGAACACCGGACGCCGCCCGGGCGCCGCGACGAGGCTCTGCGCGAGCCGCGGCACCACCTCGGTCACGCCGGTCGGCGCGAGGTTGGTCGGCAGGTCGCTGTCGATCCGGATCTCGGCGCCGATCGGCTGCGCGTTCAGGCAGGCCTGCAGCGTGCCGTTGCACGGCGGCGATGCGGACGGCCAGGTGACGATCTGGGCGCGCGCCGCGGGCACGACGGCGATCGCGAGCATCAACGCGGCCGCGCCGAGGAATCGCTGGATCGGGCACATGGGGGCCTTCTCACGCCTGAACTGACTGGATCGACCTCACTCGAAGCCGTCGCGGAACAGCGGCCCGGCGCACTCGAACACCTGGCGCGGGCTCACCAGCACGTGGAAGCGCGCACCTGACGGCCAGCTGCCCGGCGCGCTGCGGAAGATCCGCCAGCGGCCGGTGACGGCGTTGTAGTCGAGATCGTAGGCGGATGCGTCCGCGAACACGCTGGTCACCTGCGGCCGCGCGCAGCGGTTGCCGTTGAGCCACGGGTGGTCGAGCACGATGTAGCTCCCGGACATCGGCGCGGCCGGCTGCACGAAGGCGTTCGGACTCGGCGGCTGGGCGTAGACGTTGAACGCGGCGCCGACCGGCAGCAGGCCGCCGTCGGTCGACGCGATGCGCCAGCGTTCGTCGGCATAGATCTCGAGCGTGACCTCTCGCTCGTTGTAGATGCCGGACGATGCCGGAGGGTCCTGCGGGTTCCAGTTCTGCGTCACCAGCACGATCTGCTCGGGCCGCAGGTTGACCGACGAATCGTCGAGCATCGTCGAGCCGGCGGCCGGCGCGCCGACGCGATGGACGAACACGCTGCCGTCGCGCGGCGGCCCCGCTCCGACCGGAGTCGGCGAGCCCGGCACGAACACGTTGAATCCGCTGCCGGCGGCCATCGCCGCGTTGTCCTGGTTGAAGATCGACATCCGCGACTGCGGCGCCCCGATCCACCAGACGCCGAATGGCCGGGTGTGGCCGACGCCGGCGAGGCTGAAGTTCCGGGTCGCGAGCACCCGCGCGAGGATCTGGCCGTTGGTGCTCGGGTGGTCGAGCACGAGATAGTTACCGGCCGTGTTCGCGCTCGTCGCGACGACGTCGAAGAAGGCGTCGCCGAACTCGTAGGCCCCGATGTCGGGCGCCGAGCCGATCGTGCGCCGCAGGCCGTCGGCGTCGAGCCGCGGCCACACCGTCGGCGCCGGCACATGGTTGATGTTGCCGGCATTGATCGCGGGTGATCCGGCGCCGAGGTACGGGCGCTCGCGCGAGGTCAGCAGCGGATTCGCGAAGACCGTGGCCGTCCCCGGGGAGAAGACCCCGCTGCCGTTGCTGCCGTTGCCGAAGAGGAGGTTGTGCTGGTTGCCGACGCCGCTCGCGACCGCGGCGAGATTGACGCCGACCGCGTTGTACGCGATCAGGTTGTTCGCGATCTGGCCGGAGATCGGGGCGGGACTGGCAGGCGGATCGAACGGGCGCGGGATCAGCGCGATCGCCTGGCCGAGGTCGATCAGCGTGTTGTTGGCCAGCGTGAGCGTGATCGGCGCCTCGCCGGCGTAGCCGCAGACACCGGTGCCGAGGCCGCGGATCCCCGGCCGGACGACGTTGCTCAGCACGCGCAGCGTCGAGGCCGGCAGCGGAGGCGTCGCGATCGACTGGCCGGCCACGGCGCACAGGGCGCCATACGCGAACGAGCCCTGGATCTCGTTCGAGGCGACGGTGAGGTCGTAGCGGCCGGTGTTCACGGCGAGGGCGGCGATCCCGTAGGCGCTGCTGGCGCCATCCGGGATCGCGACGCGGTTGAACGCGATCTCGCCGGTGACGAGTCCGGCCAGAACGTGCACGAACCCGAAGTTGCCGGCCCCGCCGGTCCTCAGGAAATCGTTGTCGCGCACCTGGATCCGCAGCTCGCCGCCGTTTTCCTGGCGGACGCTGACGCCGCCGCCGGCCACGCCGAGGTGCTCGAAGCGCATCCGCCGCACGCCCACGGTCACCCGGCCACTCGGGTGGTCGCCGATGATCCGGACCTCAGCGCCAGCCTGGAGCGTGAGGCCCTCGATCAGCACCTCGCTGGCCGCCGGGAGCAGCTGCACGACGATCGACAGGCCCGGTGGAAGGCGGGGCTTGCGCCCCGGCGCCGGAAACACGAATACGGACTTCGAGAGGACCAGCGCGGTCGCCGGCGGCGAGATGACGTTGGTCGGCGCATCGCTGTCGATCAGCACGACGAAGCCCGGTGGCTGGGCGTCGAGGCAGGCCTGCAGCGTGCCGTTGCACGGCGGCGTGGCCGACGGCCAGGTCACCGACTGCGCCGCGGCGCCGGCGGAGGCCAGCCAGCCGGCCAGCAGGAGGAGCCATCGGCTTCGATATCGGGTTCGGGAGGCCATGGACGACTGTTCTCGGTGGGGGTGTGATCCACGCGGAAAAAGCGGGCTTGACCGGACAGGGGTGCCGCGCATCCCAGCGGCCCCGGACGCGATCCGGCCGGCGGTCGGCCATGGCCGCGCCGCCCGATCCCGAGGTTCGGCAACGCCAAGGCCCGTCTCGAGGACGGCGGGCGCGCGCTCCCGTCAGCGCGTCGGTGCGGTCGATCAGGTCAGGTCGCTCGCTCGCGTCCGCTTGGCGTCGGGTCGCGCCAGCGGGCGCCCATGAGGCGCTGATCCGCAATCAGCGCCTGGCACTTCATCCGGCCGCGGGGCTGTGCTGTCATCGGACGCCCGCCTGCCCGACCCCCGCGCGATGCCCATGTCCCGAGCCCGTCTCCTGGTCGCCTTGCTCGCCATCGCGAGCGGCATTCCGCTCGTCGTCCCCGTCGCCGCAGCCGAAACCGGCTCCGGATCGACGATCCCGGTCGACGATTTCTTCCGCCACGCCGAGTTCGACGACCTCAAGATCTCGCCGACCGGCGAGTACCTGGCCGCGTCGATCCGGATCGCCGCCGACACCGGCGCGCTGGTGGTGCTGCGGCGCTCGGACCTGTCGCGGGTCGGCGCCTTCCGGCTCGCCGGCCGCACGTTCATCACCGACTTCGACTGGGCGAGTCCGACGCGGATCGTGTTCGCGATCGGCGAGTCGCAGGGCTCGCGCACCTCGCCGCGCGCGACCGGCGAGGTGCTCGCGGTCGACTACGACGGCCGCAACGAGAAGATCCTGCTCGGCCCGCGCACGATGCGGCGCGGCGGCAAGATCGAGGGGGGCTTCGTGATCGACACGCTGCCCGACGACGAGGACCACGTGCTGGTCACGGTGTTCGGGATCGGCGCCGCCGCCGGGCTCAACTTCCCGCGGCTCGAACGGCTGCACGTGCGGACCGGCGCGCGCAAGCTGATCGCGCGCGCGCCGATCGCGAACGCGAGCTTCCTCGTCGACCCGCGCCAGCGCGCGCGGCTTGCGTGGGGCAGCGACGAGCAGCTGATGCAGCGGGTGCTGTACCGCGAGCCGTCCGGCGGGGAGTGGCGCGTGATCCACGAACAGGCCGGTTCCGGCCTCGTCTGGATCCCGCGCTTCATCTATCCGGACGGCCAGTCGGCGCTGATCGAGATCAGCGCGCCGAAGGGTCCGAACGGCCTCTATCGCTACCAGTTCGCGACCGGCGAGCGGACCCTGCTCGCGCGCGACGAGCACGTCGATCCGTGGATCATCGCCTACGCCCGCGACCGCTCCGCGCCGGTCGCGGTCGCGTTCATGGCCGAGGGGCCCAAGCTCGCGCTGCTCGACCGCGATGCGCCCGAGGCCAAGGCCTGGGGCGAGACGCTGCGCGCGTTGCCCGGTCGCTTCGCGATCCCGACCAGCCAGACCGACGATGGCCGCCTGACGGTCTATCAGGTGTTCGGCGATCGCGCGCCGTCGCGCTGGTACCTCTACGACCGCGGCGAGGGCCGCCTGACCTACCTGACCGCGGCGCGCCCGTGGATCGACCCGGATCGCATGGGCGACATGGAAGGCTTCCGGATCAGCGCGCGCGACGGCACCACGCTGCACGGCTACGTCACGTTCCCGCCGGGCAGCGACGGCCGGAAGCTGCCGCTGATCGTCAATCCCCACGGCGGGCCGATCGGACCCTTCGACACCTGGGGCTGGAGTCCCGAGCCGCAGCTGTTCGCGAGTCGCGGCTACGCGACGCTGCAGGTCAACTTCCGCGGCTCCGGCAACTACGGGCGTTCGTTCCTCGAGGCCGGCTATCGCGAGTGGGGTGGCAGGCTGATCGACGACATCACCGACGCGGTGCGCTGGGCGATCCGCGAGGGCATCGCCGATCCGGAGCGCATCTGCATCTACGGCGCGAGCTACGGCGGCTATGCCGCGGCGATGTCGGCGATCCGCGAACCGGACCTCTACCGCTGCGCGGTCGGCTACGTCGGCGTCTACGACCTGCCGCTGATGTACTCGCGGGGCGATATCCCCGGGCTGTTCCAGGGCCGCGCCTACCTCGAGATGATCCTGGGGCGCGGCGAGGCGCTGGCCGGCCAGTCGCCTGTGCACCGTGCCGCCGAGATCCGGCTCCCGATGTTCATCGTGACCGGCAACGAGGACGTGCGCGCGCCGCCCGAGCACTCGCGACGCCTGCGCAAGGCGATGACCGATGCCGGCAATCCACCGAAGTGGATGGAACGCGACTTCGAGGGGCACGGCTTCTTCCGGCTCGAGAACCAGCGGGCGCTGTACACGGACATGCTCGCGTTCTTCGATGAACACCTCGGCGGCGGACGGACGCCGGCGCGCGAACCGGTGGCCGCGGCGACGCGCTGACGCGACGCCGCGCCGCCCCCGACTTCCCGCCACCGCCACGGCGGCCGGTGGCCGCGGCCGCTCAGCCCGGAAACAGCTGCTCGGCGCGGTTGAACAGGATCCACGAGGTCGCGATGTATTTGTCGCGACCCCGCGGCCGGTTGCCGCGATGGGTGTGGGTGAAGGCGGCCGGCGCGATCAGCAGGTCGCCGGTCCTCGGCACGATCGAGCGCTGCTGGTAGAAGAAGTCGGTCTCGCCGCCGCCGAAGCCGTCGTTGAGGTAGATCGTGTAGAGCAGCACGCGATGCAGGGCGTCGTCGTCGCCGCGCTTCGGATAGTGCTCGCAGTGCCAGTACGGATAGCCGCCCTGGTCGGCGACGTAGCGCTGCACGTTGATCGTGCCGGGCCGGAACACGAACTGCAGCATCCGGTCGAAGTCGGCCGGCTCGAGACGGTCGAAGTCCTCGGGATCGATCGGCCGCAGGCTGCCGTCGGGGCGGCGCATCTTGATCCGAAGCGGCGCCGTCAGCGTGTGGCCGTAGCGGCGGATGTACTGGCGCAGGCCGGCGAAGGCGGCAGCCTGGATCGCGTCGTGGAGCGGCTGCCAGTCCGGCCGGCCGGTGATCATCACGTCCCACGAGTCCTTGAGCTCGAGGTCCACGCCCGAGCCGGTCTCGCCGCGCGTCGCCTGCCCGCAGGCGTCGAAGTAGCGGATCACCTGGGCGCAGGTCGCCGGATCGAGCGCGCCGGGATAGACCTCGATGAAGTCGGGTGGGGACATGCTCAGCCGTCGAATCGGATGCGGTTGCCGAAGGGATCGATGACCTGCACCGTTCGCGAGCCGTGGCCCGAATCCTCGAGCCCGGGGCGCATGAACGGGTAGTCCTTGGCCGCCAGCTCGGCGTGCAGGGCCTCGATGTCGGCGACCGGCACGAAGACCACCGAACCCGGGCAGCCATCGCCATGGTGCTCCGAGAGGTGGATTCGGCATCCGTCGCGAAGGATTGAGAGATAGTGCGGCCCGGCCTCGCCGGTGCGGTGGGTCCACTCGACGGTGAAGCCGAGGAACCCGATCCAGAAGGCGAGCGCCTTTTCGAGGTCGAAGATCCGCAGGATCGGGATAGGGGCCTCGATCGCCGCCATCGTTGCGTGCCCGCCGGTCAGGCCGTGCCGAGGTGGTAGGCGGTGACGCGCTCGACCTCGTTCCTCGAGCCGAGGAACACGCCGATCCGCTGGTGCAGCGCCTGCGGCGGCACGTCGAGGATGCGCTGGCGGCCGTCGGTCGCGGCGCCGCCGGCCTGCTCGACGATGAAGCCCATCGGGTTGGCCTCGTAGAGCAGGCGCAGGCGCCCGCCCTTGTCGCGGCACTTGGCGTCGACCGGGTACATGAAGATGCCGCCACGGGTCAGGATCCGGTGCACGTCGGCCACCATCGACCCAACCCAGCGCATGTTGAAGTCGCGCCCGCGGGGTCCGGTCCTGCCGGCGTCGAGCTCGGCGATGTAGCGCTGTACCGGTGGATCCCAGTGGCGGCGGTTCGACGCGTTGATCGCGTACTCGCTCGTGTCCTCGGGGATCCGCAGGTCGCGCTGGGTCAGCACGAAGCTGCCCTGCTCGCGGTCGAGCGTGAAGCAGGCGACGCCGCGGCCGAAGGTCAGCACCAGGATCGTGCTGGGCCCGTAGACCGTGTAGCCGGCGACGACCTGGCGCGAGCCCGGCTGCAGGAAGTCGTCCGCGGTCGGCTCGCGCACGCCCTCGGGGCAGCGCAGCACCGAGAAGATCGTGCCGATCGAGACGTTGACGTCGATGTTCGACGAGCCGTCGAGCGGGTCGAACACGAGCAGGTACTCGCCCTTCGGGAAGCGGTTCGGGATCGGGTGCGGCTCGTCCATCTCCTCGGACGCGAGCGCCGCGAGGTGCCCGCCCCACTCGTTGGCCTCGAGCAGGATCTCGTTCGAGAGCACGTCGAGCTTCTTCTGCGCCTCGCCCTGGACGTTGGTCGTGCCGACGTTGCCGAGCACGTTGCCGAGCGCGCCCTTGTTGACCGCGTTGCTGATGGTCTTGCAGGCGCGGGCGACGACCTCGACCAGCAGGCGCAGGTCGGGCGTCATGACGTCGGGGTGCTCGCGCTGGGCCTCGAGCAGGAATCGGGTCAGGGAGATCGCGGTCATCGGCGCGGGGTCCGCAGGTCCGGTTCAGAGAATGCAGCCATAGCCCGACATCTGCGCCTGGAGCGCGGCCTTGCCCTGCTGGCAGGCCTGGGCGAGCTGGCGACGGGTCGCCTCGGTGGTGGCGTCCGCGGCCGCCTGCTGCCACTGCTCGCGGCTCCGGGCAAGCGCCTCGCGCAGCAGGTCGCGGCCGGCCTCGGGCATGTGGTTCTCGATGCAGCGCTCGTAGCTGTCGATCAGCGCGCGGCATTCGCCGGGCAGTTCCGCCTCGGTCGGGGCCGGCGGCTCCGGCACCGCGACCGCAGGCGTGGGACCGGGCGCGGGGGCCGACGCGGCCGACGCGGCCGGCGCGGGCGTGGCCGGCAGCGGTTCCGGGTCCGCGGGATCGTCGCGTCCGCATGCGACGAGCAGCAGCACGATCGTGGCAGGCAGCAGCAGGCGGCGCGGCATCGAGGGTCTCCGGAAACCCGCCCGCGCGGCACGCGGGGAGCAGGTCGCGAACGTAGCAGCAGCCGCGTCCACGCCCAAGCCGGCCCATCACGCGGCCAATGCTAGCCTCGGCGGCCCGGGCGATGGCGGGAGGCGCCGCGAATCGGTCCGGCCACGGCGATCATTCGGGAGATGCGATGAACGGGCACGACGGTGACGAGGGCGAGTTTCGCCATGGCGTGGCCCGGGCCGACGCGGAGGCGGCCGTCCGCACGCTGCTGCGCTGGGCCGGCGACGATCCGACCCGCGAAGGCCTGCTCGAGACCCCGAAGCGCGTGGTCGACGCCTACGGCGACTGGTTCTCCGGCTACCGCGAAGACCCGGAGGCCTACCTGCGCCGCACCTTCGAGGAGGTCGAGGGCTACGACGAGATGGTCGTGCTGCGCGACATCGAATACGAGTCGCATTGCGAGCACCACATGGCGCCGATCATCGGGCGCGTCCACATCGGCTATCTCCCGGATCGCTGGGTCGTCGGCATCTCGAAACTCGCGCGCGTGGTCGACGTCTACGCTCGGCGCTTCCAGGTGCAGGAGAAGATGACCGCGCAGATCGCGCAGGCGATCAGCGACGTGCTGCGCCCCCGCGGCGTCGGGGTCGTGGTCGAGGGCGCGCACGAGTGCATGACCACGCGCGGCGTCCACAAGCGCGGCGTCTCGATGGTGACCAGCACGATGCTCGGCAGCTTCCGGGACGACGCCCGCACCCGCGCCGAGTTCCTGAGCTACATCGGGATCCACGCGCCGCGGCGCTGAGGGGGCTTTGGCGGCGTTCGTGCGATGATTCCGCGCGCGGCGGAGCCCGCATCGGCGACGGTCGCGCGGAAGGGGACGAACTGGTGCTCGATATCCGGACCCTGATGGTGGTCGTCGCGACCGTGGCCGCGGTCAATGCGGCCGCGTGGATCCGGTGGAGCATCCGGCACGGGCGATTCGCCGGGCTTGCCCATTTCGCGGTCGCGAACCTCCTGGTGGCGATGGCGATGGTCCTGGTGTCGCAGCGCGGGAGCTGGCCCGACCTCGCGACCACGGTGCTGGCCAATCTGCTGAACCTTTCCGGGCTGCTGCTGAATCACGAGGGGATCCGCCGATTCGCCGGCGCCAACTGGCCGTGGTGGCGGACGCCGCTCTGGCTGCTGATCCCGCTGGCGGTCGCGTCCTCGTGGCACACGTTCGTCGAGCCGTCGGTCCAGCACCGCATCCTCTGGAACACCGGCTGCCTGGTCGTCGGCTTCGTGTGGATCATCCATGATCTTCGATCGCTGCCCGAGCCCGCGCGCGCGCTGCTGCGCCCGCTGGCGTGGGTGTTCGGCGCGTTCGCCGCGCTGATGGGCCTGCGCTGGCTGTACACGTTCGGACAGGCGCCGATCGAGAGCATCTTCGATGCCGGCTGGGTCCATGCGGTCGCGGTCCTTGCGTACATCGCCTTCATCCTGATGAAGGATCTCGCCGTGCTGGACGCCACCGTGGCGCGCCTGATCGGCGAGAGCCGGCGGCTGGCCGAGATCGACCCGCTGACCGGCCTCGCGAACCGCCGGATGGCGATGGTCACGGGCGCGGCCGCCCTGTCGCGCCTGCGCACGGGCGACACGCTCACGGTCGTCATGCTCGACCTCGACCACTTCAAGGCGATCAACGACGGGCACGGCCACCTGATCGGCGACTCGGTGCTGGTCGAGGTTGCCAGGGAACTCGCCGCCAGCGTTCCGGCCAGCGGGCTCGCCGCGCGCTTCGGCGGCGAGGAGTTCATCCTGCTGCTGCCCGGCTTGCGGGCCGGGGACGCGGTCCGGCTCGCCGAGGCGCTCCGCGAGCGCCTGTCCGGGCTGCGCGCGCCCGGCGCGGAGCTCGGCCGCCTCTCCGCCAGCTTCGGCGTGGCCGAGGCGGTTCCCGGCTGCTCGCTCGATGCCCTGATCGCGCGCGCCGACCACGCGCTGCTGGCCGCGAAGGCCGCGGGCCGCAACCGGGTTATGGTCGCGCCGGTGGCCGAAGCGGAAGCGACGAGAGATGATCGGGTGATCATGCCGGGTAGCCAGGAATGAAGGACAAGCGCGAGATCGTCGGCAACTGGCTGCCGCGCTACACCGGCGTGCCGCTGGCCGAGTTCGGCCAGCACGTGCTGCTGACCAACTTCGGCAACTACCTCGCGCACTTCGCCGCCGCGACCGGCGCTGCGATCCGCGGCGCCGAGCGGCCGATGCCGAGCGCGACCGCGGACGGCATCACGATGATCAACTTCGGCATGGGCAGCGCCAACGCCGCGACGATCATGGATCTGCTCTCGGCGATCGAACCGAAGGCGGTGCTGTTCCTCGGCAAGTGCGGCGGGCTCAAGCGCAAGAACCAGCTCGGCGACCTGATCCTGCCGATCGCGGCGATTCGCGGCGAGGGCACCAGCAACGACTACCTGCCGCCCGAGGTTCCGGCGCTGCCGGCCTTCGCGCTGCAGCGCGCGGTCTCGACGATGATCCGCGACCTCGACCACGACTACTGGACCGGCACCGTCTACACGACCAACCGCCGGGTCTGGGAGCACGACGACGCGTTCAAGGACTACCTGCGCCGGCTGCGCTGCATGGCGATCGACATGGAGACCGCGACGGTGTTCGCGGCCGGCTTCGCGAACCACATCCCGACCGGCGCGCTGCTGCTGGTCTCCGACCAGCCGATGGTGCCCGAAGGCGTCAAGACCGAGGCCTCGGACCGGCTCGTCACCGAGCACTTCGTCGAGAAGCACATCCGGATCGGCATCGAGGCGCTGCGCCTGATCCGCCGCCACGGCAAGAGCGTCAAGCACCTGCGATTCGACGAGTGAGCGGCGGCCCCGGCGCCGCGAGGCGGCCTGCGGCGGTATCGCCGCTGGCGCCTGCGGGACTACTCGAAGCCGTCGTCGCCGATCCGGTCGTCGATCAGGTGGTGGATGAAGAAGCGCTCGGAGAACGACGCGCCGTCCGGAATCGGCCACAGGGCGAGCACCAGGCCGGCCGGCGTGGCCGCGGCCTTGATGAACACCTGGTACCCAAGTTCCGCAGTTCGCAAGTGATTTTTGGCGTCCGGACGCCGACGGCGCTCAATCG
>PVBP01000043.1 GCA_002995625.1 Lysobacteraceae bacterium | reverse complement strand
CTCGCTGCGCGTTCGCGCGCGCGAGGTTGACTGCGGCCGGGTCCGCGTCGAAGCCGAAGAACACCGGCTCCAGCGCGCGCAGGCCGGCGGTCGCGCGCGCCTGCGCCTCCGCGCGCAGCCCAGCCCACAGGGCCTCATCGAAGCCGCGCCAGCCGTGGAAGCCGAAGCGCTCGCGCGAAAGGCCCGGCGCGACGTCGGCGGCCATCTGCGCGCCTTCGATCAGCAGGGTGCCCGAGCCGCAGAACGGATCGACCAGCGGCCCGCCCGCGGCGTGGATCGCCGGCCAGCCGGCCCGCAGCAGCATCGCCGCGGCGAGGTTCTCCTTGAGCGGCGCCGCGCCCTGCCCGACCCGCCAGCCGCGCTGGTGCAGCGGCGCGCCGGCGAAGTCGATCGAGACCGTGGCCTGGCCGCGCTTCAGGTGCACGTGGATGCGCAGGTCCGGCCGCTCGGGATCGACGTCGGGCCGCACGCCGCTGGCCTCGCGGAACTGGTCGACGATCGCGTCCTTGGCCTTCAGCGCGACGAACTGGCTGTGGACCAGCCCCTCGGCCCGGCCGACCGCGTCGATCGCGAGGGTCGCCCCGGGCGCGAGATGCGCCGACCAGTCGATCGCGCGGACGCCGCGATAGAGCGCCTCCGGCCCATCGACCGCGAACTCCGCGAGCGGCCGCAGCACGCGACTCGCGAGCCGCGATTCGAGGCAGGCGCGGTAGCCGAGCGCGGCCTCGCCCTCGAACGCGACGCCGGCCACGGTCTCGCGCGCCGCGCGCGCGCCGAGCGCCACGAGCTCGGCCGCCAGCAGGCCCTCGAGGCCCTTCGGGCACGCCGCGAACCAGCGTTCGCTCATGCCGGCCGGCGCGCGAGGAACTCGTCGAACCAGCGCGCGACGATCTCGACGTGGTCGGACAGGCGGTGGCCGTCGGGCACGAGATGCAGCGTCGCGCGACGCCGGGCCGCCCAGTCGATCACGTCGGCCGCCGGGATCAGCTCGTCGTCCCAGCCATGCACAACCGCGAGCGGCACGTCGGCCGCGTCGAGCCTCGGCGCGTAGCCCGGGATCGCGAGCGGCGGCGCCAGCAGGAACAGCGCCTCGGGCCGGACCTCGAGCGAGGCCAGCGCCGAGCAGAACGCGCCCATGCTGGAGCCCGCGAGGATCAGGCGGCCACCGTCGCGCGGCACGTGGGCCAGCAGGCGCGCGGTGCGCTCGCCGATCCGGGCCGGGTCGCGCAGCGCGTCGAGGTCGCGGTAGTCCGGGCGCAGCTCGCGCCAGCCGCGGGCGCGCGCGACCGCCGCCAGCGCCGTGACCTTGGTCGCGTCGGGGCCGGATTCGAGGCCGTGCGAGAGGATGATGGTGCCGGGCATCGGCCACGCTCCGCGAAAACCGGGATGCTACCGTCGCGGCGTCGTCCGACGCTGATCCCCGCGTGAGCGCACCCGAGATCCACCACCGCCCGCTGTCCTACGTCGAGCGCCTCGCCGCCCGCGAGCTCGCCGATGTCCGCGTGCTGGTCGTCCACTGCACCGAGCTGCCGGACCTTCCGATGGCGCGCGACTACGGCGAGCGCGTGCTCTATCCCGACGCCGGCACCGGCGCCGCCGGCCACTGGTACATCGACCGTGATGGCCGGATCGAATGCTGGGTTCCGCCCGAGCGGGTCGCGAACCACGTCCGCGGCCACAACCGCGACTCGATCGGGGTCGAGCTGGTCAACCTCGGCCGCTACCCGGACTGGCACGACAGCCGCCGCCAGGCGATGACCGAGCCCTACCCGGACGCGCAGATCGACGCGCTGATCGCGCTGATCGGCCATCTCGCCGCGCGCCTGCCGAATCTCGCGCGGATCGTCGGCCACGAGGACCTCGACCTCGAACGGATACCGGCCAGCGACGACCCGACCCGCACCGTCCGCCGCAAGCTCGACCCCGGCCCGCTGTTCCCGTGGCCGCGGGTGCAGGCGGCGTTCCAGGCGGCGGTCGGAGGACGCGGACTGCGATAATCGCGAACCCTCCCGCGGAGCCCCTCCCTTGAGCCCCTCCCCCGTCGCCGAGCTCGTGGACCTGATGGCCCTCGAGCGGCTCGAGCAGAACCTGTTCCGCGGCGCGAGCCGCGACATCGGCACCAAATACGTGTTCGGCGGGCAGGTGCTCGGCCAGGCGCTGTCGGCGGCGCAGCAGACCGTCGAGGCGCCGCGGGTCGCGCACTCGGCGCACGCGTACTTCCTGCGCGCCGGCGACGTCGAGGCGCCGATCGTCTACACGGTCGAGCGCACCCGCGACGGCAACACCTTCTCGACCCGCCGGGTCGAGGCGATCCAGCACGGCCAGCAGATCTTCGTGATGGCGGTGTCGTTCCAGCGCCCGGAGCCGGGGGTCGAGCACCAGGCGGCGATGCCGGAGGTGCCGCGGCCCGAGGACCTCGATCCGCCCGAGCCGATCGACCCCGAGCGCTTCGCCCACATCCCGGCCAAGCTGCAGCGCTGGCTGTCGGCGAAGGGACCGTTCGAGTTCCGGCACGTGTGGCCGCGCGACGAGATCCGGGTGCCGAAGCGCCCGCCGATCCAGCACGTGTGGTTCCGGCTGCGCGAGCGGATCGGCGACGACGAGACGCTGCACCGGGCGCTGCTCGCCTACGCGTCGGACTTCCACCTGATCGGCACCGCGACGCTGCCACACGGCATCTCGTACCTGCAGCCGAACGTGCAGATGGCGAGCCTCGACCACGCGCTGTGGCTGCACCGGACGTTCCGGGTCGACGAGTGGCTGCTCTATTCCTGCGACAGCCCGACCGCGGTCGGCGCGCGGGGGCTCGCGCGCGGCGCGGTCTACGACACGCTCGGGCGGCTGGTCGCGAGCACCGCCCAGGAGGGCCTGCTGCGGGTGCTGCCGGCCTGAGCCGCGCCGGGGCCGCCCCCGCGTTGATCCGGCGTTGCGGGCACGACCGGTAGGCTTCGCCCATGCGCCAGATCTTCTCCTCGCCCCGGATCGAGAACGTCCGCCTGCTCGAGCGCCTGCTCGAGGACCACGGGGTCGAGACCCGGATCACCGGGCTCGACGAATGGAAGCGGCCCAAGAGTCGCCAGTTCAGCTATGCCGACCGCGACCGGCGCCAGCCGTGGCCGGTGCTGTGGGTGGTCAAGGCCGAGGATTACCCGCGTGCCCGCCAGCTGCTGCGCGACGAGGGTGTCGTGATCGACTCGACCCGGACCACCGGCGCGCGCTCGACCTTCCTCGACCAGGCGGCGGCCCCGATCTCGCCGGTCGGCCGCGCGGCACAGGGTGGAAAGCTGGCGAGCCGCATCCGCCTCGTGCTGGTGATCGTCTGCATCGCGGTCGGCGGCATGACCTTCCTCAAGCACCTCGGGATCGCCGGCTGACCGCGATGCGCGCGGAACCGGTCCGCCTGCTGCGCACCGTCCCGCACCGCTGCGGCTACTTCGCCGAGCGGGTCGCCCAGAATCTCGTGATCGACCCGCAGGTGCGGGACCCGGGCGCGATCTTCGGCGACGCGCTGCGAGCCGGCTTCCGCCGCGCCGGCGAGCACGTCTATCGGCCCGCCTGCCACGGCTGTCGCGCCTGCGTGGCGGCGCGCATCCCGGTCTCGGCCTTCCGGCCCAGCCGCGGGCAGCGCCGCTGCCTGCGGCGGAACCGCGACCTCTCGGTCGTCGAGCGTCCGCCCCGGATTGATGACGAGACCTTCGCGCTGTACCGCCGCTATCTCGAGACGCGGCACCCGGGCGGCGGCATGGACGACGCCGAGCCGGTCGATTTCACGCGCTTCGTGCAGTCGTCGTGGAGCGACACCCGGTTCCTCGAGTTCCGACTCGATGGCCGGCTGGTCGCGGTCGCGGTCACCGACCACACGCCGTCCGGGCTCTCGGCCGTCTACACCTTCTTCGATCCGGCGCTGTCGAACCGCGGACTCGGAACCTACGCGATCCTCTGCCAGCTCGCGCGGGCGCGGGAGCTCGGCCTCCCGCACCTGTACCTCGGCTACTGGATCGCCGGCCACCCGAAGATGGACTACAAGTCGCGCTTCCGCCCGTTCGAGGTGCTCGAGGGCCGGCAGTGGCGGCCCTTCGAGCGCGCGTAGGAGCGACCGAAGGTCGCGATCGCCGCGACCGGCGATGCGTGGTGGCGCGATCGCGCGCCGCGTCGAAATCGCGAGCTGCCTCGGTATCGCGAGCTGCGCTCGCTCCTACGACGGAAACCCGATTCGTTCGTAGGAGCGACCGAAGGTCGCGATCGCCGCGACCGGCGATGCGTGGTGGCGCGATCGCGCGCCGCGTCGAGATCGCGAGCTGGCTCGGTATCGCGAGCTGCGCTCGCTCCTACGACGGAAAACCGATGCTCTCGTAGGAGCGACCGAAGGTCGCGATCGCCGCGACCGGCGATGCGTGGTGGCGCGATCGCGCGTCGCGTCGAGATCACGAGCTGCCTCGGTATCGCGAGCTGCGCTCGCTCCTACGACAGAAACCCGATTCGTTCGTAGGAGCGACCGAAGGTCGCGATCAGCGCGGCACCCGGCGGGCCGTGCGACCACGGGGCGCACCGGAATCGCGAGCTGCGCTCGCTCCTACGGCGGAGAACCGATGCTCCCGTAGGAGCGACCGAAGGTCGCGATCCAGCGCAAGAGCTGCATCTGCAGCCGAGCAACGCAGGTTCGGAGACAGCCGGAACGTCAGCGCGCGGCGGGCGCGATCTTCCCGGTCTGCTCGAGCCGGCGCAGGTACTTCTCGTTCAGCATCGTGTGGCGGGAGCGGAGATCGACCTCGCGGCCGCCGATGAAGGCCATCGTCGGATCGGTGCGGATGTCGAGCGGATCACCCGTGGTCACGAACAGCGTCGCGTCCTTGCCGACCTCGAGCGAGCCGAGCCGGTCGGCGACGCCGAGGATCTCCGCGGCCGACAGCGTGATCGCGCGCAGCGCCAGGGCCCGGTCGAGGCCGTAGGCGGCCGCGGTCGCCGCGTGGTACGGCAGGTTCCGCGCATTCCACGTGAAGTCGTCGGTCTGGGTCGCGATCGCGAACGGAACACCGGCTTGCGCCAGCCTTGATGCGTTGGCGAATACCGCATCGAACGGATCGGAACGCCGCAGCGGCAGGCGATGCACGCCGCCGACGATGACCGGCACGCGGCGCGCGGCGAGGAGCGGCGCCAACCGCCAGGCCTCGAGACCGCCGACCAGCACCATCCGCAGGCCATGCTCGGCCGCGAACGCGAGCGCCGACTGGATCGACTCGAGGTCATCGGCGTGGATGTAGACCGGAAGCGACCCGTCGAGCATCGGCTGCATCGCCTGCCAGCGCAGGTCCGGCTGGCGCACGGTGCCACCGCGCGCGGCCTCGCGCCACGCCTTGGCGTCACGCATCGCGGCGGCCAGCGCGTCGCGCTTGTCGCGCTGGGCCTTCCGAACCTGCTCGATCAGTGGCGCCGGCAGGAACTCCGGCACCAGCAGGCTCGGCCAGTGGATGTGCATCCCGACCGGGGTCTTGATCGTCAGCTCCTCCCAGGTCCAGCCATCGAGCCCGACCAGCGCCGACTGCCCGGTGACGACGCCGGTCGCGCCCGGCTGCGGGACCGCGAGCGCGACCAGCACGCCGTTCGCGCGCGTGACCGGGATCATCTCGCTGTCCGGGTTCAGCGCGATCGCGGCACGCGCGTTCGGGTTGACCGGTCCGACCTCGGCGGTGTCGACGGTCGCGCGCGCGGCCGAGACCTCGACCAGGCCGACGACCGTGTTCGCATTGATGAGCCCGGGATACACGTGCTGGCCGCGCGCCTCGATCACGCGCGCGCCGGCGGTCGGCACCTCGGCGCCGCCGACCGCGGTGATCTTCCCGGCCTCGAAGCGGATCCGGCCGTCGGCGATCGGCGCCCGGCTGACCGGGTGGATCGTCGCGCCGGTGATCACGACCGGTCCGGGTTCGACCGGGCGCGGGATCGTGACCACGTTCTGCGCCGTCGCGGCGGGCGCGACCGCACAGAGGGTCGCAAGCAGGAACGGTCGTGCCTTGGTCATGCCGGGGCCCTCAGTGCAGATGCTCGGACGCGCTGCAGGACACGATGTCCTGGCCGTCGTGGTAGAGCCCGCGGCGGTTCGCGTACATCACCGCGAGGTCCGCGAGGCGGTGGCGATCGGCCTCGATCCTCCAGGTCCAGAAGTTGCCGTAGCCGACCGGCGGCTGCGGATCGGCGCCCTTCGCCGACGGCGGTCCGCCCGGACCCCGCGCGACGGTCTTGTTGCGCTCGGGCAGGATCGCCTGCACCAGGCGCTCGCGCTCGCGCGCGACCCGCTCGCGCGCGGCGCGGTCCTCGGAGCGGTCGTAGTACTTCGCGCCGTCGATGAAGGTCTGCTCGACGACCGCGAAGGTCGACAGCGGGTTCTCGGTCCAGATCACGAAGTCGGCGTCCTTGCCGGGCTCGAGCGAGCCGATGCGGTCACCGACGCCGATCTGGCGCGCCGGGTTGATCGTGACCAGCGCCAGCGCCTCGACCTCCGACAGCCCGCCGTACTTGACCGCCTTGGCGGCGTCCGAGTTGAGCCGGCGCGCGAGCTCGTCGGAGTCCGAGTTGATGCTGGTCAGCACGCCGGCGCGCGTCAGCAGCGCGGGGTTGTGCGGGATCGCGTCGTAGGCCTCCCACTTGAACGACCACCAGTCGGTGAAGCTCGACGCGCCGGCGCCGGCCGCCGCCAGTTCCGGCGCGACCTTGAAGCCTTCCAGCACGTGCTGGAAGGCTGCGACCCTGAAGCCGAAGCGCTCGGCGAGACGCACGAACATCAGGATCTCGTCGGCGCGGTACGAATGGATGTGGACGAGGCGCTGGCCGCGCAGGATCTCGAGCACGGCCTCGAGCCGGAGGTCGCGGCGCGGCGCCGGGCCGCGCTTGCTGCGATTCCATGCGTCCCACGCCTCGCCGTAGGCCCTCGCCGCGGTGAAGGTGTCGAGCATGATCTGCTCGACGCCCATCCGCGTCTGCGGATAGCGGGTCGTGAACATCTCGCCCCAGTTCGACTGCTTGACGTTCTCGCCGAGCGCGAACTTGATGCCGCCCGGGGCGCCCTCCATCACGAGGCCCTCGGCGTCACGGCCCCAGCGCAGCTTGATCGTCGTCGCCTGCCCGCCCATCGGATTCGCCGACCCGTGCAGCAGGTTCGCGGCGGTCACGCCGCCGGCGAGCTGGCGGTAGAGGCTGATGTCGGTCGGATCGATGATGTCGGCGGTGCGGACCTCGGTCGTGACCGCGTGCGTGCCCTCGTTGACGTTGCCGATCAGCGCGCTGTGCGAATGCGCGTCGATGATGCCGGGCGCGACGTGCCGGCCGCTGGCGTCGATCACGACCGCGCCGGCCGGTGCCGGAAGATTGCGACCCACGGCGGCCACCTTGCCGCGGCGGACAAGGAGATCGGCGTTCTCGAGCACGCCCGCCGGACCCATCGTCCAGATCGTCGCGTTGCGGACCAGCACGGCATCCGGCGCGACCGGCGGCGCCTCGCGCGCGTACTCGCCGGCCGGGTAGCCGGTGAGCGCCGGCGGGACCTTGCGCTCGACCGGCTTCAGGGGCTCCGGCGCCGGACCGGCCTTCGTCCGCGTGCCGCTGACCGCGACCGTGCCGCCGTCCGCCAGCGCACGGACGCCATCGAGCCGGTCGCCGTCGACCGCAAGGCTGACGCGCTGCTTCTCGGTGTCCGGCAGGCCGAACCAGCCGCCGTCGAGCGTGAACAGGACGCGGCCGCCGGACAGCTTTCCGGTCGCCTTGCGCTCTCCGGCGGTCACCTCGGGCGCCTCGGCGGTGCCGGCCACCTCGATCGTCTGGGGCCCGCGCGCGTCGCTCCACGCGAGCTGCCAGCCGCCGCGCAGGTCGGCGCGCGGCAGCGGCTTCACCTCATGCGGCATGCCGTCGATCCAGACCTGGTAGATCGCGGCGCCTTCGGCCCGGAACAGCTCGCCGTCGGCGACGACGAGGTTCGCGGCGAAGCCGGGCGCGATGCGGCCGAGCCGGTCCTCCATTCCGACGATCCGCGCCGGCTGCTCGGTCAGCGCCGCGAGCGCGGCGTCCTCGGCGAGCCCCGCGGCGACTGCCTTGCGCAGGTTGCCGAGGAAGGACTTCGGGTCCTTGAGGCCGCGCGCGGTCAGCGCGATCGGCACGCCGGCCGCGACCAGCCGTGCCGCGTTCGCCGGCGCCTGCTCCCAGTGCTCGAGGTCGGCGAGCGCGATGCCGACCGCGGTCTCGGGCTCCTCGACCGCGGGGGCCTCCGGGAACACCAGCGGCACGACCAACGGAACCTTCGCGGCCGCGAGCTGCGGCAGCACGCGGTACTCGGTCCCGTTGCCGAGCAGCACCGCGCCGAGGCCGAACTCGCGCGCGATCGCAAGCCAGCGCCCGTGCTCGAGTTCGGTACCGGCATCGAACATCACGCGTTGGCGGCCGTCGAGCACCGGCGCGAGCGCCTCGAGCGAGAGGTTCGCCTCGGGCCGTTCGCCGCGGCCGCGCGCGTGCTCGGCGGCGACGTCGCGGTGCCAGCGCGCATCGAGCAGCGCCTGCCGGATCAGCGCCTGCACGCCCATGAACGAGGCCGGGTAGTCCTGGTTCATCGGGCTGCCGTACTCGACGCCGACGTGCTGGAACACGCGCGCGGCGAGCACCAGGTCGTTCACGTCGCTGCCGGCATCACCGCGCAGGACAAGCAGCGCGCTCTGGCCGCGCACGATGCCGGCCTCCGGAATCGACAGCGCGGCGGCGAAGCCCTGGTCGCGCAGGGCCTTCGCGTCATCGGCCTTGACATCGAGCGCCTGCGCGACATCGCGCTCGGGACGGACTCGACGGTTCCAGTAGCGCGGTCCCTGCGCGTCCGGCGCTTCGGCCCGCTGCGGCGGCGGGCCCCCGGCGCCCGGACGACCGAAGGCCGGCGGCGGCGCCGGCTTGAAGGCGGCCGGCAGGCCGATGCCGGTCGCGACGTCGATGAAGCCGGCGAACACGGTCTTGCCACCGAGGTCGTGCCGCGTCGCGCCGGCGGGCACCGCATCGCCAGGGCCGACCGACTCGATGAGTCCGTCCTTCAGCACGACCGTGCCGCGCTCGATGACCCGGCCCGGCGCGGTGACGATCCGGGCGTTGACCAGCGCGTGGTGCCGCGGCGTGACGTCTCGGATGCCGAAGCTCGGCGCCGAGGACTGCTGCGCGGCGGCCGGCGTTCCGGCGAGGACGACGATCGCGGCGACGGCCAACGCCGTGCCGAGCGCCGGAAGACGGAAGGACATCGGGGATCCCCTGACGGCAAGCGACACCCGAGGGTAACGCGACCGGACCCTGTTGGACGTGCCGAAAGTCCCGGACGCACGCCGCGACGCGCTTCGACGCGCGCCCCGGCTCGGTTGCCCGGGGTCGCGATCGCGTCGCGGCTCCGGCGGTCCCCTGCCCTGCGCGACGGCGCCAGCAATCCGTCAGTCGGCCGGCGGCGCGGCGCGCAGGGCCTCGACCACGCCGCGAGCCGCCTCGAGGCCCGCGTCTGCATCGAGCCCAGCCGGCGCCACGACGACCAGCACGCCGTTGTCGTCGACGACGATGCGGTGCAGCCCCGCGTCGCCGCGCTCGGCGTAAGCCGCGCGCCAGGGCCCCTTCACCGACTCGAATCGGGATCCGGCCAGGGCTTCACCCTTCAGCCAGGCGTCGAGCAGGTCGACCGTGTCGGGTGACTGGCCTTCGGCGTCGAGCGCGGCCCGCGTCAGGACCGCGACCTCGACGCGCCCGCCCGGACCCCAGGCGACCGCGCAGCGCGCCGCGCGCGGGTGCAGGTCGTCGGCGGGCGTTCCGGTGCTCGGGGCGGTCAGCGTGAACCCGCCGGTGCCCGGCATCGCCAGCGCGGCGCAGGCCGCCGGCTCCGCCTGCCCGGCGAACGGGTGCTGGCCCTGATGGCGCAGCAGCATCAGCGCGGACAGCGCGAGCGCCGCGAGCAGCGCGAGCGCGACCGGCCACCGACCCGCCACGACGCGGGGCCGATCAGTCGGTCCGCGCGCGCTCGCGCGCCTTGCGCACGATCAGCATCGCGAGTTCGAGCGACTGCTCGTAGTTGAGCCTGGGATCGACCGTCGAGCGATAGGCGCGCTGGAGGTCGTCGGCGGCCAGCGCGCGCGCGCCGCCGAGGCACTCGGTCACGTCCTCGCCGGTCAGCTCGAGGTGCACGCCGCCGAGCCGCGTGCCGGCCGCCGCGTGCAGGTCGAAGGCCTGCTCGAGCTCGGCCGCGATGTTGTCGAAGCGGCGGGTCTTGATGCCGTTCTCGAGCGATTCGGTGTTGCCGTGCATCGGGTCGCAGCACCACAGGACTTCGGCGCCCTCGCGGCGGATCGCGTGCAGCAGCGGCGGCAGCCGATCGGCGATCTTCGCGGCGCCCATCCGGTGGATGAAGGTCAGGCGCCCGGGTTCGTTGGCCGGGTTCAGCACCCGCGCCAGCTCGACCAGCTGATCCGGCGTGACCGACGGCCCGATCTTGATGCCGATCGGATTGCGGATGCCGCGGAAGTACTCGACGTGGGCGCCGTCGAGGTCGGCGGTGCGCATGCCGATCCACGGGTAGTGGGTCGAGAGGTTGAACCAGCCCCACTGCCGCGGCACCTGCCGGGTCAGCGCCTGCTCGTAGTGCAGCAGCAGCGCCTCGTGCGAGGTGTAGAAGTCGACCCGCGAGAAGCTGCCGATCGGCTCGCCGGCGAGCGTCTCCATGAAGCGCACGGCCTCGCCGATCGACGCGACCATCTCGCGGTACTCGCGCGCGCGCGGCGAGTGCTCGAGCCAGCCGAGCTCCCAGTACTCCGGGTGGTGCAGGTCGGCGAAGCCGCCGTCGATCAGCGCGCGGACGAAGTTCATCGTCATCGCCGAACAGGCGTGCGCGCGCACCAGCCGACGCGGGTCGGCCTCGCGCTCGGCGGCGCTGAAGCCGGGCCCGTTGATGATGTCGCCCCGATAGCTCGGCAAGGTGACGCCGTCGCGCGTCTCGGTCTCGGCGGAGCGGGGCTTCGCGTACTGGCCGGCGAAGCGCCCGACGCGGACCACCGGCAGCTTGAGGCCGTGGATCAGCACGACGCTCATCTGCAGCAGCACCTTGAGCCGGTTCGAGATGGTGCCCGAGTCGCAGTCCGCGAAGCTTTCGGCGCAGTCGCCGCCCTGGAGCAGGAAGCGCCGGCCAGCCGCAGCCTCGGCGAGCTGGCGCTTCAGCGCCAGCACCTCCCAGGACGTGACCAGCGGGGGCAGCTGCCGGACCTCGGCGAGCGCACTGGCGAGCGCGCTGGCGTTCGCATAGACCGGCTGCTGCGTGGCGCGACGCGCCTGCCAGCTGTCCGGAGACCAGCCGGGGTGCTCGAGGACGGGATGTGGGCCGGTGGCGGGCATCGTTCGCGCGCTTCGCATGGGAACGTCGATGTTGCAATGCGGTAACGAGGCTAGCGCAAACCGCGGCGGGACGTCACGCGGCCCGCCGGACGCCGCGGTTCGCGGGCATTCGCCCGCCGCCGCGATCAGGCGCGCCGCCGGAAGCCGAACCAGACCGCGCCGAC
Organism: Lysobacteraceae bacterium; assembly: GCA_002995625.1. GTDB lineage: Bacteria > Pseudomonadota > Gammaproteobacteria > Xanthomonadales > Ahniellaceae > UDEA-SF1. Next base: position 14,223 of record PVBP01000043.1, on the reverse strand, counting down.
CGCGAACAGCACGAACCAGACCAGCGTCCAGGCCGGCATCGACAGTCCGAGGAACACCCAGTCGATCTCGGCGCACTCGCCGGAGCCGGTGAAGGCGAGCCGGACGGCTTCGGCCAGCGGGAAGGCCTCCATCAGGTAATCGAGCCCCGGCCCGCACGCCGGCACCTGGTCGGCGGGCAGTGATTGCAGCCAGACGTGGCGACTCGCGATGCCGGCGCCGGCGGCGGCGGCGAGGAAGGCGAGCACGCCGTAGACCCGTCGCCCGATGCCGCGCGGCGCGTGGATCGCGGCCACGAGGCACACGACGAACACGGCGATGAAGGCCACGCGCTGGAAGATGCAGAGCGGACAGGGCTCGAGCCCGCCGACGAACTGCGACCAGTAGGCATAGCCGAGCAGCGCCGCGGCGACGGCGGCGGCCACGGCGAACGCGGTGCGGAACGACCAGTCGAGCGGATTCATCGGCGAACGACTCCGGAACGGACGCGGCTGGGTCGGCTGCGCGCCGACGGCAGTGGGAGGACCGGCACCGGGCCGTCGTGGTTCCCGGTTCGCGGCAAGATATCGCGAAGCCGCGACTTCGAGGCGCCGCAAACGAAGACCCCGGCCGCAGCCGGGGTCCGGTCGTGGCAGCGGGGGATCCCGGTCAGGCGGCGGACGCCTCGGTCTGCGGACGGTCGACCAGCTCGACGTAGGCCATCGGGGCGGCGTCGCCGGCCCGGAAGCCGCACTTCAGGATGCGGAGATAGCCGCCGGGACGGCTCGCGTAGCGCGGCCCGATCTCGGTGAACAGCTTGCCGACGGCGACCTCGTCACGCAGCCGCGCGAACGCGAGGCGGCGATTCGCGACGCCGTCGGTCTTCGCGAGCGTGATCAGCGGCTCGGCCACCCGGCGCAGCTCCTTCGCCTTCGGCAGCGTGGTCTTGATGACCTCGTGCTTGATCAGCGAGCTCGCCATGTTGCGGAACATCGCCTCGCGGTGGGCGCTGGTTCGGTTGAGCTTGCGGCCGGACTTCATGTGGCGCATGACACGGATCCTCGGTGTTCGGGTCTTGGGCTTCTCAGCCGATCTGCATGCCGGACGTGAGGCCGGGCGGCGGCCAGTTGTCGATCTTCATGCCGAGCGACAGGGCGCGCTGCGCGAGCACTTCCTTGATCTCGGTCAGCGACTTCTTGCCGAGATTCGGGGTCTTCAGCAGCTCGTTCTCGGTCTTCATCACGAGATCGCCGATGTAGTAGATGCTCTCGGCCTTGAGGCAGTTGGCCGAGCGCACGGTCAGCTCGAGGTCGTCGATCGGGCGCAGCAGGATCGGGTCGATGCCCGGCACCGACTGGACCGTGCTGGTGCTCTCGCGACGGCTGAAATCGCTGAACACCGAGAGCTGCTCGGACAGGATGTCGGCCGCACGGCGGACCGCGTCCTCGGCCTCGATCGTGCCGTTGGTCTCGATGTCGAGGACCAGCTTGTCGAGGTCGGTGCGCTGCTCGACGCGCGCGCTCTCGACCTCGAAGGCCACCCGGCGCACAGGGCAGAACGAGGCGTCGAGGTGCAGGCGTCCGATCGGACGCGCCTCCTCGTCGGGCTTGCGCCGTGCGATCGCCGGCTGGTAGCCGATGCCGCGGCTGACGCGAAGGCGCATCGACAGCTCGATGTCCTTGGTCAGGTGGCAGATCACGTGCTCGGGGTTCAGGATCTCGACGTTGTGGTCGGCGACGATGTCGCCGGCCTTGACCACGCCGACCCCCTTGCGGGTCAGGGTGAGCGTGGTCTCGTCGACGTTGTGCAGACGGATCGCGACGTCCTTCAGGTTCAGCAGGACGTCGATCACGTCCTCCTGCATGCCCTCGAGCGTCGTGTACTCGTGCAGCACGCCGTCGATCTCGACCTCGGTGATCGCGGCCCCCGGGATCGAGGACAGCAGCACGCGCCGCAGCGCGTTGCCGAGGGTATGGCCGAAGCCGCGCTCGAGCGGCTCGAGCACCACCTTCGAACGATTGTGGCTGACCTTCTCCGACGCGAGGCCGCGCGGCTTCAGGATCTGGGTGGCGGAAACGACCATTAAGAGGTGTCCTGGTTACTTCGAGTACAACTCGACGATGAGGTTTTCGTTGATGTCCGACGGCAGGTCGGCGCGCTCAGGCAGGGTCTTGAACGTGCCGCTCATCTTCTTGCCGTCGACCAGCATCCACGCCGGCACGAGATCCATCTCCTCGGACAGCTTCAGCGCCTCCTGGATCCGGAGCTGGCTGCGCGAGCGCTCGGCGATCGAGATCTCGTCGCCCGGCTTGACCTGGTAGCCCGGCAGGTTCACGCACTTGCCGTTGACCAGCACCGCCTTGTGGGCGACCAGCTGGCGGGCCTGGGCGCGGGTGACCGCAAAGCCCATCCGGTAGACCACGTTGTCGAGGCGCGACTCGAGGATCCGGAGCAGGTTCTCGCCGGTATTGCCCTTCTGGTTGGCCGCGCGGCTGTAGACGATGCGGAACTGGCGCTCGAGCAGGCCGTAGATGCGCTTGACCTTCTGCTTCTCGCGCAGCTGGACCGCGTAGTCGGACAGCTTCGCGCGCTTCGAGGCGCCGTGCTGACCGGGCTTCTGCTCGAGCTTGCACTTGGACTCGAGCGCGCGCGCCGGACTCTTGAGCTGGAGGTCGGTGCCCTCGCGGCGGGCGAGCTTGCAGGTCGGACCGATGTAGCGAGCCATGATGCGGTTCCTGTTAGACGCGACGCCGCTTCGGCGGGCGGCAGCCGTTGTGCGGGATCGGCGTGACGTCGACGATGTTGGTGACCTTGTAGCCGACGGCATTGAGGCCGCGGACCGCGGATTCGCGCCCCGGACCCGGCCCCTTGATGCGGACCTCGAGGGTCTTCAGGCCATAGTCGAGCGCCGCGCGGCCGGCCTTGTCCGCCGCCACCTGCGCCGCGAACGGCGTGCTCTTGCGCGATCCGCGGAAGCCCGAGCCGCCGGAGGTCGCCCACGACAGCGCATTGCCCTGGCGGTCGGTGATCGTCACGACGGTGTTGTTGAAGGAGGCCTGGATGTGCGCGATGCCGTCGGTGACGACGCGCTTGACCTTCTTCTTCGGCTTGCCGGCCGAGGTGGCTTGCTTGTTCATGATGTTCTTTCCGGGGCTCGGGGCTTACTTCTTGATCGCCTTGCGCGGACCCTTGCGGGTGCGCGCGTTGGTGCGCGTGCGCTGGCCGCGGACCGGCAGGCCGCGCCGGTGACGAAGCCCGCGGTAGCAGTTGAGGTCCATCAGCCGCTTGATGCTGATGCCGACCTCGCGCCGCAGGTCGCCTTCGATCACGTAGCGGCCCACTTCCTGGCGCAGGCGCTCGAGTTCGCCCTCGCTGAGGTCCTTGACCTTGGTGTGCGGATCGACGCCGGCCGCGACGCAGACCTTCTGCGAGCGGGTGCGCCCGATGCCGTAGATGCTCTGCAGCCCGACCCAGACGTGCTTGTGGACCGGGATGTTGACGCCAGCAATGCGTGCCATTGCGATCTTCTCCGCGCCGCGCGGCCCGCGGCGAACCAAAAAGTATAGTTGAAAAACGACTTCTTTACATCCGGCGCGCGGAAGTCCCCGGCCCGGTTCAGCTGCCGCGGATGCCGCCGCCGCGCCCGTAGGACTTGAGGTTGGCCTTCTTCAGCAGGCTCTCGTACTGGTGCGACATCAGGTGCGCCTGGATCTGGGCGGTGAAGTCCATCACCACGATCACGACGATCAGCAGCGAGGTGCCGCCGAAATAGAACGGCACGTTCCAGCTCGACCGCATGACCTCCGGCAGCAGGCAGACCGCGACCAGGTACAGCGCGCCGACCGCGGTCAGGCGGGTGATGACGCCGTCGATGTAGTCGGCGGTGGCCTTGCCGGGCCGGATGCCGGGGATCAGGGCGCCCGACTTCTTCAGGTTCTCGGCGGTCTCGTTCGAGTTGAAGACCAGCGCGGTGTAGAAGAACGCGAAGAACGCGATCAGGCCGCCGTACACGGCCATGTAGAGCAGCTCGCCCGGGGCGAGCGCCTGGGTCAGGGTCTGCAGCCAGCGCGGCGCCTGGGCGCCCTGCGAGGCCCAGCTCATCGCGGTCGCCGGGAACATGATCAGCGACGACGCGAAGATCGCCGGGATCACGCCCGCCATGTTGAGCTTGAGCGGCAGGTGCGAGCTCTGGTTCTGATACGCGCGGGCGCCGCCCTGGCGCCGCGCGTAGTTGACCGTGATCCGGCGCTGGCCACGCTCGACGAACACCACGAAGGCGGTGACGACCAGCACGATCAGGAACACGACGATCACCTTGAGCGCGCTGAGCTCGCCGGTCTGAGCCAGCTGGAGCGTCGCGGCGACGGCCCCGGGCAGCATCGCGACGATGCCGGCGAAGATGATCAGCGAGATGCCGTTGCCGACACCGCGCTCGGTGATCTGCTCGCCGAGCCACATCAGGAACATCGTGCCCGCGGTCAGGCCGACCACGGTGCTGAAGACGAAGGCGGGTCCGGGATTGACCACGACCGCCATGCCGGCGCCGGCCTGGCCCTGGAGCGCCATCGCGACGCCGAAGGCCTGGAACGAGGCGAGCAGGATCGTGCCGATCCGGGTGTGCTGCGTGATCACGCGGCGTCCCGCCTCGCCTTCCTTGCGGCGGGCGATGTAGTACGGGACGGTGTGCGACATCAGCTGCAGGATGATCGACGCCGAAATGTACGGGATCACGTTCAGCGCGAAGATCGACATCCGCTCGAGCGCGCCGCCCGTGAACATGTTGAACATGTCCATGATCGTGCCGCGCTGCTGGTCGATCAGGCGCGCCATCGCCTCGGGATTGACGCCCGGCACCGGAATGAAGGTGCCGAGGCGGAACACCAGCAGCGCCCCGAGCACGAACAGCAGGCGCTGCTTCAGCTCGCTGAGCTTGCCGAGGTTCCCGAACATCGATTGGGCGGATGCGGCCACCGGTTACTCCACGCGGCCGCCCGCGGCCTCGATCGCCGCCCTGGCGCCGGCGGTGACGGCGACGCCCTTGACCACGTAGGCGCGCTTGACTTCGCCCTTCTTCACCAGCTTCGCGCGCTTGGCGTCGGCCGGCACGAGGCCGCCGGCACGCAGCGCCGCGAAGTCGATGTCGGTGCCCGGCAGGCGCTCGAGCGCATACAGCAGCACCTCGGCGACGTCGCGCGCGAGCTTCGATCGGAACCCGACCTTCGGCAGACGGCGCTGCAGCGGCATCTGGCCGCCTTCGAAGCCCGGCTTGACCTTGCCCTTGCCGGCGCGGGCGTACTGGCCCTTGTGACCGCGGCCCGCGGTCTTGCCGAGGCCCGATCCGATGCCGCGGCCGACGCGCGTGCGTTCGCGACGGGCACCTTCGGCTGGCTTCAGAGTGTTGAGGCGCATGGGTGACTCCTTGGGGGTCGCGCGGGCCTCAGGCCTCGACGCGGACGAGATACGAGACCTGGTCGATCAGGCCGCGAACGCTCGGGCTGTCCTTCAGCTCGCGGACCTGGTTGAGGCGCGTCAGCCCGAGCGCGCGCACGCTCTCGCGATGGCGCTGCTGGCAGCTGTTCGGGCTCCTGACCAGCCGGACCTTGATCGTGGGCGACTTCGCCTCAGCCATGACCTTCCTCCGTGCCGAGCAGTTCGGACAGCTTCTTGCCGCGCTTCGCCGCGATCTGCTGCGGCGAGGTGACGCTCTTCAGTCCCTTGATCGTGGCGCGCACCAGGTTGATCGGGTTGCGTGAGCCGTTGGCCTTCGCGAGCACGTTCTTGACTCCGACGACCTCGAACACCGCGCGCATCGCGCCGCCGGCGATGACGCCGGTGCCTTCGGCAGCCGGCTGCATGAACACCTTCGCGGCCCCGTGGTTCGCCTTGACCGCGTAGTGCAGCGTCCCGTTGTTCAGCGAGACCTTGACCATGCCCTTGCGCGCCCGCTCCATCGCCTTCGCGATCGCGGCCGGCACCTCGCGGGCCTTGCCGTAGCCGAGGCCGACCCGGCCATCGCCGTCGCCGACCACGGTCAGCGCGGTGAAGCTCATCTGCCGACCACCCTTGACCGTCTTGGCCACGCGGTTCACGGCGATCAGCTTTTCCAGCATGCCGTCGCCGTTGTCCCGTTCCCGCTCGCGTTCTGGATTGCTCATGTTTCTCGACTTCCGCGGCCGTCGGCCGCCTGGGTGTGCTGGATGTGGATGACCGGACCGTCAGAACTTGAGGCCGGCCTCGCGGGCCGCCTCGGCCAGGGCCTTGATCCGCCCGTGGTACAGGAAGCCGGAACGGTCGAAGGCGACGCTGTCGACGCCGGCCTTCAGCGCGCGCTCGGCCACCGCCTTGCCGACGGCGGCCGCCGCCGCGATGTTCTTGGTGCCGCTCAGCCCCTCGCGCACGTCCTTCTGCGTGGTCGCGGCCGCAGCGACCACCCGGTCGCCGCTCGGCGCGATGACCTGCGCGTAGATGTGCTGGCCGCTGCGATGCACCGTCAGGCGGTGCACGCCGAGTTCGCGGATGTGCATGCGGGTGCGCTTGGCCCGGCGCAGGCGGGTTTCCTTCTTCGTCATCGCTCGTCTCCGGCGGCCGGAACGGCCATCAGGCCTTCTTGGCTTCCTTGAGGGTGATCTTCTCGCCCGCGTAGCGCACGCCCTTGCCCTTGTAGGGTTCCGGCGGACGCAGCGCGCGGATCTTGGCCGCGGTCTCGCCGACCCGCTGCAGGTCCGCGCCCGTGATCGTGATCTCGGTCTGCGTCGGCGTCGCCAGCGTCACGCCCTCCGGCGCGGCGAACACGACCGGGTGCGAGAAGCCGAGCGAGAGGCTCAGGTCCTTGCCCTGCATCGCGGCGCGGTAACCGACCCCGACCAGTTCGAGCTTCTTGGTGTAGCCCTCGGACACGCCCTTGACCATGCCGGCCAGCAGCGCGCGGGCGGTCCCGGCGAACCGGAGATCCCCCGAATGCGCCGACAGGCGGATCTCGCCGGACTCGAGCTTGACCTCGATGTCCGGGATCGGCGGCAGGCGAAGCTCGCCCTTCGGGCCCTTGACGGTGACGTTGCTGCCGTCGATCCGGCATTCGACGCCCTTCGGCAGCACGACCGGCTTCTTTGCGACTCGTGACATGGCGTTTGTCCTCAGGCGACCAGGCAGATGACTTCGCCGCCGAGGCCACGCGCGCGCGCCTGGGCGTCGGTCATGATGCCGGCCGAGGTCGAGACGACCGAGATGCCGAGCCCACCGAGGACCTTCGGCAGTTCGGACTTGCCGCAGTACCGGCGCAGCCCGGGGCGGCTGACGCGCTCGAGGCGGTCGATCGCCGGCTTGCCCATGTAGTACTTCAGCGCGAGCTCGAGTTCCTTCCGGCCCGGACCGGCATCGCGCTCGATCACGTCGGTCAGGTAGCCCTCGTCCTTCAGCAGCCGCGCGATCGCGGCCTTCACCTTCGACGACGGCATCCGCACGCTCGTCTTGCCGGTGGCCTGGCCGTTCTTGATGCGGACAAACATGTCCGCGATCGGATCAGTCATGCTCATGTTCGGTTTCCAGCATCGATATCCAGTGGGGACGCGCGAGCCTGGCCCGCGCGTGACGATCGTTACCAGCTCGCCTTGCGCAGGCCCGGAACGTCGCCGCGCATCGTCGCCTCGCGCAGCTTGTTCCGGGCGAGCCCGAACCGGCTGTACACGCCGCGCGGACGCCCGGACAGCTCGCAGCGGTTGCGCTGGCGCGACGGGCTCGAGTCGCGCGGCAGCCTGGCCAGCGCGGCCGAGGCCGCCATGCGCTCCTCGAGCGGCAGCGAGAGGTCGCTGCTGCGGCGCTTGAGCTCGGCGCGCTTCGCGGCGTACTTCTTGACCAGCTTCGCGCGCTTCTTGTCGCGCTCGACCATGGATGTCTTGGCCATCTGTTCGGGTCCGGATCAGTTGCGGAACGGGAAGTTGAAGCCTTCGAGCAGCGCCTTCGCCTCGGCGTCGCTGCGGGCGGTCGTCGTGATCGCGATGTCCATGCCGCGGATCGCGTCGACCTGGTCGAAGTTGATCTCCGGGAAGATGATCTGCTCCTTGATCCCGAAGTTGAAGTTTCCGCGGCCGTCGAAGGCGCGACCCGACACGCCGCGGAAATCGCGGACGCGCGGCAGCGCGATGTTGATCAGCCGGTCGAGGAACTCGTACATCCGCTCGCCGCGCAGCGTGACCTTGCAGCCGATCGGCCAGCCGTCGCGGATCTTGAACGTCGCGATCGACTTGCGCGCCAGCGTCGCCACCGGCTTCTGGCCGGCGATCGCGGTCATGTCGGCGATCGCGTTCTCGAGCACCTTCTTGTTCCCGACCGCCTCGCCGACGCCCATGTTGAGCGTGATCTTGGTCAGCTTCGGAACCTGCATCGGGCTCTTGTAGCCGAAGCGCTCGACGAGCTTCGGGACGACCTTTTCCTTGTAGTGCTGCTTCAAGCGCGCGTTCATCGCCGCGATCCTCAAATGTCGACCACTTCGCCGCTGGAGCGGAACACCCGCACCTTGCGACCGTCCTCGAGCGTCTTGAACCCGACCCGCTCGCCACGGCTCGAGGCCGGGTTCCAGAGCATCACGTTCGAGACGTGGATCGAGGCCTCGCGCTCGACGATGCCGCCCGGCTGGTTGGCCTGCGGGTTCGGCTTGGTGTGGCGCTTGACCAGGTTGACGTTGCTGACGACCACGCGGTCGTCGACCACCCGCAGCACCTCGCCGCGCTGCCCCTTGTTCTTTCCGGCGATCACGATCACCTGATCGCCCTTCTTGATCCGCTTCATCTCGTCACCCCGTCACAGCACTTCGGGTGCCAGCGACACGATCTTCATGAACCGCTCGGTCCGCAACTCGCGGGTCACCGGTCCGAAGATGCGCGTGCCGATCGGTTCCAGCTTGTTGTTGAGCAGCACGGCCGCATTGCCGTCGAACCGGATCAGCGACCCGTCCGGACGGCGAACGCCCTTCCGGGTCCGCACCACGACCGCGTCGTAGACCTCGCCCTTCTTGACCTTGCCGCGCGGGATCGCATCCTTGACCGAGACCTTGATGACGTCCCCGATCCCGGCGTAGCGGCGCTTCGAGCCACCCAGCACCTTGATGCACATCAGCTCGCGCGCGCCGCTGTTGTCGGCGGCGGCGAGGTGGCTCTGCATCTGAATCATGGCACTCGCTCCTTGAACCTGTACTGGCTGCGTTTAGCGGGCGCGCTCGACGATCTCGACGACGCGCCAGTTCTTCGACTTGGACACCGGCGCGCATTCGACGATCCGGACGCGATCGCCTTCGCGGCACTCGTTGGTCTCGTCGTGCGCGTGCACCTTGGTCGAGCGCCGCAGGATCTTCCCGTACAGCGGATGCTTGACCTGGCGCTCGAGCAGGACGGTGACCGTCTTCTGCATCTTGTTGCTGACGACGCGGCCCTCGAGGGTGCGCTTGGTCGCTGCCTGCTCGCTCATGACTGCTCCTTGCCCGTCGCACCGATCAGCATCTTGGTCCGCGCGATGTCGCGGCGGACCCGCTTGAGCTGGTGCGTCTGGGTCAACTGCCCGGATCCCTGCTGCATCCGCAGGTTGAAGTGCTCGCGCTGCAGCGCGAGGAGGTGTTCGTCGAGCTCGGGGCGACCGAGCTTGCGCAGTTCCTTGATGTCCATCACATCACCGTCCGGGTCACGAAGGCGGTCTGCACCGAGAGCTTCGCGGCGGCGAGGCGGAAGGCCTCGCGCGCGGTCGCCTCGTCGACGCCCTCCATTTCGTAGAGCATGCGGCCGGGCTGGACCACGGCCACGTAGAACTCGACGTTGCCCTTGCCGTTGCCCATGCGCACCTCGATCGGCTTGCGCGTGATCGGCTTGTCCGGGAACACCCGGATCCAGAGCTTGCCGCCGCGCTTGACGAAGCGCGAGATCGCGCGTCGCGCCGATTCGATCTGGCGCGAGGTCAGGTGGCCGTGCGTGGTGGCCTTGAGGCCGTACTCGCCGAAGCTCACCTTGTTCGCAACGTACGCAAGGCCGCGATTGCGCCCCTTGTGCTGCTTGCGGAACTTCAGTCGGCTGGGTTGCAGCATGTCGTTCGACTCCTTCGATCAGGCCGACGCGCGCTCGCGCTCGCCGCGGTCGCCGCCCTTGCGTGCCGGTGCCGGCTCCTGGGCCTGTTCCTGGTTGGCGGCGTGCAGGTCGAAGACCTCGCCCTTGTAGATCCAGACCTTGCAGCCGATCACGCCATAGGTGGTCCGCGCCTCGGCGAATCCGTAGTCCACGTCGGCGCGCAGCGTGTGCAGCGGAACCCGGCCCTCGCGGTACCACTCGCTGCGCGCGATCTCGGCGCCGTTCAGGCGGCCGGCCACGTTGACCTTGATCCCGAGCGCCCCGAGGCGCATCGCGTTGCCGACCGCGCGCTTCATCGCGCGTCGGAACATGATCCGGCGCTCGAGCTGCTGCGTGATCGACTCGGCGACCAGCTGGGCGTCGAGCTCGGGCTTGCGCACCTCGCTGACGTTGATGTGGGTCGGGACGCCCATCAGCTGGGAGACGTCCTTGCGCAGCTTCTCGATGTCCTCGCCCTTCTTGCCGATGACGACGCCCGGGCGCGCGGTGTGGATCGTGACGCGCGCGGTCTTGGCCGGACGCTCGATCAGGATCTTGCTGATGCCGGCCGCGGCAAGACGCTCCTTCAGCATCTCGCGCACCTTGAGGTCGGCGGCCAGATACTGCGCGTAGTCGCGCTTGTTCGCGTACCACTTCGAGTTCCAGTCCTTGGCGATGCCGAGGCGGATGCCGGTGGGGTGGACTTTGTGACCCATCGTTGGTTCTTCCTTTCGCTCAGCGGCCGTCGCCCACGACCACGGTGATGTGGCTCGTGCGCTTGAGGATCCGGGTGCCGCGGCCCTTGGCACGCGCGGCGAAGCGCTTCAGGTGCGGGCCCTCGTCGACCATGATCTGCGCGACGCGCAGTTCGTCGACGTCGGCGCCGAGGTTGTTCTCGGCATTCGAGGTCGCCGAGAACACGACCTTGTAGATGATCCCGGCGGCGCGCTTGTTCGAGAACCGGAGCACGTCGAGGGCCCGGCTGACCGGCAGGCCACGCACCTGGTCGGCGACGAGGCGCGCCTTCTGGGTCGAGATCCTGGCGGTGCGGAGTACGGCCTTGGCTTCCATCGTCGGCTCCTTAGCGCTTCGCGTCGGCTTTCTTGTCGCCGGCATGCGACTTGAAGGTCCGCGTCACCGCGAACTCGCCGAGCTTGTGCCCGACCATGTTCTCGTTGACGAGCACCGGGACGTGCTGGCGACCGTTGTGCACGGCGATCGTGAGACCCACCATCTCCGGCAGGATCATCGACCGGCGCGACCAGGTCTTGATCGGGCGCTTGCTGTTGCTGGACGCCGCGACGTCGACCTTCTTCTGCAGGTGCGGATCGACGAACGGGCCCTTCTTCAGTGAACGTGGCATGGTGCTGTTACCTGTCAGCCGCGACGGTCACGCACGATGAATCGCTGCGTGCGCTTGTTGTTGCGGGTCTTGTAGCCCTTGGTCGGCATGCCCCACGGGGACACCGGATGCGGATTGCCCTGCCCGGCGCGGCCCTCGCCGCCGCCGTGCGGATGGTCGACCGGATTCATCGCGGCGCCGCGGACCGTCGGCCGGATGCCCAGCCAGCGCTTCGCGCCGGCCTTGCCGACCTTGCGCAGGTTGTGCTCGACGTTGCCGACCTCGCCGATCGTGCAGCGACACTCCGCCGGGACCTTGCGCATCTCGCCGGAGCGCAGGCGCAGCGTCGCGTAACCCTGCTCGCGCGCGATCAGCTGGACGCCGGCGCCGGCGCTGCGGGCCAGCTGCGCGCCCTTGCCGGGCCGCATTTCGACGCAGTGCACGGTGGCGCCGATCGGCACGTTCCTGAGCGGCAGCGAGTTCCCCGCCTTGATCGGCGCGTCCCGCCCGGCGATCACCTGGTCGCCGACGCTGAGGCCCTTCGGGGCGATGATGTAGCGGCGCTCGCCATCGACGTAGCACAGCAGCGCGATGTGCGCGGTGCGGTTCGGGTCGTACTCGATCCGCTCGACGCGCGCCGGGATGCCTTCCTTGTCGCGCTTGAAGTCGATGATCCGGTAGTGGTGCTTGTGGCCGCCACCGATGTGCCGCGTGGTGATGCGGCCATGGTGGTTGCGGCCACCGGTCTTCGGCTTCGCCTCGGTGAGCGGCGCGTACGGATCGCCCTTGTGCAGACCCGCCGTCGAGACGCGCACCATCTGGCGGCGCCCGGCGGAGGTCGGCTTGTACGTGATCAGTGCCATCGTGGACCTTCCCTCAGGCCTTGGCCATCAAATCGATCGACTGGCCTTCGCCCAGCCGGACGTAGGCCTTGCGCCAGCCGGTGCGGCTGCCCGACCGGCCCTTGAAGGTCTTGTTCTTGCCGCGCACGTTGACCACCTGCACGGCCTCGACCTTGACGCTGAAGAGCTTCTCGACGGCCGCCTTGATCTCGGGCTTGGTGGCGTCGGAGGCGACCTCGAACACGTACTGGTTCGAGATCTCCTGCGTGCGCGCGGTCTTCTCCGAGACGTGCGGGCGGCGGATCAGCGAGTAGACGCGCTCGTTGCTCATGCCAGCCACTCCTCGATCTTCTTGACCGCGTCGAGCGTGAGCAGCACGCGGTCGGCGGCGATCAGCGACACCGGATCCATCGTCGACACCTGGACCATCGCGAAGCCCGGCACGTTGCGGCCGGCGCGGGCGAGGTTCTCGCTCACGGACTCGCTGACCAGCAGGGTCCGGCCGCCACCGAGCTTCTCGAGCTTCGCGACGAGGTCGCGGGTCTTCGGCGTCTCGGCGTCGAACGACTCGACCACCGACAGCCGCCCCTGGCGAAGCAGCTCGGACAGGATCGACGCGATCGCGCCGCGGTACATCTTGCGGTTGACCTTCTGCGAGAAGTCGCGCGGGCGCGCCGCGAAGGTGACGCCGCCACCGACGAAGATCGGCGCGCGGTAGTCGCCGTGGCGCGCGCCGCCGCCCTTCTGGCGCTTGAACTTCTTGGTCGTGCCGGTGACCTCGGAGCGCGTCTTCTGCGCCTTGGTCCCGGCACGGCCGCCGGCGCGGTAGGCGTTGACGACCTGGTGGACCAGGTCCTCGCGGAAGGCCTGGCCGAACACCCCGTCGGTCACGCTGACGGTCTTGCCGGAGCCTGAAATCGAGAGTTCCACGGTGTCCTCCTCAGGCCTTCGCCGCCGGGCGGATGATGACGTCGCCACCGGCCGCGCCCGGAACCGAGCCACGGACGGCGATCAGGTGGCGCTCGGCGTCGACCTTGACCACCTCGAGGTTCTGGATCGACTGGCGCACGGCCCCCATGTGGCCGGACATCTTCTTGCCCGGGAACACGCGACCCGGCGTCTGGCGCTGGCCGATCGAGCCCGGGGCCCGATGCGACAGCGAGTTGCCGTGGGTGGCATCGCCCATCGTGAAGTTGTGGCGCTTGATCGTGCCCTGGAAGCCCTTGCCCTTGGTCACGCCGGCGACGTCGACGAGCTGGCCGACGCTGAAGCGCTCGACCGTCAGCTCGCTGCCGACCGGGATCGACCCGACCTCGTCGGCGGACGCGCGGAACTCCCACAGCCCGCGGCCGGCCTCGACCTTGGCCTTCGCGAAGTGTCCGGCCTCCGGCTTGGTCAGGCGCGAGGCCTTGCGCGTGCCGACCGTCACCTGGATCGCGTCGTAGCCGTCGGTGGCCTCGGTCTTCACCTGGGTGACCCGGTTCGGCGTCGCCTCGATCAGCGTCACCGGAACCGAGACCCCGGCGTCGGTGAAGACGCGGGTCATGCCGCACTTGCGGCCAATCAGTCCAATGCTCATCTCAGTGTTCCCCGATGCGCGCTCAGTTCAGCTTGATCTGGACGTCGACGCCGGCGGCAAGGTCGAGGCGCATCAGCGCGTCGACGGTCTTGTCGTTCGGGTCCACGATGTCCAGCACGCGCTTGTGCGTGCGCGTCTCGTACTGGTCGCGGGCATCCTTGTCGGCGTGCGGCGAGACCAGGATGGTCACGCGCTCGACCTTGGTCGGCAGCGGGATCGGGCCGCGCACCTGTGCGCCGCTCCGCTTCGCGGTCTCGACGATCTCGCTCGCCGAGCGATCGATCAGCCGATGATCGAAGGCTTTGAGCCGGATGCGGATTCTCTGGTCTGCCATGTCAGTTCACCCTTGGATTCGGGACCGCGGGCGCGCACACCCGCGGCCGCTCGCAACGACGCTT
>PVBP01000042.1 GCA_002995625.1 Lysobacteraceae bacterium | reverse complement strand
CGATCGGCCACCGGCCGCACTCCGATCGTTCCCCGCTCGCGCGGACGGCGCCTTGCCATCGCGACCTGCGGTCGCTCCCGCGGAAGAATCGTGGCTCGGACGTAGGAGCGAGCGCAGCTCGCGATCCACACGAGACCCGGTTCCCGCGCGTGCACGCCGATCGTCCAACGACCGCACTCCGATCGTTCCCCGCGCGCGGATGGCGCCTTGCCATCGCGACCTGCGGTCGCTCCTACGGAAGAATCGTGGCTCGGACGTAGGAGCGAGCGCAGCTCGCGACTGGCGGCAACCCGCCTCAGCCGCGGTCCGCGATCGGCACGTAGGCGCGGTCCTCGGGGCCGACGTAGTTCGCGCTCGGACGGATGATCTTGCCGTCCTCGCGCTGCTCGATCACGTGCGCGCTCCAGCCGGTGGTGCGCGCGATCACGAACAGCGGCGTGAACATCGGCGTCGGGATGCCCATCATGTGGTACGCGCTCGCGCTGTACCAGTCGAGGTTCGGGAACATCCGCTTCGTGGCCCACATCAGCTGCTCGATGCGCTCGCTGACCGCGAACAGGTTGCGGTTGCCGCCGGCGTCGCACAGCTCGCGACTGATCGCCTTGATGATCGGATTGCGCGGGTCGCCGATCGTGTAGACCGGGTGGCCGAAGCCGATGATGATCTCCTTGCGCTCGAGCCGGGCGCGGATGTCGGCCTCGGCCTCGTCGGGGCTCGCGTAGCGCGCGATGATGTCCATCGCGACCTCGTTGGCGCCGCCGTGCTTGGGGCCGCGCAGCGCGCCGATCGCGCCGGTGATGCAGGAATAGAGGTCCGAACCGGTGCCGGCGATCACGCGCGCGGCGAAGGTGCTGGCGTTGAACTCGTGCTCGGCGTAGAGGATCAGCGAACGGTCGAGCGCGCGCGCGTGCAGCGCCGACGGCGGCTCGCCGTGCAGCAGGTGCAGGAAGTGCGCGGCGACGGTCTCGTCGTCGGTGCGGGTCTCGATCCGAGCGCCATTGCGGGTGAAGTGCCACCAGTAGAGCAGCATCGAGCCGAAGCTCGCGATCAGGCGGTCGGCGATGTCGCGCGCCTCGGCGGCCGGATGACCCTCTCGCTCCGGCAGCACGGTGCCGAGCACCGAGCAGCCGGTGCGCAGCACGTCCATCGGATGCGCCGCGGCGGGAACGAGCTCGAGCGCCTCGGTCACGATCGCCGGCAGGCCGCGCAGGCGCCTGAGCTTGGTGCGGTACGCGGCGAGCTGGCTCGCGGTCGGCAGAACGCCGTGGACCAGCAGGTGCGCGACCTCCTCGAAACCCGCGTGCTCGGCGAGGTCCTTGATGTCGTAGCCGCGGTAGTGGAGGTCGTTGCCGCTGCGCCCGACCGTGCACAGCGCGGTGTTGCCGGCGGCGGTGCCGGACAGCGCGACCGACTTCTTCGGCTTCGGCAGGGTGCTCTCGGGGGTGCTCATCATGGTCTCCTCCTGGGTTGCGCGCGCGTCCCGACTCGCCCGGAACGCGCGCCCGCGTCACTCGCCGCTGCCGGCGCCGAACAACTGGTCGATCTTGCGCTCGTAGTCGTGGTAGCCGAGCACGTCGTAGAGCTCCATCCGCGTCTGCATGCGATCCACCACGTTGCGTTGCGTGCCGTCGTTGCGGATCGCGGCGTAGACCGCCTCGGCGGCCTTCGCCATCGCGCGGAACGCCGACAGCGGGTAGATCACCATCGCGATGCCGACCGCGCGCAGCTCGTCGACCGTGAAGTACGGCGTCTTGCCGAACTCGGTCAGGTTCGCGAGCACCGGCACCTTCAGCGTGGTGACGAAGCGCGCGTACTCGTCGAGCGTGGTGCAGGCCTCGGCGAAGATCACGTCGGCGCCGGCCTCCTCTGCGGCCAGCGCGCGCTCGATCGCCGAGTCGATGCCCTCGACCGCGAGCGCGTCGGTGCGCGCGACGATCACGAAGTCGGGGTCGATGCGCCCGTCGACCGCGGCCTTGATCCGGTCCGCGAAGTCGGCCTTCGGCACCACCGCCTTGCCGGGCCGGTGGCCGCAGCGCTTGGCCTGGACCTGGTCCTCGATGTGGCACGCGGCGGCGCCGGCGCGGATGAACTCGCGGACCGTGCGCTGGACGTTGAACACCGCGCCCCAGCCGGTGTCGGCATCGACCAGCAGCGGCAGCGCGGTCGCGCCGCTGATCCGGCGGATGTCCTCGCAGACGTTGTCGAGGCTGGTCATGCCGAGGTCCGGCAGGCCGTAGCTCGCGTTGGCGATGCCGGCGCCGGAGACATAGAGCGCGCGGAAGCCGGCGCGCTCGGCCTGCATCGCGGCGTAGGCGTTGATCGCGCCCGGCATCTGCAGGGGTTTCTCCTCGCGCATCGCCTGCCGCAGGCGCGCGCCGGGGGACGTCATCGACATGGTGGGACTACTCCGGGGAGGTCAGGGCGCAGGTGCATTCGGCGAATGGCCAATGGCAAGTCGCACATGGGAAACGACGCATGGCACTCGGAAGACGTGGGCTCATTCCATTGGCCATTCGCCATTCGCCATTGGCCGGCTTCAGGCCAGCAGCTCGGCGACGCCGGCGCGCTCCTCTACGAGCTCCTTGAGCGTGAATGCCATGCGCTCGCGCGAGAACTCGTCGATCGGCAGGCCCTGGACGATCTCGTAGCGGCCGCCGGCGCAGGTCACCGGGAAGCCGTACATCACGTCCTCGGGGATGCCGTAGCTGCCGTCGGACGGGATGCCCATCGTCACCCAGCGGCCGCCGGTGCCGAGCATCCAGTCGCGGACGTGGTCGATCGCCGCATTCGCGGCCGAGGCCGCCGACGACAGCCCGCGCGCCTCGATGATCACGGCGCCGCGCTTGCCGACCTTCGGGATGAACTCGTTGCGGTTCCAATCCTCGTCGCCGATCCTGTCCTTCAGCGAAACGCCGCCGGCGGTCGCGAAACGGTAATCCGGATACATCGTCGGCGAGTGGTTGCCCCACACGACCAGCTGCTCGATGTCGCCGACCGGCACCCGGGCCTTCGCCGCGAGCTGCGACAGCGCGCGGTTGTGGTCGAGGCGCAGCATCGCGGTGAAGTTGCCCTTCGGCAGGCCGGGCGCGGACTTCATCGCGATGTAGGCGTTGGTGTTGGCCGGGTTGCCGACCACCAGCACGCGCACGTCGCGGCTCGCGGCCGCGTCGAGCGCTCGGCCCTGCTCGATGAAGATCTTCGCGTTCTCCATCAGCAGGTCCTTGCGCTCCATGCCCGGGCCGCGCGGGCGCGCGCCGACCAGCAGCGCGACATCGGCGTCCTGGAACGCGACCTTCGGGTCGGAGGTGCCGACCATGTCGGCGAGCAGCGGGAAGGCGCAGTCCTCGAGCTCCATCATGCAGCCCCTGAGCGCGGCCTGGGCCTTGTCGAGCGGCAGTTCGAGCAGCTGCAGGATCACCGGCTGGTCCTTGCCGAGCATTTCGCCCGCGGCGATGCGGTAGATGAGGCTGTAGCCGATCTGGCCGGCGGCGCCGGTCACTGCGACTCGGAGGGGCTTCTTCATGGAGAACCTCGGAAGGGTGGGAACGATGGACGGGGCGCGCCGAGGGGCGTCCGGGCGCGAAATCACGCGAGCGCCGCGAAGAAGCGCTCGATCCGCGCCAGGCCCTCGGTCAGCTGCGCGGGCGGCAGCGTGTAGGAGAGCCTGACGGCGCGCGGCTCGCCGAAGGCGCTGCCCGGCACGATCGCGACGCCCTCGGCCTCGAGCAGTGCGCTGCAGAGCTCGACGTCGTTGCCGATGGCCGTCCCGCCGTGGCGCTTGCCGAAGAAGGCGCTGACGTCGGGGAACACGTAGAACGCGCCCTGCGGCTTCGGGCAGCGGATGCCCGGGATCCGCGCGAAGCTCGCGAGCACCTGGTCGCGCTTGGCCTGGAACTCGCGGCACATCCGTTCGGGGATGTCCTGCGGGCCGGTGTAGGCAGCGGCGGCAGCGGCGGTCGTGACCTCGGGCAGGTTGGTGATGTGGTTCGAGTTGAGCCGCACGACCGCGTCGACGATCGACTCGGGCCCCGCCATGCAGCCGACGCGCCAGCCCGGCATGCCGTAGGTCTTCGAGACCGAGTCCATCAGGATCACGCGGTCGCGCAGTTCCGGCCGCGCGAGCACCAGGTGCTGGTACGGCAGGCCGTCGAAGATCATCCGGTTGTAGATGTCGTCCGAGATCACCCAGACGTCGTGGCGCACCAGCACGTCGGCCAGCGCCCGGACCTCGTCCGGCGTGTAGACCATGCCGGTCGGGTTCGACGGATTGTTGAACAGGATCAGCCTGGTCTTCGGGCCGATCGCGGCCTCGAGCTGCGCCGGCGTCAGCTTGTAGTCGGCCTCGGGCGGGCAGTGCAGCAGCGTCGCGGTGGCGCCGAGGATGTCGCAGATGTCGACGTAGGTGGTCCAGTACGGCGTCGGCACCAGCACCTCGTCGCCCTCCTCGAGCAGGGCGTACATCGTGTTGAACAGCAGGTGCTTGTTGCCGATGCCGGCGACCACGTGGCGGCGCTCGTAGCCGTCGATGCCGGCGCGGCGCAGATGCTCGAGGAACCCGTCCAGCAGGTCCTCGCGGCCGCGGTTGGTGCCGTAGTTGCCGGAGTCGTGGTCGAGCGCCTCGCGCGCGGCGGCGTAGACGTGCTCGCCGGGAAGGAAGTTCGGCACGCCGATCGAGAAGCTGATGACGTCGCGACCGGCGGCGGCCATCGCCTTGGCCTTCATCGCGACGGCCATGATCGCGCTCGGTCGCGCCCGCGACATCCGCTGCGCCAGGGTCGGCATCGTCGGTCTCCCGGGGGAAAGCCCGAGATTCTAGCCGAGCCGCGCGACGTGCCGGCGACGATCGACGAACCGGAGCACCGCCTTCTCGGACTCGACCAGCGCGAACAGCAGCACCGCGCCGACCGCGATCGCGGCCCACTGGCCCAGCTCGAGCCCGGCGGTGCCGAACAGGCGCTGCATCGGCGGCCAGTAGGTGATTCCGACCTGCGCCAGCGCGAGCACCCCGACGGCGACCCAGGCCCACGGATTCGGCGCGTGCCGGCGCCAGGCCGGCGCGGTCCAGAACCGGCACGAGAACAGGTAGGCGACCTCGCCGGCAACCAGCGCGTTGAGCGCCATCGCGCGCGCTTCGGCGAGATCGCCCCCGGCGGCGGCGACGGCGTGGAAGCCCGCGAACGCGAGCCCGGTCAGGACCGCGCCGACGAACATCAGGCGCCACAGGATGAACCGGCCCAGCAACGGTGCCGCGCGCGGGCGCGGCGGACGCATCATCGCCTCGGGCTCGCGCGGCTCGACCGCGAGCGCAAGCGCGAGGGTGACCGCCGTCACCAGGTTGACCCACAGGATCTGGACCGGCGTCAGCGGCAGCGCGCCGATCCCGAGCATCACCGCGATGAAGATCACCAGGGCCTGCGCGACGTTGGTCGGCAGGATGAACAGCAGCGCCTTGCACAGGTTGTCGTAGACGCCGCGGCCCTCCTCGACTCCGGCCACGATCGACGCGAAGTGGTCGTCGGTCAGCACCATCTCGGCCGCATTGCGCGCCGCCTCGGTGCCGCGCCGACCCATCGCGACGCCGATGTCGGCCTGGCGCAGCGCCGGCGCATCGTTGGCGCCGTCGCCGGTCATCGCGACCGCATGGCCGTGGTGCTGGAGCGCGCGGACCAGCCTCAGCTTGTGCTCGGGCGTGGTGCGCGCGAACACGTGCACGTCGCGCACGCGCGCGGCGAGGCCCGCCTCGTCGAGCCGGTCGAGCTCGCGGCCGGTCAGCACCCCGCCCTCGACGTCGATGCCGCAGCGGGCCGCGATCGCGCGCGCGGTCGCCGGGTGATCGCCGGTGATCATCCTGACCCGGATCCCGGCCGCGCGGCACGCGGCGATCGCGGACGGAACCTCGGCGCGCGGCGGATCCTCGAACGCGACGAGTCCGAGCGGTTCGAGGCGCCGGTCCAGCGACTCGAGCGTCAGCGGACCCGCGTGCGGCTCCGGCATCCGCGCGATCGCGAGCACGCGCAGCCCCTCGCGCGCGAGCGCGTCGATCGTCGCGTGCCAGTCGTCGCCCGCTTCGGACTCCGCGCACGCGCGCTGCACGATCGCCTCGGGCGCGCCCTTCGCGTACACGACCCCGCCCGCGCGGATCGCCATCAGCTTGTGCTCGGCACTGAACGGCAGCACCGCGTCGCGGGGCCGCCCGGCGCGCAATGCGGCGACCGCGACGCCGGTCGACTCGGCGTGCGCGATCAGCGCCCGCTCGACCGGATCGCCATCGACGCCGCCCGGCGGCGCGTCGCTCGCGAGCACGGCGGCCTCGATCACCGTGCGCTCGAAGTCCCGGTCCTCGCCGAGCCGTGGCAGCACGCGGGCGACCGCCAGCCGGTTCTCGGTCAGCGTGCCGGTCTTGTCGCTGCAGATGACGTCGACCGAGCCCAGGGTCTCGACCGCCGGCAGGCGCCGCACGATCACGTGCCGCGCCGCCATCCGGCGCACCCCGACCGCGAGCGCGATGGTCAGGATCGCCGGCAGTCCCTCGGGAATCGCGGCGACCGCGACCGCGACGCCGGCCATGAAGCCGTCGGCGAACGAGAAGCCGTGGACCAGCACGCCGACGCCGACCATCACCGCGGCGAGCGCGACGATCACGAGCGAGAGCCGGCGCGCGAAGCGCGCGAGCTGCGCCATCAGCGGGGTCTCGATCGTCTCGACCTCTCCGACGAGCCGGCTGATCCGGCCGAGCTCGGTGCGCGACCCGGTCGCGACGACGAGGCCGACGCCCTGCCCGCCCGCGACCCAGGTGCCCGCGTACATCATGCTGCGCCGGTCGGCCAGCATCGCGTCGGCCGGCACCGGATCCACCTGCTTGCCGACCGGCACCGATTCGCCGGTCAGCGCGGCCTCCTCGGCCCGGAGACCATGCGCCTCGGTCACCCGGACGTCGGCCGGAACGCGATCGCCGGTCCTGAGCGCGACCCGATCGCCCGGCACCAGCTGCTCGGCGTCGATCGTCCGCAGGCGGCCGTCGCGCAGCACCCGGGCCTCGAGCGCGAGCATCTTCGACAGCGCCGCCATCGCCGATTCGGCCTTGCCTTCCTGGACGAAGCCGATCCAGGCGTTGATCAGCACCACCGCGACGATCACGACCGCATCGACGTGCACGCCGATCAGTGCGGTGACCGCGGCCGCGACCAGCAGCACCTGGATCAGCACGCTGCGGAACTGGTCGACGAAGCGGCGCCAGGCGGGACGCCGCGGCGCGGCGGGCAGTCGATTGGGCCCGAAGCGCGCGAGCCTTCGAGCGGCCTCCCGTGCGGACAGGCCTTCGGCGCCGACCGCGAGCCGCGCGCCAGTCGCCTCGGGGTCGAGTGCGTGCCATGCGACCGCGTCGAGACGCGAGGACGGGAGGTCGCCGGATTCGTCTTGGGTCATGCAGGGCTCCCGCGGACCGCTCGCTGCGCGGTCCCGATCGACCGTGCCGTGAATGTTCCCGGACCGGCGTGGCCCGCGGGTTGATCCAGCGCAAGGGGCCGCCGGCCACGGCAGCCGGGGCGCCACGTCACGCCGGGCCGCGCGCGGCGCGCCACGCCAGAGGCCGGCGCCTCGATGGCCAAGGATCCGGCGGTGCGCGCGGACCTCAGCGCCCGTCGAGCACCGCGTTCCAGCGCTCGAGGTTGGCACGCTCGGCGGCGAACAGCGGCGCGAGATCGCCCTCGATCACGATCGAGTCGATCCGGTCGCCCTGCCGGATCGCGTCGACCACGGCCTGGTCCCCGGGGCCGACGACCTTGCCGAACACGCTGTGCTTGCCGTCGAGCCACGGCGTCGCGGTGTGGGTGATGAAGAACTGGCTGCCGTTGGTGCCGGGCCCCGCGTTCGCCATCGACAGCACGCCCTGCTCGTGCCGGAGTCCGGTCTCGACCTCGTCGCCGAAGCGATAGCCGGGTCCGCCGCGGCCCGAGCCCTCCGGGCAGCCGCCCTGGATCATGAAATCGGCAATCACGCGGTGGAACGTGAGCCCGTCGTAGAACCTGCGTCGCGCGAGGTTGGCGAAGTTGGCGACGGTCATCGGCGCGCGATCGTCGCGCAATGCGATGCGGATCGTGCCGCGGGCGGTCGAGATCACGGCGGTCAGGGTCGACATCGTCGGGGTTCCGTGCGGGAAGGAACCGCCGATGCTAGCGCGCCCCCTCGCACGCCGACCGGCGTAGACTCCGGCTTCCTCCAGCCGACGTGACAGGGGAATCGACATGCTGACCTGGCTCTGGGTGGCCCTGATCGGGCTTGTCATCGGTGCGATCGCGAAGTTCCTGATGCCCGGCCGGCAAGGCGGCGGCATCCTGATCACGATGCTGCTCGGCATCGGCGGCAGCCTCACGGCGACCTTCGTCGGCCAGCAGCTCGGCATCTACGCGCAGGGCGAGCCGGCCGGCTTCATCGCGTCGGTGCTGGGCGCCGTGGCCCTGCTGGTCGTGCACCGGCTGTTCACGAAGGGCAAGGGCGGGGGCTGAGACCCGGCGCTATAATCCGCCTCCATTCCAGAGAGCAAGCACGCGCCGGCCCCGGGCCGGCGCGTCTCTTTTCGCATGTCCAACGACCTCTCGCGCCTGCGCAACATCGCCATCGTCGCCCACGTCGACCATGGCAAGACCACGCTCGTCGACCAGTTGCTGAAGCAGTCGGGCACCCTGCACGAGCGCGCGGTCGTCCCCGACCGGGTGATGGACTCGAACGACCTCGAGCGCGAGCGCGGGATCACGATCCTCGCGAAGAACACCGCGATCCGGTGGACGTCCCCGGCCGGCGAGGAGTACCGGATCAACATCGTCGACACCCCGGGCCACGCCGACTTCGGCGGCGAGGTCGAGCGCGTGCTGTCGATGGTCGACTCGGTGCTGATCCTGGTCGACGCGATGGACGGCCCGATGCCGCAGACGCGCTTCGTCACCCAGAAGGCGTTCGCGATGGGCTTCAAGCCGATCGTCGTGATCAACAAGATCGACCGGCCCGGCGCGCGCCCGGACTGGGTGCTGAACCAGACCTTCGATCTGTTCGACCGGCTCGGCGCCAACGACGAGCAGCTCGACTTCCCGGTGGTCTACGCCTCGGCGCTGAACGGCTATGCCGGGCTCGACCCCGAGGTCCGCGACGGCGACATGAAGCCGCTGTTCGAGGCCATCGTGCGCCACGTCGCGCCGCCGGCGGTCGACCTCGACGGTCCGTTCCAGATGCGGATCAGCCAGCTCGACTACAACAACTACGTCGGCGTGATCGGCATCGGCCGGATCCAGCGCGGCACGATCAGGACCAACACCACGGTCACCGTGGTCGACCGCGAGGGCAGGCGCCGCAACGGCCGCGTGCTGCAGGTGCTCGGATTCATGGGCCTCGAGCGGGTCGAGGTGCCGCAGGCGCAGGCCGGCGACATCGTCGCGATCTCGGGCATCGAGGAGCTCGGCATCTCCGACACCGTGTGCCATCCGGACGCGGTCGAGGCGCTGCCGGCGCTGACGGTCGACGAGCCGACGATCAGCATGACCTTCTGCGTCAACAACTCGCCGTTCGCCGGCAAGGAAGGCAAGTTCCTGACCAGCCGGCAGATCCGCGACCGCCTGATGCGCGAGGCGCGGACCAACGTCGCGCTGCGGGTCGAGGACACCGACGACGCCGACAAGTTCAAGGTCTCCGGCCGCGGCGAGCTGCACCTGTCGATCCTGATCGAGAACATGCGCCGCGAGGGCTACGAACTCGCGGTCTCGCGCCCCGAGGTCATCGTCCGCGAGATCGACGGCGAGCGGCGCGAGCCGTGGGAACAGCTGGTCTGCGACCTCGAGGAGCAGTACCAGGGCGGCGTGATGCAGCGTCTCGGCGAGCGCCGCGGCCAGCTGCGCAACATGGAGCCCGACGGCAAGGGCCGCGTGCGGCTCGAGTACCTGATCCCGGCGCGCGGGCTGATCGGCTTCCAGACCGAGTTCCGCACGATCACCGCGGGGACGGGTCTCCTGTTCCATGTCTTCGACCACTACGGTCCGTCGACCGAAGGCGCGATCGCGCCGCGCCCGAACGGCGTGCTGATCTCGAACGGCACCGGGCCCTCGCCGGCCTACGCGCAGTTCGCGATGCAGGAGCGCGGCCGGCTGCTGATCGAGCCGGGCCAGGAGATCTACGAGGGCCAGATCGTCGGCATCCACGCCAAGGACAACGACCTCACGGTCAACGCGCTGCGCGCCAAGCAGCTGACCAACTTCCGCGCCGCCGGCAAGGACGACGCGCTGCTGCTGACCCCGCCGGTGCGGATGAGCCTCGAGCAGGCGCTCGAGTTCATCGCCGACGACGAGCTGGTCGAGGTCACGCCGCAGGCGATCCGGCTGCGCAAGAAGCTGCTGACCGAGGTCGATCGCAAGCGCGCCAGCCGGGCGGCCTGAACGGACGGGCGCGACGGCCGGGCATCCGGCTGGCATGATCGACCGATGATCCGGGTCTCCTCGATGGCTGGCCGTCTCCGTCTCGTCAGTCGCCGCCGACCAGCGACGATCGCGGGCCTTCCGCTGCTCGCGCTGCTGGTGGTGCTCCCGGCCGTCGCCGCGCTCGCGGACGGCATGCCCGCGTTGGCCGACCCGGCGCACCCGGCGACCGGCGTCGAGCGCGAATGGATGCGGGTGCTGCTCGACGGTCGCCGCGTCGGCCATCTCGAGATCGAGCGCCGCGCCGACGCGGACACGATCGAGACGATCGAGTCGATGCGGCTCGTCCTCGAACGCGACGGCAGCGCGGTGCCGCTCGAGACCCGGACGGTGTCGCTCGAGAGCGCGCGTGGCGAGCCGCTCGCCTTCCGGTCGGAATCGCGGCTGTCCGGCACGACCCAGGTGGTCGAGGGTCGCGTGATCGACGGCACGCACGCCGAAGTCACGCTGATCTCGGCTGGCGGACGCGAGACGCGCCGCATCGAATGGCAGCCCGGCGCGGTGCTGGTCGAGGGCGCCGAGCGGATCGCGCGCGCCGAGTCGCTGGCGACCGGTGCCCGCTGGCGCCACATCGGCTTCGATGCCGGCAGCCTGCTGTTCGTGCCGGTCGAGTCCGAGGTCATCGGTCGCGAGACGATCATGCTCGAGGGCGAGCGGCGCATGCTCACGCGCATCCGCCAGCGCGCGACGCTTCCGGGCACTGAACTCGTCGTCGACGGGTGGCACGCCGACGACCATTCGCTGCGGCGCGCGCTGATGCCGATGTTCGGGCTCGAACTGGAACTCGTCGCCTGCGCAACCGACTGCAGTGCCGAGCCGATCCAGTCGGTCGACCTTTTCGAGCGAACCCTCGTCGCCAGCCCTCGACCGCTGCCGGCCGGCGAGCGACGCCGCCCGCAGACGCACCGCGTGAGGGTGCCGGACGGCGCCGGTCGGCCGGCTGCCAGCGCCGGTCAGCGCGTGGAGCCGGCCGCCGACGGCTTTCGCGTGACCGTCGATCCGGTTACGTGGGCCGGCGGCGGGCCGCCACCCGACGATGCCGACCTCGCGCCAAACCGCTGGCTCGAAGCCGACGACCCGGCGATCGTCGCGGCGGCGCGCGGTGCGATCGGCGAGGCGCGTGACCCCGTGGCACGGATGCGGCGGCTGACCGCGTTCGTGCGGTCCCACATCGAGCAGAAATCCCTCGACGTCGGCTACGCCTCGGCGCGAGAGACGCTCGATGCCCGGGCCGGCGACTGCACCGAGCACGCGCTGCTGCTGGCCGCCCTGGCGCGGTCGACCGGAATCCCGGCGCGGGTCGTGAGCGGACTCGCCTACGCGCCGCGCTGGGCGGGTCGTGACCATGTGTTCGTGCCGCACGCCTGGGTCGAGGCCTGGACCGGCGACCGCTGGGAAGCGTTCGACGCCGCGATCCCGGAAGGCTTCGGCTCCGGCCATCTCGCGCTCGCGGTCGGCGATGGCGAACCGGCGGGCTTCTTCGCGGCGGTCGGGCTGCTCGGCAACCTTGCGATCGACGCGATCGACCGCGAATCCCGAGCCGACCGGTGAACCTGTCCCTGCCAGACCCGCGACGCGTCCTCGTCGCATCCACGATCGCCCTATGGCTCGCGCTGCCCGCGTCGCTTCGCGCGGACGCCGAGACCCTGCCGAGAGCCTCCGCATCGATATCGATCGCGGGTCTCATCACCGATCCACGGATCGACGAGATCAGCGGTCTCGCGCCGTCGCGGCGGCGAGAGGATCTCTGGTGGGTGCACAACGACAGTGGCAACCCGGCGTCGATCCATGCGATCACCGGCGCGGGCGCGTTGGTCGCGGAGTTCACGGTCGAGGGCGTGCGCAACCGGGACTGGGAGGACCTTGCCTCGTTCGAGCTCGACGGCCGGCCATTCCTGCTGATTGCGGACATCGGCGACAACGGCGGCGTCCGCGCGACCATGCAGTTGATCCTCGTCGAGGAGCCGGCGATCGGCGACCCGACGCACGCGACGGTCGCGCCGGAGTGGGTCCTCGAGGCGCGCTGGCCGGATGGGCCGCGGGATGCCGAGGCGGTTGCCGTCGACCCGGTTTCCCGCACGATCTACCTGCTGGCCAAGCGCCGGGTCCCGGCGCAGCTGTTCGCGCTGCCGCTCGAGCCGCCGGCGACGCCCGACGAGGTCCGCACGATCCGCCAGATCGGCACGCTGCCCGGGATCCCCCAGCCGACGCAGGCCGAGATCGCCTCGAGCCCAGAGATCGGTCGCTGGCTGGCCCAGCCGACCGGCATGGATCGACGCGCGGACGGCAGTTTCGTCGTGATCACCTACCGCGACGCCTATCTCTTCCTCGCTCGGCCGGGCGATGACGCCGCGGCCACGCTGCGCCGATCGCCCAGGCGGCTCGGGCTGCCGCCGATGCCGCAGGCCGAAGCGGTCGCGTTCAGCCCGGACGGCCGGGTGATCCTCGCGACCTCCGAGAAGCTGCCGGCGCCGATCGTGCGCGCAAGGCTCGGACCCGGCGCGATCCCGCGGCGCTGACGCCATCGACGCGTCGTATGCTCGCGTCCGGTTCCCGCCGGATTCGTCGCGTCCATGCCCGAGCTCGTCCTTGCCCTCAATGCCGGCACCACCGGTCTTCGCTTCGGGCTGTTCGAGCGCGGAGATCCGCCACGACCGATCGAGCGCGGCCTCGCGAGCTTCGGCGACGCGGAACTGACCTGGTCGCGCGCCGACGGCAGCCAGCAGACGACCCGCCTGTCGCCGACCGCGGTGGCGCCGGGACCGACGGCCGGTGTCTCCGCGCTGATCGGCCTTCTTGGCGTCGAGGTCGCCGCGAGCGGCCGCCTGGTCGCGATCGCGCACCGTTTCGCCGAGGACGCGGACGGCGGCACGATGTCCGCGCGGCTGCTCGATGAAGGCACGTGGACTGCACTCAACGAGCGATCCCGCCAGTCGCCATGGCAGCTTCCGGCCGCGCTCGCGCTGGCCAAGGCGGCGTCGACCCGTTGGCCCAAGCTGCCGCACGTCGCCTGCTTCGACACCAGCTTCCATTCGACCTGGAGCGAGCACGCGGTCCGGCTCTCGCTGCCCGTCGAATGGCGCGATCGCGGCATGCGCCGCCGCGGCGGGCACGGACTGTCGATCGCGCACGCGGTCGGCGTGATCCAGCTCGAGCTGCCGGCCGCGCATCGGCTGGTCGTCGCGCATCTCGGCGCGACCTCGAGCGTGTGCGCCGTCCGCGATGGCCGCGCGCTCGACTCGACGCTCGGATACTCCGTGCTCGACGGACTGCCGATGCAGACCCGCGCCGGGGACCTCGAGCCCGGGGTGCTGGTGCACCTCGCGCGCCACGCCGGATTCGACGGCTTCAAGCTCGAGGAGCTGGTCGCCCGGCGGGGCGGGCTCGCGGCGCTGTCCGGCCTGTCCGGCGACTTCCGCGAACTTTTGGTCGCCGATTCCGATGAAGCGCGCTTCGCGATCGCCCACTTCGCGCAGCGGGTCGCCGAAGCGGTGGCCCGGATGGGGACCGTGCTCGGCGGCATCGATGCGATCGCGTTCACCGGCGGCATCGGCGCCGGATCCTTCGAGCTGCGCGCCGCCGTGATCGACCGGCTGGGCTGGATCGGCGCCACGCTGAATCCGGCCGCCAACGCGAGGAATCTGCTGCGGATCCACGACGAGCGCAGCCGCCTCGCCGTGTTCGCGATCCCGACCGACGAGGAGCGGCAGCTGGCGATCGAGGCGCTGCGGGCGATCGAAGTCGGCTGAGCCGGGCTCAGGACCCGGCCGCCACCTCGACCGCGAGGCCCGGCCGCGCCAGCCCGACCGTCGCGCCGAGCTGCGCGCGCAGGGCCTCGGCCAGCGCGAGCCGCGCGCGGTCCTCGCCATGGACGAGCCAGACCGGAGGCAGCCTGCGGAAGTGCCGGCACCAGTCGATCAGCCCCCGCTGGTCGGCGTGCGCCGAAAGTCCGCCGATCGTGTGGATCCGCGCGCGGACGACGATCGGCTCGCCGTGGATCCGGACCTTCGACGCGCCGTCGACCAGCATCCGTCCAAGCGTGCCCTCGGCCTGGTAGCCCGGGATCACGACATGCGTCGTCCGGCGCCAGAGGTGATGGCGCAGGTGATGGACGATGCGTCCGCCGTTGCACATGCCGGAGCCGGCGATGATCACCGCGCCGCCCTCGCGGTCGTTCCAGCGCATCGAATCGCGCTGATCCTCGACCAGCCGGAAGCCCGGCATCTCGAACGGGTTGCGGTGGCCGTTCCATGCGCGCCGGCCGTCGGCGTCGAACAGCGCGCGGTGGCGCCCATAGACCTCGATGACCCTCGCCGCCATCGGACTGTCGAGCACGACCTGCCAGCGGCCGAGGCCCCACGCGTCGTGGTGCTCGGCCAGCCAGTACAGGATCTCCTGCGTGCGCCCGACCGCGAAGGCCGGGATCAGGATCATGCCGCGCTCGCGGGCGGCCTCGTCGAAGATCGTGCCGAGCTCGGCGACCGTGCGCTCGCGGCTGCGGTGCAGCCGGTCGCCATAGGTGCTCTCGAGCAGCAGCAGGTCGGCGTCCTCGACCGGCGTCGGATCGCGCATGATCGGCGCGCCGACCGGACCGATGTCGCCCGAGAACACGAGCTTTCGCGGCGCGCCGTCGACGCTGGCGCTGAGCTCGACGATGGCCGCGCCGAGGATGTGACCCGAGTCCGACAATCGCACTCGGATCCCGGGCAGGATCTCGCGCTCGGTGCCGTAGTCGAGCGGCCTCAGCAGCCGGAGCACGCGTTCGACGTCGGCCGGCCCGTACAGCGGCGCGAGCGGCGGCAGGCCCTGGCGCGCGCGCCGGCGGTTGCGCCGTTCGATGTCGGCGACGCCCAGCCTCGCGGCGTCCTCGAGCATGACCGCGACCAGCTCGCAGGTCGCCGGATGCGCGTGGATCGGCCCTTCGAAGCCCTGGCGCACGAGCAGCGGCAGCCGGCCGCAGTGGTCGATGTGCGCGTGCGACAGCACGACCGCGTCGAGCCGGCGCGGATCGAAGTCGAACGCCGCGGCATTGCGCCGGAACTCCTCGCGCCCGCCCTGGAACATCCCGCAGTCGAGCAGGATCCGGTGCCGCCCGGTCTCGACCAGATGGCTCGAACCGGTCACCTCGCCGGCCGCGCCGAGGAAGGTCACGCGCATCGACTCACCGCTCCGCTGCCCGCCTGCCGCGAGCATAGTCCGGATCCCGAGCCGCGCTTCATCGCCGCGTCACGTCGGCGCGACAGGCCCTCGACGAATGTCGAATCGCGCTTCATCGATCCTGCACCGTGGCGCGACGCGAGGCAGGCAAGGATCGAACTGCGCAGACGCGCTGCGCGTCCCCCATCCTGGAGCCCGACATGACCAAGCAACTGCCCCTCCTCGGCGCGATCGCCCTCGCGCTCGCCCTGTCCGTGCCGGCCACCGTTGCGGCCTACGGCAAGCAGAAATCCGAGCCCGCCGCCGCGACGACCCAGTCGATTGCCGGCATCGCCGCGGGCAACCCCGATTTCTCGACCCTGGTCGCCGCGCTGAAGGCCGCCGACCTCGTCGCCACGCTCGACGGCAAGGGTCCGTTCACCGTGTTCGCGCCCACCAACGAGGCGTTCGCGAAGCTGCCAGCGGGCACGGTCGAGAACCTGCTGAAGCCCGAGAACCGCGAGCAGCTCGCGGCGGTCCTGACCTACCACGTGGTCCCCGGCAGCGTGATGGCGGCCGACGTCGTCAAGCTCGACGAGGCCAGGACCGTCCAGGGCGGCGCGATCGACATCGCCGTGGCCGACGGCAAGGTCCGCCTGAATGACTCGGCCACCGTGACGGCGACCGACATCAAGGCCTCGAACGGCGTGATCCACGTGATCGACGCGGTGATCCTGCCCCCGGCGGCCAACTGATCCGGGCACGTTCCGCGCGCCCGAGCGGCGCGGGAGCAGGCGGCGCGCCCGAGCGGCGCGCCGCATTCATGTCGGCGCGGTCGCGAGTCCGCGATAATGCGCGATTCGCGATCGTCCGACGCTCCATGTCCCCCTTTCTTCCCGGACAGCGCTGGCTGTCGACCACCGAGCCCGAACTCGGGCTCGGCACGATCCTCAAGGCCGAAGGGCGCAACGTGGTGGTGCTGTTCGCGACCGCCGCGGTGACCCGGCAGTACGCGGCCGGGTCGGCCCCGCTGGTTCGGGCCGCGTACAAGCCCGGCGACCGCATCAGCGTCGACGGCGTCGCGCGCCTCGTCACCGGTGTCTCCGAGGAACACGGCCTGCTCTGCTATCGGACCGACGGCGGCGACGTCGTCGAGGCGCGTCTCGACGACGTGCAGCCGAGCGGCTCGGCCAGCGACCGGCTCGTCGCCTGCCGGGTCGATCCGCCGTCGATATTCGACCTTCGCCGCGAAGCGCTCGCGCAGCGCGCCCGGGCCCGCGCCGGCGCCGCCCACGGTGTGCTGGCGGCCCGCATCGAGCTGATCCCGCACCAGCTGCGCGTCGCGCAGCTGCTGGCCGACCGCCGCCACCCACGCGCCCTGCTCGCCGATGAGGTCGGGCTCGGCAAGACCATCGAGGCCTGCCTTGCGATCGCGCGACTGATCGCGAGCGGCCGCGCCCGGCGGGTGCTCGTGCTGGTGCCGGAGGCGCTGGTCTACCAGTGGTTCGTCGAGCTGAAGCGGCGCTTCAACCTCGACTTTGCGATCTTCGACGAGGAGCGCGTCGAAGCGATCGAGCTCGCCGCCGACGGACGCAATCCGTTCGAGGACGAACAGCTGGTCATCACCGACTGGGCGTTCCTGGTCGGCAGGCCCGAACGCGCGCGCGCGGCGCTCAGGGCCGGATGGGACCTGCTGGTCGTCGACGAGGCACACCACCTCGCGTGGTCGCCCGACACCGAGAGCCCCGAGTACGTGCTGGTCGAGGCGCTCGCCCGTCGCACCCCGGGCGTGCTGCTGCTGACCGCGACCCCGGAGCAGCTCGGGCGCAGCGGGCACTTCGCGCGCCTGCGCCTGCTCGACCCCGACCGCTTCCACGATCTCGAAGGCTTCCAGCGGGAAAGCCGCCGCTACGTCGCGCTGTCGTCGGTCGTCGAGGCCCTCGAGGCGGGAAAGTCGCTCGACCCGGAACAGGCCGCCCTGCTGCGCCATTGGCTGGCCGACGACCCGGCGGCCGCGGCGGCCGTCGAGTCGGCGCCGGCCGATGCCGCGTCCCGCCAGCGCCTGCTCGCGAGCCTGGTCGATCGCCACGGGACCGGCCGGGTGATGTTCCGCAACCGCCGCGCGCTGGTCGGCGGTTTCCCCCGTCGCGTTCCCGGGCTCGTCGTGCTGCCGGCGGCCGAGGGCCCTTTCGCCGCGCTGCTGCTCGAGGAGTTCCATGGCGACCTGGCGACCCCTCCGGCAGTCCCGCCGCTCGACTACGCGCGTGATCCTCGCCTCGGCTGGCTGATCGGCCTGCTCGAGGCGCACCCGCGCGAGAAGTTCCTCGTGATCTGTCGCAGCCAGGCGAAGCTGCACGCGCTCGACGAGGCGCTGACGCATCGCGCCGGCGTCCCGATCGCGCGTTTCCACGAAGGGCTCGGCATCGTCCAGCGCGATCGCGCCGCGGCGCACTTCGCCGACCCCGCCGGCGCGCGGGTGCTGCTCGCGAGCGAGATCGGCTCC
The DNA here is from genome assembly GCA_002995625.1 of Lysobacteraceae bacterium. Taxonomy (GTDB): domain Bacteria; phylum Pseudomonadota; class Gammaproteobacteria; order Xanthomonadales; family Ahniellaceae; genus UDEA-SF1. Next base: position 7,881 of record PVBP01000042.1, on the reverse strand, counting down.
GAGGGGCGCAACTTCCAGTTCGCGCAGCATCTGGTGCTGTGGGACCTGCCGCTCGACCCCGACCAGCTCGAGCAGCGCATCGGCCGCCTCGACCGGATCGGCCAGCGCGGCGACGTCCACATCCACACCTGCGCGCTGGACGGCAGCGCGCAGCACGCGGTGCTGCGCTGGTACGACGAGGGGCTCGATGCCTTCCGGGCGAGCCCTGAGGACGGCCGCGAGATCATGAAGCGGCACGGCGGCGCGCTGGTCGCGATCGCCGATGCGCTGGCGCGGGGCGAGGACGGCGCCGCCGAGCGCCTCGACGCGCTGATCGCGGACACCCGCGCCGACCACGCCGCGCTGAGCGCCGAGATCGCCGCCGGCCGCGACCGCCTGCTCGAACTCGCGACCCGGCTCGCGCCCGATGCCGACGCGATGCTGGAGGCGCTGGCCGAAGCCGATGCCGACCCGACGATCGAGCCCTTCGTCGTCCGCCTGCTCGAGCACCACGGCGTCGAGGTCGAGGAGCTCGATCCGGGCCTCGTGCTGCTCGACCCCGAGATGGTCCGCGGCTCGCCCCTGCCCGGCCTCGACGAGCCGCGCCGCGCGACCTTCCGACGGCCGCTGGCGCTGGCGCGCGAGGACGTGCTGTTCCTGAAGCCCGACCACCCGCTGGTCGAGGCCGCGCTCGACCAGCTGCTCGAATCCGACAGCGGCACCGCCGCGCTCGCGCTCGACGACACGCTGCCGCCGCGCACCGCGCTGCTCGAGGCGGTCTACGTGCTCGAGTGCGTGGCGCCGGCCGCGCTCGCGATCGACCGCTTCCTGCCGCCGACCCCGATCGCGGTCCGCGTCGACAGTCGCCTCGCGTCGCGCGAGGACCTCGTGCCCGACGCCGCCGCGATCGCGCGCCTGGCCGAGCGCGGTCTCGATCCGACGCGCTTCCGGCGGATGCTGGCGCAGCTGGTGCCGCCGATGCTGGGTGCGGCCGAGGGCTTCGCGAACGGACGCGCCGGCGCGATCGTCGCGGCCGCCGCCGCGCGGGCCGACGCCCGCCTCGGCGCCGAAATCGAGCGACTGGCCGCGCTGGCGCGGGTCAATCCGAGCGTGCGCGCGAGCGAGATCGAGGCGGCGCGCGCCGAACGCGAGGCGATCGCGGCCGCGCTGCCGCAGGCCCGGCTGCGGCTCGATGCCGTGCGCTTCGTCGCCAGCGCCGATCTCGCCGGGATCCGGCGCTGAGACCAGCCGGCGGCGTCAGCCCTCGGCGTTCCCGGACGCTCGCCACGCCGCCAGCACCTCGCGTTCCCGGGCGGCGGTGAGCCCGGCACGACGCTGCGCGCGACGCTCGGGCGGCTGGGCGTCGAACCAGGCCAGCGTGTCGGCGGTCGTGGCGGCGATCGAACGGAACGTGAGGCCCGCGGCCACGGCCGCCGCATTGCTGCGCCGGTGGAAGCCGCGGTCCTCGCCATCGCCCGGGATGAAGATCGGCAGGTCCGACCACGGCGACAGCCCCTGCGCGCGCAGGAAGTCCCACGGCACCCAGTTCAGGCGCGCGCCGGCCGTGGTCGAGGCGCGGATGCCGTAGAGCAGGCCGGCCATGTCGAGCGGGTAGTCGGGGCCCACGGCGTTGAAGGTGCCCAGGCGCCGCGCCTCGACGAGCCGGATCGTCCACTCGGCGAGGTCGCGCGCATCGATGAACGACACCGGGTCGCGGCCGTCGCCCGGTGCCAGCACCTCGCCGCCGTCGCGCAGGCGCAGCGGCCAGTAGCTGAAGCGGTCGGTCTCGTCGCCGGGCCCGACGATCAGCCCGGGCCGCAGGATCGTCAGCCGGTCGCCGAACCACTTCGCCGCCTCGCGCTCCGATTCGGCCTTGGCCGGACCGTACAGCGACATGTCGGCGCGCACGTCGGCGATCCGGGTCGCGAGCGGCTGGTCGTCCCTCGTCCACGGCAGCGTCCCGGCCGACTCGTCGGCGCCCGGGGTCGCGTTCGACGCGTAGACCGACATCGTCGAGACGAACACGAACTGCCCGACCCGGTCCTTCAGCACGCGGCCGGCGTCGGCGATCCAGTGCGGCACCGTCGTCGGATTGTCGATGCAGACGTCCCAGGTCCGGTCGCCGGTGGCCTCGAGCGCGGCGAGGTCGCCGACGTCGCGGTCCCCGACCAGTTCCTCGACCGGCCCGGGCCACGCGATCTCGCGGCGGCCGCGATTGAACACGGTGACCTCGTGGCCGCGCGCGAGCGCGTAGCGGACCTGGACGGGACCGGTGAAGCCGGTGCCGCCGAGGATCAGGATGCGGAGCCTGCGCGCGGGCGCCGGACCCGCGCCACCCGGACTTGTTCCGGCCATCGCGGCCGAAGGCAGCAGCGCGGACGCGCTCGCGAGGGTGCCGATTCTCAGGAGATCACGGCGGGTGGTCGGCATGGTGCGGCTCCGGGCGGCGGGTGGCACCCAGTGTGCGCGCTTCGCCGGCCGGACGACCCTGCCGGAAGTCAGACCGTCAGCGCATCAGCATGCGCTTTGGCTTCAGCGGCAGCTTGCCGCGCCAGTAGAGGATGATCAGAAGCCCGGTGACCATGCCGCCCAGATGCGCGAAGTGCGCGATGCCCGAACGCGTGCCGGTGACGCCGAGGAACAGCTCGAGCGCGCCGTAGAGCGTCACGAACAGCCACGCCGGCATCGGGATCGGCGGGATCAGCAGCAGGATCCGCTGGCGCGGGTAGAACATGCCGAAGGCCAGCAGCAGGCCGAACACGCCGCCCGAGGCGCCGACCGTCGGATAGGCGGGCGCGTCGCCGAGCGCGAGGCGCAGCGTCGCGAGCTGCGCGATCGCGGCCCCGACCACGCAGGCGGCGAAGTAGCCGGCGAAGGCGCGGCTGCCGAGCAGCCGCTCGATCGGCGGGCCGAACATGAAGATCGCAAAGCCGTTCAGGAACAGGTGCAACAGGCCGCCATGCAGCAGCGCGTAGGTCACGAGCTGCCACGGCAGGAAGCCGCCCGACTGGCCGACCTGGTTCGCGTCGATCGGCCACAGCGCGAACCAGACGACGACCGGATCACCGAGCAGCAGCTGGGCGAAATGGCCGGCCGCGACGGCGACGAGCAGGGCGAGGGTCACGGGGGGCAGTGGCATCGGTCGGTCGGCCGCTCGGACGGGGCCGGGACTGTATCAGCGCCCCGACGCGTGGCCACCGCCCGGTCCCCACAGGGCCGCATCGAGGTCGGGGCGCGCAGGCGCGACCGCGCCGGCGAGCCGGCTCCCGGCGATTCGATGACCCTCGTCGGCCAGCCGTAGGCGCTGGGTCTGCCCGGCCGCCGTCGTCTCGGGCAAGGCAATCCGCTGTCCGCTCGCAACGACGCGATGCCACGGCAACCCCGGCTCGGTCGCCGACGCGAGCACGCGGGCCACCAGCCGCGCCCGGCCGGGAAGGCCCGCGCGCATCGCGACCTCGCCATAGCTCAGCACCTGGCCGCGCGGGATCGCGCGCACCACCGCAAGGATGCGCGCCGCGCGCCGCGCCGCGTCATCGACCGGACCGTCCATCGGGCTAGGATAGGACCAGCCCCTCGCGGACCGGCCCATGCACAGCTTCGAGGACGTGCGCAGCCATCTCGCCGCGCGCTACGAGATCGACGACAACGAGCCGTGGCTGCTCAGCTGCGAGGTGCTGCTCGCCGAGGGTCGCCGGCAGACCGTGTTCGTCGCCGAGCTCGAGACCGAGGGCGCCGGCCGCGTGCTGCGCGTCGGCACGCCGATCGTGCCGCTCGGCACCATCGACCCGATCCGCTGCCTGCGCTTCAACTGGGCCCAGCGGGTCGGCTACCTCGCGCTGTCCGACCTCGACGACGTGCCCTACCTGCAGCTCTGCGAGAACAGGCCCTACGGCGCGCTCGACGGACCCGGCCTCGATCGCCTGCTGATCGAGGTCGCCAGCCAGGCCGACAGCCTCGAACGCCTGCTCCGGGGCAGTCGCGACCTGTCGTGAGCCGGCGGCGACCGAGGGCCGCACGGCGGATGAATCGTGCCCCCTCCATCGGGCAGCGTCAGCGATGACCGGCGCCATCCTGGTCTTGCTCGTGATTGCGCTGCTGAGCGCGTTGCTGGTCGCGGCCGAAGCGGCGGTGCACGGCGCGCGCCGGCCGCGGCTGCGCGAGCTGGTCGCGGAGGAGCGCGGCGCGGCGAGCGCGCTCGCCCTGGCCGACTCCGATGACGTCTTCCGCCGGCGTGCGCGCATGCTGGCGATCGTCGGCGCGATCGTGGCCGGCCATGTCGGCGTCGCCCCGATCGGCGCATCGTTCGCGGCCAGCCTGACCGCCCTCGGATTGCCGGGACCATGGGCCGACGCCCTGGGCGCGCCGCTCGCGCTGCTGCTGGTTGCGACGCTGTTCCTGCTGATCGGCGAACTGCTGCCGCGGCGGCTTGCGGCCGCGCGCCCCGAGCGCGTGGTCCTGCGGGTCGCGACGCCTGCGGCGATGCTGACCGGCGCCGCCGGCCCCGCGGTCGACGCGCTCGATCGCGCCGCGGCCCGCCTGCTCCGTCCCTTCGGCGTCTCGCCGGTCGCCGAGACCGAGGTCAGCGAGGACGCGATCCGCGAGATCGTGGCCGAAGGGGTCGAGGCCGGCGTCATCGATCGCCACGAGCGCGACATGGTCAATCGCGTGCTCGACCTCGACGAGAGAACGGTCGAGAGCCTGATGCTGCCGCGCAGCGAGATCGTCTGGCTCGACGCCGACGCGCCGCTCGCCGAGAACCTCGCCGTGATGCGGAATGCGCCCTACTCGCGCTACCCGGTCAAGCGCGGCAGCGAGCACGAAGTGCTCGGCATCCTGCAGGTCAAGAGCCTCGCCGAGGCACTCGCCAGCGGTCGCCCGGGCGACCTGTTCCGGCACCTCGCACCGGCGATCTTCGTGCCGGAGTCGGCGCCGGCGCTCTCGCTGCTGGCGCGCTTCCGCGACGCGGAGGCGCCACTGGCACTGGTGGTCGACGAGTTCGGCGAGATCGTCGGGATGGTCACGCCGAACAACCTGCTGAATGCGGTCTTCGGGCGCCTCGCCCACCCGGTCGACGCGGGCGAGGCGCCGTTCGTGCAGCGCGCGGACGGCAGCTGGCTGGTCGACGGGCGGGCGCCGGTCGAGGATCTCCGGGAGCTGCTCGGACTTGAACACCTGCCGCGCGACGGCGACGACGACTACCACACCGCGGCCGGATTCGTGATCGCGCGGCTCGGCCGCATCCCGGCGACCGGCGAGCACGTCGATCTCGAGGGCTGGCGCTTCGAGGTCGTGGATCTCGACGGCGCGCGCGTCGACAGGATCCTCGCGACTCGGCTCGCCGGATCGGACGACGGCGCGTGATGACCCGCCGGCCGTCCGAACCGAACCATCGCCGCGAACGGGCTTCCGAGCTGCTGGCGACGATCGCCGCCGACCCGGCTGGCGGCAGGGTCACCATCGGCGAGATCACCACGGCGTTCGGCGTCCGCGCGCACGGCGTGGTGCTGCTGCTCGCGGCGATGGTCGGTTTCCTGCCCTCGCCGGTCGGGGCCGGCACCCTGTCGGGCGGGCTCGCGCTGGTCGCGGCGCTGCAGATGCTGGTCGGGCGCGAACGCCCGTGGCTGCCTCGCCGGCTGCGCGATCATGCGCTCGAGCGCCGGGCGATCGGCGCCTTCCTCGAGCGCCGGGGTCGCTGGATCGCCCGGGTCGAGCGGCTCGCGACGCCGCGGCTCATCGATCTGTTCCGCCGGCCATGGACGCAGGTCGCCGGACTCGTCATCGCGATCCACGCGGTCGTCATCGCGCTGCCGGTGCCGTTCACGAACTATCCGCTTTCGGCCCTGCTGCTGGTCACCGCGATCGCGCTGATCGAGGACGACGGCCGCCTGCTGCTGATCGGGCTCACGTCGATGCTGGCCGCGGCGATCGCCATCGCCGGCATCGCCGGCGGCCTGTTCACGGCGCTGCTGGCCGCGGTCGCCTGACCGTGCCGGGCCGGTGGCTCACCGGCCCGGACCGGGTTCCGGGCCCGGCCCCGGCCGCACGATGCCCGCGAGACGCGCCGCGCGCTCGACGTCGGCCAGGATGCCGCGCAGGATCAGCACCTCGCGGGTCGAGAGATTGGCGCGCAGGAAGATCCGACGCAGGCGGCGCATGATCGTGTGGGCCGGCCGGCCCTTGAAGAAGTCGACCGCGCCGAGCGCCGTCTCGAGGTGACCGAAGAAGGCCTCCATGCGGGCCGCATCCGCCGGCGGCTCGTCGTCGGTGAACTGCGGCGCCGGTGACGAAGGCGGCGAAGCCGCGCCGGCGACCGCCGTCGCCGCGAGCCGCAGCTCGTAGCACAGCACCTGCACCGCATGCGCGAGGTTCAGCGAGTTGTACGCGGGGTCTGCCGGGATGTTGACCGCGACGTGGCAGCGCTCGATCTCCTCGTTGGTCAGCCCGATGCGTTCGGTCCCGAACACCAGGGCCACCTCGTGCGTCTCCGCCGCGGCGAGCAGCGCCGGGGCCGCCTCGCGCGGCGGCAGTTCCGGCATCGGCACGCGACGCGGTTTCGGCGTCGCGCCGTAGACGCGCACGCAGCCGGCGAGGGCCTGGTCGAGGTCCGGGACGACCCGCGCCGCGTCGAGGATCTCGTCGGCCCCGGACGCCATCGCGGTCGCCTCGGGCGACGGGAACTCGCGCGGCGCGACCAGCCACAGCGACGACAGGCCCATCGTGCGCATCGCGCGCGCGGCGCTGCCGATGTTGCCCGGATGGCTGGTCGCGACCAGCACGATGCGGACGCGCCGCAGGCGATCGAGCATCGGGATGTCTCCGCTCCGTCGGGACGTCGCGCGGGACGCCTCTGCTAACCTTCGCGCGCGGGCCAGGTGCCCGCGTGCTCATTCCATCCGGACGATCTTGCGGAGTGCCACGCCGATGCGCAAGGCAGCGCTGACCATCGCGATCAAGGCCGCGCGCGCCGCCGGCGAGATCATCATCCGCGCGATTCCGCGGCTCGCCTCGATCAAGCCCGAATCGAAGGCCCAGTACGACTTCACCAGCGAGGTCGACCGCGCCGCCGAGGCCGAGATCGTCCGCGAACTCAAGCGCTCGTTCCCGGGCCACGCGATCCTCGCCGAGGAGGGCGGCGCCTGGGGCGACGGCCCGATCCGCTGGGTCATCGACCCACTCGACGGCACCCACAACTTCCTGCGCGGACTGCCGCACTTCTGCGTGTCGATCGCCCAGACCGAGCGCGGAGAGCCGGTGGTCGGCGTGGTCTACGACCCGATCCGCGACGAAATCTTCGCCGCCTCGAAGGGCTCCGGCGCGACGCTCAACGACCGCCGGATCCGGGTCGCGCCGCGCACCGGCCTCGACGGCGCCCTGCTCTGCACCGGCTTCCCGTTCCGCCAGCGCCAGCACATCGACGAGCACCTCGCGCAGACCCGCGCGATGCTGTCCCGCGCCGAGGACATCCGCCGCACCGGCTCGGCCGCCCTCGACCTCGCATGGGTCGCCTGCGGACGGCTCGACGGCTACTGGGAATCGGGCCTCAAGCCATGGGACATGGCGGCCGGCGTGCTGCTGGTGCGCGAGGCAGGCGGGCGCTGCACCGACTTCGCCGGCGGCACCGGCTTCATGGAGAGCGGCCGGATCGTCGCCGCCAACATCAAGGTCGGCGACGACATGCTGGCCGCGATCCGCACCGCGGCGCCGGTCGGCCAGGCCTCGGCCTGAGACCGGACGCCGCCTTCGATCGCGCCGATTCGAACGCGATCGGACACCAAGTCCGCCGGGCGATCGCGGGATCGGGTCGCCCCCACACGTCCAACGGTTTGCCGCCGCAGGGGTCGTGTCCCAGCGCGTGGTGTAACAGTCGGTCATCGCGACGCGCTTGGGCGTCGGTGTTTGGTC
>PVBP01000041.1 GCA_002995625.1 Lysobacteraceae bacterium | reverse complement strand
AGCGCGACGAGCCACGGGTTCGGGCGGTCGTCGGCGCCGACGAAGGCGCGGCGCAGGCGCCACTGGTCGCCGCCGGCGAAGAACACGCCGTGGACCTCCGGCAGGCCGCCATCGTCGCGCCGGCAGAAGGCCGCGGCGCGCGCCGCGAGATCCGGATGGACCCGCCCGCGGCCGGCGATGCCGAGTTCCGAAAGCCGATGCGCGTCGAGCGCGTCGCAGTCGCGTTCCGGGAAGCGCGCGCGCGCCATCGCGGCGTCGACCGGCCACCAGCGCGCGTCGGCGTCCAGCGCCGCGAACAGCGCCTCGTAGAAGTCGACCGGGTCCATCGGGTCGGAGGCCGACGCGGTGACGACCGCGATCCGCGGCCGCGTGCCCCCGGCACGCGCGCGCGCCGCATCGACGAAGGCCTCGAGCACGGCGACCCCGCCCGGATCGCGGCTCAGCCGCGGATCGACCCGCTCGCGGATCCGCTCGCCACGCGCGTCCAGTTGCGGCAGCTCGAGCGCCGAACGCACCGCCGCGCGCTCGGCGTCGGTCATCCGCGACCACGGCGTGGCGCCCGCGCCGCGCGCGAGCAGCGCGTCGAGCGCCTCGCCATCCAGCGCGCTGCCGTCATCGAGAGCCGCAAGTCCCTCGAGCCAGCCGGCGATCTCGGTGGCCTCCGGCGAACCCGGCGCCGACCAGAGTCGCGGATCGCTCGCACGCGCAATGCCCTCGGCGTCGAGGCGATGGCGCGCCGGCTGGCGACCGCCGTCGAGCGGCGTCCGGCAGGCACGCGGCGACAGGTCCGAACAGACCGCCAGCGCCCCGCCGGCGAGGATCGTTTCGGCCGGCCACGGCCCGGGCGCTGCGCCCGCGGCGCCGAGCGTGATCGAGGCCAGCCATGCGGCCAGCCAGGGCGGTCCACGACGTGATCGGCGGAGAGCCATCATCGCCCGATCCTCGCAGATGTCCTCCGCCGGGAGGTCGAGAGCCCCTGAACCGCGCCGGCACTTGACGTCGTCTTGACACTGACCGACGATCGCGCGAGCAACCGACGTCCTTGGCCCATGCCCAAGCCCCGCGTCCACATCCGGCACATCTGCCGAACGTTCTATCTCAGCGAGTGGTGGGACGAGTAGTCCCCGGGCGCTGAAGCCCGCTCGTCCCCGCGCGGCCGACCGCGCCGCGCGGCGCCTCGTTCCTGCCGTCGTCCGTCGATCGCCGTGCGCCCCGTGGCGCGCGCGCCGTCGATCGATGGCACCCCGAAGGAACATCCCATGCCTGCCCTGAAGCCGCTTGCCGTCTGCATCGCCCTGTGCCTGTCCCCGGTCGCCCTCGCGCAGGGCGCCGCGCCCGCCAATCCGCAGCCCGCGGACCCGAAGGAGCTCGAGGCGGTCACCGTCGTCGGCACCAACCTGCGCGGCGTCGACCTCGCCGAGGCGCAGCCGGTCATCGTCATCACCGCGGACGAGATCCGCAAGACCGGCGCGACCAACCTCGGCGACCTGATCCGCACCGTCACCGCGACCGGCGGCGGGACCGGCAACTTCAACACCGACAACTCCGGCACGCTGCAGGCCGACTCGCCCGCCGGCATGGCGGGCGCCTCGCTGCGCGGCCTCGGCACCGCCTCGACGCTGACGCTGATCAACGGCCGGCGCGTCGCGGTCGCCTCGTTCGCGAACAACTCGGAGAACTTCGTCGACCTCAACGCGATCCCGATGGCCGCGATCGAGCGCGTCGAGATCCTCGCCGCCGGCGCCTCGGCGATCTACGGCGCCGACGCGGTCGCCGGCGTCGTCAACGTCGTGCTGCGGCAGTCCTTCGACGGCATCCGGATCGCGGGCAGCTACGGCGACTCGACCCGCGGCACCAACGAGCAGCGCGCGAACGTGAACCTCGTCGCCGGCTTCGGCAACGAGGACGCCGGCGGCGTGGTCGTCGTCGACCTGTTCGACCGCGGCGGCTTCTACAACCGCGACCGCGCGATCACCGCGGTCGAGCCGCGCCCCTCGCAGCAGGGCATCTTCCCGAGCTTCAACTTCGGCAACTTCAACCGTGACGACTTCGTCGAGCGCGCGTGCCCGGACCCGATCCGCTTCGACGGCCGCCCGGGCTTCCCGCTGGGGTCCTTCGGCGCCTACTGCGAGCTCAACCGCAACCAGTACACGGCCGCCGACCCGGCGCTGCGCCAGCTCGGCGCCTACGGCACGTTCCGGTCGCGGCTCGCGGACACCCTCGGCTTCTTCGCCGAGGCCCAGTTCCAGAAGAACGCCTCGGAGGCCAACGCCGCGCCGGCGCCATGGAGCGAGGAGCGGATCGCCTTCAACCATCCGAACTTCCCGGCCGAGCTGCGCCAGCGCATGGTCGCGCAGGGTCTCGGCGCGACCCAGGACATCTTCGGCTGGGGCCGCTTCCCCGACGCGCGCACGATCGAGGTCGACACCCGGAGCTTCCGGCTGCTCGCGGGCCTGACCGGCAACCTCGGCGACTGGTCGTGGGAGGCCGCGCTGCATGGCGGCCGCAGCGAGTCCGAGCAGCGCGCGACCGCCGGCATCTACAACGTCGCGCGCTTCCGCGCCGCGCTCCGTGGCCAGCTCTGCGCCGACGGGCGCACCACCTGCGCGCCGGGCGCCGGCGGCCTGTTCTACAACCCGTTCGGCGGGCAGGCCACGCAGGACCCGTCGGTGCTGGCGCTGATCCGCGAGCAGGTGCCGCGCGATGGCACCTCGACGATGGCCGGATTCGACCTCAAGTTCAACGGCGAGCTCGGCGAGCTCGGCGGCGGCGCGATCGCCTCGGTGTTCGGCCTCGACCTCCGGCGCGAGAAGGTCACCGACGAGCCCTCGCCGCTCGCGACCGCCGATCCGGTCACCGGCCAGGTGCCGGTCTACGGCTTCGGCTCGACCGCGGTCGACGCGAGCCGCACGCAGTGGTCGCTGTTCGGCGAGGTCCTGCTGCCGTTCACGTCGACCTTCGACGCGCGCCTCGCCGGCCGCTACGACCACTACTCCGACTTCGGCGGCGACTTCAACCCGGCGATCGGCCTGCGCTGGCGGCCGCTCGACAGCGTCGTCGTGCGCGGCGGCTGGAGCACCAGCTTCCGCGCGCCGTCGCTGGCCCAGGTCGGCGCCGGCACCACGCTCTCGTCGGGCTCGATCCCGTGCGCGGCGGGCTCGGAGTTCCGCGACAACTTCTGCCGCGGCTCGAGTCGCGACGTCGGCTACCTGAGCCAGGTGTTCGGCAATCCGAACCTCGAGGCCGAGACCTCGACCGCGTGGAACCTCGGCGCGGTCTGGTCGCCGAGCGATGCGACCTCGCTGTCGGTCGACTGGTGGCGCTTCGACCAGGAGAACCTCGTCGACATCGCCGACCTCGACCTGTTCCGGCGCGCGCTGACCGACCCCTCGCTGCTGTACACCCCGGCCGGCGGCGCGCGCCCGCGGCCGCCGCGCGCGATCGGCATCGTGACCCAGAACGGGCAGGTCAACGGCCGCATCGTCGAGGTCTTCCTCGAGCTCACGAACATCGGCGTGCAGCGCACCGAGGGCATCGACTTCGGCTTCGACCAGCGGCTCGGCGACGACGTGTTCGGCGGCCGCCTGCGCGGTTACGCCGAAGGCACCTGGGTGCGTTCCTTCGAGCGCTCGGAGCAGTGCTCGCCGGCGACCCCGCAGCGTCGCGGCTACGGGCCGTGCGTGGGCGGCCAGCGCATCATCGAGCTGGTCGACGAGTTCCGCTTCCCGAAGTGGCTCGCCAACGTGGGCCTCGTCTGGGAAGGCCGCGCCGTCGACGCCCGGCTGTGGGCGAACTACACCGACGGCTACCACGACGACGACACCCGCTCGGGCGTGCCGGCCAACCGCCGCGTGCCGTCGTGGACCACGCTCAACGCCTCGGTGAACTGGGACATCGACGCCGTGCACAGCGTCGGCCTGACGGTCCGCAACCTCGCCGACCGCGATCCGCCGCTGGCGCTCGGCGCCTCGAGCAACGTCGACACCTACAACCACGACGCGCTCGGCCGCTTCGTCACGCTGAACTGGATCTCGCGCTTCTGACCGGCACCGCTCCGCGTCGCGAGGGCCCGCGGCGCGGAGCGGCCAACGGGGATGTCCGGAGCATCCGGGCCCCGCGTCAGAGATCCGGCCCCGCCGACAGGTAGAGCTTCCAGCCGCCGCGTTCGGCGTCGAAGCCGCGCGCGACGTCGATCCGGATCGGACCGACCGGCGACGCCCAGCGGATGCCGAGGCCGGCCCCGTACTCGGGCCGGACCTTGCGGTCGAAGAACACGTTGCCGCCATCGACGAACGCGGCCCAGCTGAAGGCCGGCCGGAACTCGCGCTCGTACTCGATCGTCGCGGTCGCGACGCGCGGCCCGCCGAAGGGGCGCCCGTCGGGGTCGAGCGGCCCGAGGCTCTGCCAGTCGTAGCCGCGGACGCTGCCCTGACCGCCGGCGAAGAAGCGCAGTTCGGGCGGCAGCCGCCGGAACTGGTCGGTGTCGGTCCAGCCGAGTTCGAGCCGCGACAGCAGCCGGGACGCCTCGCCGATCGGCAGCACGTGCCGGCCCTCGGCGCGGAGCTGGCGCAGGTCGACGTCCGAACCGAGCGCGGTGTCGGCGAGGCGTCCGCGGACCGACAGCGAGAAGCCCTCGCGCGGACGGATCCGGTCGCGGGCGAAGACCCGCGTCGCGCTGACCTCCGGAAACACGACCAGCGCGGTCTGCGGGCGCACGTCGGGCCGCCGCGCGCCGACCCGGAAGTCGCCGTAGAGCGCATTGATCGAGGCGAGTCCGCTCCACTCGCGCCAGATCGTGGACAGGCCGCCCTGAACGCGCCAGCTGCGGCCGTCGACGACGTTGCTCTGCTCGTCGCGCCAGCCCGCGCCCAGCACCCAGGTCGCGCGGTGCGCGCTCGGATGCGGGATCCGGTACTCGGCGACGGTCTCGATCAGCGCCTCGGACAGCTCGAGCGACGCGCGCACCGAGTGACCACGATCATTGAGCCAGCGACGCTCGTGGCCGACCCGGACGCCGGCGCCGTAGCCGGTCTCGACGAAGGCGCCGAGCGACCAGACCGCCGGGTTCGACGGCACCGTCCCGATGCGCATCGGGACCGAGCCCTCGCTGCGCTCGTCGACCAGCGGTTCGATCTCGAGACCGGCGAAGAAGCCGCTCGCCGCGAGCCGGTTCTGGGTCGCCTCGATCGCCTGCTGCTCGTAGGGCGCGCCCTCGTCCCAGGCGATGAAGCGCGCCATGAAGGCGTCCGGGAACTGCGCGCCCTCGATCCGTCGCGCACCGAAGCGGTAGCGCGGCCCGGACTCGAAGCGCAGCCGGACGCGCGCGCTCGATTCGGCGCGCGAGACCGCGACGCGGCGCTCGGTCGTGCGCCGGTCGAAGTACCCGTGGCGGACCAGCGCCCGTTCGATCGCCGCCTTGGCGTTCTCGTAGACGCGGTGGTCCAGCACGTCGCCGACCCGCGGCCTGAACTCGGCGATGGCGGCGACGATCGCCGGATCGTCGCGCGCCTCGCCGTCGACCTCGACCTCGAGCGCGACGACGCGGACCGGCTCGCCGGGCACGATTCCGACCTCGATCCGGTGCCGACGGTCCGGCAGCGGGGTGCGCACGACCTCGACCTCCGCCCGGTAGTGGCCGAACGGCTCGAGCGCGGCCCGGGCCTGGGACTCGGCTTCGCGGACCAGACGGTCGAGCCGGGCGCTGCCGATCGTGCGCCGGGTCGTGTAGCGCGCGATGTCGAGCGCCGCGAACACCGCCTGGCGCATTTCGCCGTCGACGCCCTCGATCGAGAGCTCGACCACGCCCGCGAGCGGCGCCTGGTCGACCGCCGCGCGCCGCGCCTCCGCCGCGCTGCGCTCGTCCGGGGCCGCCTCGGGACCGCCCATCGGATCGGCGGACGCGATGACGGAGACGGCGATGAACGAGGCGGCCACGAGGCGCCGCGCGCGGACTGTCACGATCATCGCGCGATTTCAGCAGGAATCGGATGAACCGTCCCGACTCCCGGCGCCGCGGCGGCCCGATCCGGCTCGCGACCGGCCCGCGCGCGCCCGCGGCCGCCGTCGTGGCCGCGCGCGCTCCGCGCTGCGAACCGTCAGTCGTGGCTCAGGTCTCGAACCCGTCGGCGAGCAGTTGCTCGACGCTGCGAAACGGCCCGGTGACCTCGAAGGTCACGCCGTTCGCCCCGCCGTTCGCCGACGGTCCGCGCTGGGAGCTGAAGTAGAGCCGCGTGCCGTCGGGACTGAACGCGGGCCCCGCGACCTCGGAACCCGAATGCACGATCTCGACCAGCGGCTGCAGGCGGCCTTCCGGAGCGAGCAGCACGATCTCCATGTTGCCGCCGTCCTCGGCGATCAGGATCTCGCCGCTCGCGGACACGCAGATGTTGTCGACGCCGCTCGCGATGCCCGGCGGGCTGGTCGCGGCGCGGTCGTAGACGGTCGTGATCGTCTGCGCGGCGCAGTCGATCATCCACACGCGGTTGTCCGACGTGGTCGCGAAATAGACCCGGCCGTCGTGGTACCACATGCCCTCGCCGCGCGCGAACGACGTCGCCTGCGGGACCTGGGCGCGCGTCGTCGGCTGGCTCGCCGACGGATTCGGATTCGGCACCGGCACCCAGGTCAGCGTGCGGACGTCCGCGGGCGATCCGGGGCCGACCACCGCGGCCTCGAGGATGCCGGTCGAGAGATCCGGGAAGTTCGCGTGGCGCGTGCGGTACAGCTTGCCGTCGCTGCGGTCCTCGGTGTGGTAGACGTGACCGTGGACCGGATCGACCGCGACCGCCTCGCGGTAGAACCAGCCGAGCGCGTCGAGGGTGCGCTGCGGCTGGACGCCGAACGGGTCGCATTCGATCGCGCGGCCGCGCTCGACTTCCTCGCAGGTGATCCAGGTTCCCCACGGCGTCGGCCCGCCGGCACAGTTGCGCGCGGTGCCGCTGCAGATCGGATAGGCGTCGACGATCGCGCCGCCGGCAGCGAAGCGGATCGCGCCGACGCCCCCGTTCGGCGCGCTTCGCTCCGCGTTCGAGACGTAGATCCAGCCGCCATCCGGAGTGGCGTAGCAGGCGCCGCCGTCGGGCGCGCGATGCCAGCTGTAGCCGCTGCTTCCGACCACCTGGTCGGCGACCGCGACGATGCGCGAACTGAAGCCGCGCGGCAGCCGCAGGCCATCGGCGTTGACGGGCTGCAGCGGGCCGTAGTCGTACCCGGCGCGTCCGGGCGCATTCGCCGCGAACGCCGGACCCACGAACCGGGGCCCGATCGTCAGCACCCCGGCACCGAGCATGGCCTGGATCAACGTGCGTCGCGACGGATTCCACATGGCGATCGTTCCGCTTGGACCGCCGAAAGGGTCGGCGCGAGGGATTGCGGCGCGGTGTCAGCGCGATGACCCGACATCGCGTTCATGCCGCTGACCGACGTCCGACATCGGACCGACCGGGTCGTCATCGAGTCTTGGCGACCCCGAACCCGAGGTCTCGCCGATGTCGATGAAGCCGTGCGCTGCCGTCCTCTCCCTGGTCGTGATCCCGGCGGCGCCTGCCGCGATCCCGGTGAGCGACACGAATCCGGCTTACCAGCAGGACTTCGACACGCTGCCGCGCGTGAACGGCTCGGATCCCGTCTGGACCAACGATGCGACGCTCCCGGGCTGGCACCTCCACGCCGGCCCCCTGCTCGACCGGACGGTCGCGCAGCTGCGGGTCTCGACGACCAGCGGCAGCGATCGCGCGCACATCAGCTACGGCATCAACGAGGCTCCCGATCGCGCGCTGGGCTCGCAGGCCGGATCGACGCATCGCTACGTGCCGTCGCTCTCGATCGCCGACGGCGAGATCTTCGGCGCGGTCGCCGTCCGCTTCGTCAATGCCGGCAGCGAGCCACTGGAGGGCTTCTCGTTCCTCTACGCCGGCGAGCAGTGGCACGTCTCGTCGAATGCCAACGTCGCGCACCGCCTGCGTGTCGAGTGGGCGATCGGCGAGCCCGAGACCGCGTTCAACGCGCTCGTCTGGCAGGCGTTCTCCGCCGCCGAGCAGGGCCCGCTCGGGGTCGACTTCGTGAGCCCGACGATCGCCGGCGGGACGACCGGCAACGGCAACCTCGCGGCGAACCGGATCGCAGGTCTCGGGGCGACGGTGCTCGGGCTCGACTGGCAGCCGGGCCGGCACCTGTGGCTGCGCTGGATCGACGTGAACGATCCGGCGTCCGATCACGGCCTCGCAATCGATGACTTCGTGTTCGTCGCGCTGGCGCCCGGGATCTTCGCGGACGGCTTCGAGGACGCGCGCCCGCCGGCCGACGGCTGAGGCGGCAACCGCGCGCGATCACCGGCCGGAGCGACCGGTCAGCGCGACGCGACTCCGTTCACGATCGCGCGCAGCCGGGCGGCGAGCGCGCGCGCCTCCTCCGCGGCGAGGAACGGAATCTCGATCGAGTGCTCGGTCGGCGGCGTGCCGGCGACTTCGACCACGAGTGTCGCCATGCCGTTCCAACGGTCGAGCGGTGACGCGCGCACGACGATGCCCTGGATGCGCGCGGTCTCGACCACCCGCCAGCGCCGGGCGAGCCAGCCATCGCGGAACGCGAGCGTCCGGTCGTCGAACGCCCAGCGCGCGAACCGCGTCCAGCCGATGGCGTGCGCCCAGACCAGCAGCATCGCCACCGACCATCCGAGCGCGAGCGGTGGCCACGGCCAGTGCGTCATGGGCGCCTCGGCCGGCGCGTCTGCGGCGATCACGAGGCCGGCCAGGCCCGCGCCGACCAGCAGCAGCGACGGCGCGACGACCAGCCGGCGCCAGGCCCGCGGATGCAGCGGCCGCCAGTCGGAACGCTCGATCGACAGCGCCGGCGTGACCCGCCGGATCAGCCGGTCGACGATCTCGGGCCGGGCGATCGGCGCGATCCAGCGGAAGCGTGCGCCCGGCGCCTCGTTGACGGCGACGACGCCGCCGGCCACGTCGACCCGCGCGGCCCGGCGCCCGAGCCAGCGCATCAGCAGCGATTCCTCGACCACGACGCGCTGGATGCGGTCGAGCGCGGCGCCGGCGCGCACGCGCGTCAGCAGGCCCTCCTCGGTGCCGGCGCGGCCCTCGGCCAGCTCGAGCGTGAAGCCGTAGTGGCGCAGGATCGCGAGCGCGACCGAGAGGACCCGCAGCAGTGCGAAGGCCAGCAGCAGCAGGATCACGGCCGACACGACCAGTTCGGCAGGACCCGATCCGGCGAGTCGATCGCCGATCACCCGCTCGACGAACGACCAGACCTGCTGGATCAGCACGATCTCGCGCGGATCGCCGCCAAACTGGAACGATGCGCCGAGCGCGGCTGCGACCACGACCATGCCGCGGTTCGAGACCAGACCGAGGCGGACGATCTCGCCGAGCGGCAGGACCAGCAGCGGCTCCGGTGCGGCGTCCGAAGCGTCGGGGTCGGCGTTCGTCCCCGCGACGCCCGCGGCCGCGCGCCGTCGCTCCTTCAACAGCCGCTCGATTAGGGTGGCCTCGGCGACCGTGATCACGCTCATCCGCGCCTCGGGCTCGCTGCCGCCGGCCGATTCGACGCGCAGTTCGGCGACGCCGAACAGCCGATGCAGCGGATTGCGCCGCTGCGCGACGTTCTGGATCCGCACGAACGGCACGTGCCGCTCGGTGCGGTCGAGGATGCCCTCGCGCACGATCAGTTCGGTCGCGCCGATCCGGTAGCGGAACGCGAGCGCGTAGACGACCGAGTGGATCGCGAGGGCGAGCGCGGCGAGCGCCGCGATCACGATGCCCCAGACCTCCTCGTCGCGGCCGCCGACGAGCAGCAGCACCAGCAGCGGCACCACCGCGTGGCGCAGGCTGGTCAGAAGCACGAACAGCCACGACAGCGGGTGCAGGCGGCGCTCGACGCCGGGGCCGTCGCCGCCGGGCGCCTGACCGGGTGCCGGAACGTCGGCCGGCGCCCCGTTCGGCCCGGCCGCGCCTTCCGCGCGGCCGGGGTCAGACGGCGTCATGGCCGCGGTCGAGCAGCCGGTCGCGCACCGCGATCGCATCGTCGCGGTGGAGACCCACGGCGGACACCGACGCGAGCCCGGCGGCCGCCGTGTGGATCACCAGCTTGGCCATGCCCCAGCGCCGGTCGAGCGGCCCCTGGTTGACCTCGGTGTGCTGGATCCGGACGCCGGGAACGAAGGTCTCGACGCGCCAGAACACGCCCTTCTCGACCCGCACGCCGTCGTCGAGCACCGCGACGCGATAGCGGTCGAAGGCCGCGCCCGCGTGCCACCAGCCGAAGATCATCAGCGCGACCACGACTGCGAGCGCCAGCGCGAGCGGCGCGTCGCCGGGCAGCGCCGCCGACGCGAGCGCCGTCACCGGCACGAACGCAGCCAGCGACAGAACGAGATTCCGGAGACGCCACACGGTCTTCAGCGCCGGATGGCGCGGGAGGATGTCGATCCCCGGCGCGTTCGAGCGAGCTGGATCGACCGCTGGCGGATCGCCTGCCTGCGGATGCTCGGAGTCGCGGTTCGGAGTCATGGCGCGATTCTCGCAGCCTTGCGGAGAACGTCGGATGGGCGGAACGTCATGCGGTCCGGTGCGACCGACCTTCCGGGGCGCGGACCGCGTGGCCTCGCCGATCGCGCGCATCGCCCGGGCGGGGACCGCTGCGCGCGCCGTCGTCGGCGCGGGATCAGTCCTCCCAGAGCCGGATGTCGACGCGGCCCTCCGCGTCGATCGTGCCGCGCGCCATCCCGTGCGTGTTGTACGGCAGCGTCGCATTGCCGCGGGGATCGAGCACGATCACGCCGCCGTCGCCACCGAGGTCCGCGACATCGGCCAGCACCGCGGCCGCGGCTGCCTCGACCGACTCGCCCTTGAACGCGACCCGCGCGCAGATCGCGTGCGCGACGCCGACCCGGATGAAGTACTCGCCCCAGCCGGTCGCGGACACCGCGCAGCCCGCGTCGGCCCACGTCCCGGCGCCGATCACCGGCACGTCGCCGACCCGGCCCCAGCGCTTGTTCGTGCGTCCGCCGGTCGAGGTCGCGGCGGCGAGGCGGCCATCGCGATCGAGCGCGACCGCTCCGACCGTGCCGATGTGGAACGGCGACCGTCGCCACGCGGCGCCGGCCGACTCGCGCTCCCGGGCCTTCGCGGCCTCAAGCTCGGCGCGCCGGCGCGGCGTGACGAAATAGCCGGGCTCGACCAGCGCAATCCCGACGCTGTCGGCGAAGGCTTCGGCCCCGGCGCCGATCAGCATCACGTGCGGGGAATCCTCCATCACCCGACGCGCGAGCAGGACCGGGTTGCGCACCCGGGTCAGGCCCGCCACCGCCCCGGCCCGGCGGGTGTGGCCCTCCATGATCGCGGCGTCGAGCTCGGCCACGCCCTCGGCATTGAGGACCGACCCGCGCCCGGCATTGAACAGCGGGGAATCCTCGAGGATCACGACCGCGGCGGTCGCGGCGTCGAGGGCGCTGCCGCCCTTTGCGATCACCGCGTGGCCGGCCTTCAGCGCGCGCGCGAGGTCGGCGCGCATCCCGGCCTCGAGCTCGGGGCCGAGCTCGGCGCGCGGCAGGGTCCCGGCCCCGCCATGGATCGCCAGGACGACGCGGGGCGCGGCCGTCGCGACGGAAGGCCCGAGGGCCAGCGCGACGGACAGAATCAGCAGGACTGGGCGGAACGGCATCGGCACCTCCGGAATCGGACGGCGCGGCGCGGACGGATCCGGACGCGCGGCGGTGCCATACGGTACCGCCGACCGCGTCAGGCCGGGGCCGCGTTGGGGAAGCGGATCGTGACGCGGGTACCGACGCCGCGCTCGCTCTCGATCTCGACCGGCCATCCGAACCGGTCCGACAGCCGTCGCACGATCGTCAGGCCGACGCCGCTGCCGCGCTTGCCCTCGCCGGATTTCGCGCGATAGAACGGCTCGAACACGCGCTTCAGTTCCTCCGGGCTCATGCCGAGCCCGGTGTCGGCGACGCGGATGTAGCCCTCGCCCACCGTGACCGTGACCTCGCCCTGCTCGGTGTAGGCGCAGGCGTTGCGCAGCAGGTTCGACAGCATCACCGCGAGGACCCGCGACGGCGCGTGCAGCGCGAACTGCGCCTCGTGGACCACGCGCACGACGACCGGCCGCCCGACCACCAGCGACTCGGCCTTCTCGGCCTCGTCGCCGACGATCTCGTTGACGACGAAGTCCTCCTCCGGGAGCCCGACGTCGCCCTCGCGCGCGAGGATCAGGAAGGACTCGATCAGCGCCTCCATGTCGCGGATCGAGCGCTGGATGCGCCCGACCGAGCGCTGCGCGAACGGCGAGAGCTCCTCCTCGGTCTCGAGCACGTCGGCCGCGACCTTGATCACGGTGATCGGCGTGCGCAGTTCGTGGCTGGCGTCGCGGGTGAAGTTGCGCTCGCGCTCGACGAAGTCGTCGAGCCGGCGCGCGAAGCCGCGCAGCGCGCCGGCCAGCACGCGCACGTCCTCGCCGGCGTCGGCCGGGATCGCCTCGGGCTCGAGCGCCGAGGTGTCGGGGTGCTTGGGATCCCAGCCGCGGACGAGACCGGCCAGCCAGATCACCGGTGAGACCGCGCGTCGCGAGGCCCGGTAGAACAGGAAGGCCATCAGGTAGATGACCATCAGAACGAGCGCCAGCGGCACGAAGCCGAACCAGAGCGCCAGCGCGTCGACCTGCTCCTGCTTGAACACGAGGTACAGGCGCAGGGGCCAGCGCGGGCCGTCCTCGACGTAGACGAGATCGTCGGAATCCTCGTCCGGGACGATGTGGTAGCCGGGCGGCAGGGCGCGGAGCTTCTCGGGGACGCCCGAGTCGTCGTCGCCGACCCGGAGATAGGCGCGCAGGTTGAAGGTGTCGGGCAAGGCCGCGCCCGGCTCGCGCTCGTAGCGCTGCCAGTAGTGCGTCGCCTCGTCCATCAGCGCGCGCTGGATCAGCACGTCGCGCAGCACGATCCATGCGCCGAACACCGACAGCAGGGTCGCGAGGCTGATCGCCGCGAGCTGGACGACGAACGCCAGCCAAAGGGTGCCGCGGAGCGGCGAACGCTGCTCGGCGGCGCGACGATCGGCCGGCGCGGGACCGGTTCGGGCCTCAGGCACTGCGCGCGCCCGGCACGTCCTCGTCGAGGTCGGCGAGGCGGTATCCGGCGCTGTGGATCGTGTGCAGCAGCGGCTTGTCGAACGGCTTGTCGATGATCTTGCGCAGGTTGTAGAGATGGCTCCGCAACGTGTCGGAATCCGGCAGCAGGTCACCCCAGACCTCGCGCTCGATGTCGCGGCGGCTGACCACGCGCGGCGACTCGCGCATCAGGATCGTCAGCAGCTTGAGACCGATCGGCGACACCTGGAGCTCCCTGCCGGCGCGCTGCAGGCGCAGCGTCGCGGTGTCGAGCACGAGGTCGCCGACCCGCAGCACCTCGGCGCTGACCTGGCGCCGGTCGCGGCGGATCAGCGCGCGCACCCGGGCCTCGAGCTCGCGGATCTCGAACGGCTTGACGAGGTAGTCGTCGGCGCCGGCGTCGAGTCCGACCAGCTTGTCCTCGAGCGTGTCGCGCGCGGTCAGCATCAGCACCGGCGTCGAGCGCTTGGCCTCGTTGCGCAGGCGGCGGCACAGCTCGAGACCATCGAGGCCGGGCAGCATCAGGTCGAGCACGATCACGTCGTAGCTGTTCTGGGTCGCGAGCCTGAGGCCCGTGGTCCCGTCGGAGGCGTAGTCGAGGCTGTAGCCCCGGCGCTCCAGATACTCGCCGACCATCTCGGCGATGCCACGGTTGTCCTCGACCAGCAGGATCAGCCCGGCGCCCTCTTCTCGCTGCTTCATCGCGCGCTCCTCGTCAGGGATGTGCCTTCACGGATGTGAAGATGCCGGGCCCGCGGTGATCGCGAAGTGAACATCCGGGGTCAGGCCCGCGCAGCGAGGCCGCGTTCGGCCCCGACCCCCTCGCGCTGCGCCCGGCGGCCGGCGACACTGCCGCCGCCACCCCCGGCCAGAGACCCCGAAAGCGAGTCCGATCCGATGAGCGTCACCCCGAGCCTGTCGCCCTACCTCATGCCGATCCTGCTGCTGATCGGATCGAACGTGTTCATGACCTTCGCCTGGTACGGGCACCTCAAGTACAAGAGCTCGCCGATCTGGATCGTGGTCCTCGCGAGCTGGGGCATCGCGTTCTTCGAGTACTGCCTGCAGGTGCCGGCCAACCGGATGGGGCACCAGGTCTATTCGGCCGCGCAGCTCAAGACGATCCAGGAGATCATCACGCTCGCGGTGTTCGCGGTGTTCTCGGTGTCCTGGCTCGGCGAGTCGATCCGCTGGAACCACCTGGTCGCCTTCGCGCTGATCGCCGCGGCCGCGTTCTTCATGTTCACCGACTTCGGCTGAGCCGCCGCGGGCGAACGCGATCGGCGGGCGGGAGCTCCCGTCAGCCCAGCTCGCGCTTGGCGCGGTCCCAGTAGCGGTCCTGCGCGTCGAGCGGCAGCGATCCGAGCTCGACGCCGTCCTCGGCGGCGTAGCGCTCCATCGCGCGGAACCGGCGTTCGAACTTGGCGTTGGCACGGCGCAGCGCGGCGCCGAAATCGACGCCCGCGTGGCGCGTCAGGTTGGCGGCGACGAACAGCACGTCGCCGAGTTCGTCCTCGAGCCGATCGACGTCGCGCGGCTCGCGGGCGAACTCGACCCGCAGCTCCTCGAGCTCCTCGGCGATCTTGTCGAGCACCGGCGCAGGTCCGGGCCAGTCGAATCCGAGCCTCGCGGCGGCCTTCTGCAGCTTGACCGCGCGCTGCCACTCCGGCAGGCCGCGGGCAATGCCGGCCAGCGCGCTCGCATCCCCGGACGCGCCGCGCGCGGCGCGCTCGGCGCGCTTCATCGCGTCCCAGCGCCGGGTCTGCTCGGCGGCGTCGGCGACGCGCTCGTCGCCGAACACGTGCGGATGGCGCCGCTCCATCTTGTCGGCGATCGCGGCCGCGACGTCGTCGAAGTCGAAGGCCCCCTGCTCCGCGGCCATCTGCGCGTGGAACACGACCTGCAGCAGCAGGTCGCCGAGCTCCTCGCGCAGGGCCGGGAGGTCGTCGCGGTCGATCGCGTCGGCGACCTCGTAGGCTTCCTCGATCGTGTACGGCGCGATGCTGCGGAAGTCCTGCGCGAGATCCCACGGGCAGCCGCCGGCCGGGTCGCGCAGCCGGCGCATGATCGCGAGCAGGCGGTCGATCGGGCGCATCGCCTCAGGCGCCCCGCAATCCGAAGCGCGCGGCCCAATCGACCGTCGGATCGCGCGCGGCGATGAAATCGCCGTTCAGCAGCGTGTCGCGCCGGTTGTAGCGGAACGGCCGGCCGTCCGGCGCGACCACCGTTCCACCGGCCGCCTCGACCAGGCACTGGCCAGCCGCCGTGTCCCACTCGCTGGTCGGCCCGAGCCGGAGATACACGTCGGCCGCGCCCGAGGCGACGCGGATGAACTTGAGCGCCGATCCCGCGGCCAGAAGCTCGTGCGGGCCGAGCCGGGCGAGCGCTTCCCCGGTGCGCGCGCAACGGTGCGAGCGGCTGCCGGCGACAGTCGGAACCGCGCTCCCGACCCGCGGCGCGGCGGGCGAGCCCTCGATCGCCAGCGCGCCGCCGCGGACCGCGCTCGCGGTCTCGCCGAGCGCCGGCGCGTGGACCACGCCGAGCACCGGCTCGCCGTCGATCACCAGCGCGACGTTGACCGTGAACTCGCCATTGCGCCGGACGAACTCGCGCGTGCCGTCGAGCGGATCGACCAGCCACAGCGCGCGCCACGCGCGCCGCGCCGCGATCGCATCCGGTGGCGATTCCTCGGACAGCACCGGGATCTCCGGGGTCAGTCGCGCAAGCCCTTCCGACAGCACGCGGTGCGCGGCGAGGTCGGCCTGGGTCAGCGGCGAGCGGTCGGCCTTGCGCGCGACCTCGAAGTCCTCGGCATAGACCTCGAGGATCGCGCGGCCGGCCTCGCGCGCGAGCGCGAGCACCGGGTCGCGCAGCGCCTCGGCCGCGGCCGGCGTCACAGCGCGCCGCTCCGCAGCAGTTCGCGCGCCATGAACAGGGCCGCGATCGAGCGCCCCTCGGTGACGTCCTCGCGCTGGATCAGGCTCGCGAGGTCGTCGAGCCGCCACGGCACGACCTCGGGCTCCTCCGGCTCGTCGCCCGGCAGGCGCTCGGGATAGAGGTCCTCGGCCAGCACGACCGCGGTCTGGTGCGCCATGAAGGTCGGCGCCAGCGACAGCCGGCCGATGATGCGCAGGCGACGCGCGCCGTAGCCGGTCTCCTCCTTGAGCTCGCGGTTGGCGCCATCGACGAGCGCCTCGCCGGGCTCGACGCGCCCCTTCGGCAGACCGAGCTCGTAGGCGTGCAGCCCGCACGCGTACTCCCGGATCAGCAGCACGGTGTCCGGATCGAGCAGCGGGACCACGATCACGGCGCCGCGGCCGCGGCCCGGCATGCGCTCGTAGGTGCGGCGCTCGCCGTTCGAGAACTCGAGGTCGAGCTGCTCGACGGCAAAGCGCGTGCCCTCGCCGATGATGCGGCTCGCGTGGATCGTCGGGAGCTTGCGCGGATCCACGGCGTCAGTCGCCGAACGCGGTCGCGAGCACGCCGTGGAGCGCCGGCGTCGCCGCGAGCACGCTGGTCGTCGAGAGCCCGACCTCGCCACCGTCGAGATCGGTGAAGACGCCGCCGGCCTCGCGCACGATCACGGCCAGCGCCGCGATGTCGAGGATGTTGACGTCGGACTCGATCACGCCGTCGATCGCGCCGCGCGCGAGCAGGTGGTAGTGGCAGAAATCGCCGTAGCCGCGCACCCGGTCGGCATGCCGGACGAGATCGGCCAGGCGCAGCCAGCGCGGCCCCGAGGCCAGGGTCCTGAGGTTGCCGACCGACAGCGTGGCGCGCTCGATCGAGGCGGTCATCGACACCCCGATCGGTTCGCCGTTGAGGAACGCGCCGCCGCCGCGCCGCGCCCACGCCACCTCGCAGAACTGCGAGGCGCTCGACACCCCGAGCACGAGCTCGCCGCCGGCCATCAGCGCGATCTGGGTCGAGAAGAACGGGTAGCCGCGCACGAAGCTCTTGGTGCCGTCGATCGGGTCGATCAGCCACAGCAGCTCGCCGCTGCCGTCGCGGCCGTACTCCTCGCCGTGGATCGCGTGGTCCGGATAGCGCGCCCGGATCACCTCTTTGATCGCGAGCTCGGCCTCGCGGTCGGCGATCGTGACCGGGCTTGCGTCGGCCTTGGTCTCGACCGCGACGCCACGACGGTAGTGGCGCGCGATCACGTCGGCCGCGGCCGCGGCGGCATCGCGCGCCACCGCGAGCGCCGCGTCGAGCCAGGCGTCGTCGGGAATGCTCATGGGTCCCCTCCGATCACGGGTTGCAGGGTGCCCTCGATGCGCAGGTGCGATCCGCCGTCGGGGCGTCGCTCGCCGACGTACTTCAGGATCTCCTCGAGCCGCGGTTCCGGCTCGCGCGGCACGAGGTCGATCTCGGCCACGAACGCGCCATCGGCCATCCGCAGGCGGCCTTCGACCGCGAGCGGGCCGCCGAGGTCGGCGACGGTCGCCTCGAGCGCGCGCTCGCCGGTCGAGGCGATCCGCATCTCGATCCCCGGCAGGGTCAGCGCGGCGATGCCGCGGACGCCGATGCCGCGCCACTCGGCGCGACCGTCCGCGGTCGCGAGCCGACGGTCCCGGATCGACACCGAGGCGAGGTCGAGCGAGACCGTGCCAAGGAGCCCCAGCGCCGGGATGTCGAGCGCCGGCGCGAGCAGCGCGGCCGGGAAGCTGCCCTCGATCGCCTCGAACCGCCAATCGTCGCCGCGGCGTTCGAAGCGGGCGGTTCCGGCCACCTGGCGGCCGGTGACGGCGATCTCGCCGCGTACGTGGCCCACGAGCGCCGCCCGCGGCTCGATCCGCCACTCGATCCGCCCGAGCGCGACGCCGTGCGCGATCCACTGCGCGGCGCGCCCGTTCCACACGCTGCCCGAGATCCCCTCGAGCGCCATCGGCGCGAGGCGATGCCCGGCGATGCGGTACGCGAGTTCGGCCGGCGCCCAGGCCACCAGCGCCGCCGAGGCCGCGACGAGCGCGCCGAGGGCGACCGCGAGGATCGGCAGCACGCGCCTCATCCGCCGCTCCGGCCGTCGACCAGCACGACGCGCGCATCGACCATGCCGGGCCCGGTCGCGCGATCGACGACGAGTTCCTCGACGCGGATGCCATGGCGCGGCGCGAAGCCCTCGAGCCACGTGATCCACGGATCGAAGCCGACGCCCTCGAACGAGAGGCTCACGCGCCCCTCGCCGAGCGGTTCGAGCCGCCTGAGATGGGCCCCGAGGCCGTGCTCGCGCAGGCTGGCATCGGCCAGCGCGGGCAGGGATCGTCCCGCGCGGTCGAGGCCCGCTCCGGTCCCCTGGGCGCGGCGGGCGAGCAGCCGCGGCACCGCCTCGCGCATCCACGCGAGGTCGGCCTCGGCCTGCCGGACCTCGGCGTCGAGACGGCTGCGCTGCACGGCGAGCGGATCCCAGATCAAGGCCCACGCCAGCAGTCCTGCGGCCAGCGCCCCGCCGGCCACGAGCACCCTTCGCTCGCGCGCCGCGAGCCGCCGCCACCAGGCGGTCATCGCGTCGCTCCGCGGACCACGATCCGACCCTCGGTGCCCTGCGCGCCGGCGCTGACCTGCGACAGCTCGGCGCGCAGCCCGGGCGTCGCCGCGATCGATTCGCGGACCTCGTCGAGCGCGGCCAGCCCGTCGCCGAGGAGGGCCACCTCGAGCGCACCGTTCCGGTACTCGAGCGACTTCAGCGCGACGCGGCTCGACCGCGTGACGAGCGGCGCGACCTGCGCCACCAGCTCGAGCGCATCGCCGCGCCCGGCGCCCGGCGTCACGCGACCGAGATCGGCCTCGATGCGGGCACGCGGGTCGGGCGTGTCCGGTGCGCCCGGGTAGGCCTCGCGGTACAGCGCGCGCTGCGCGCCAGCCAGCGCATCGGCCCGGCGCGAGAGCGCGAGGTTCGCGGCCACGAGTTCGGCCAGCATCAGCACGACCAGAGTCGCCGCGAGGCCGAACGCCCAGCGGACCTGCCGCCGCCCGCGGGCGCCACGCCGGGCCGGCGTGAACTCGCCGATCAGCAGTTCCGGCCCGGCCCGGTTGCCGCTGACCGAAGCCGCCAGCGTCACGAGCAGCTCGCGTCCGGCATCCGGGCGCTGCGCCCGCGCCTCGACCGGCAGGGTCGAAGGCAGCTCGCGCCCCCACAGCACCACCGACGGCGGCGCCGGCAGCCCGGCGGCGAGCACGTCGAACCAGTCGGAGAGCTCCGCCTCGGTCCCGGCCCAGACCGTCGCCGGACCGCGCCGGAGCAGGACGCGCCGAGTGCCCGCGGCATCGACGTCGATCGCGAGCGAGACCGCATCCGGCCGGTCGGGCAGCGCCAGCGCGTCGAGGCGCGCCGCATCCGGCTCGACGCCCCGCTCGCGCAGATCGAGGAGCCACGACCGGACCAGATCGCGGCGCAGGGCGACGACCCGCTGGCCGCCCTCCGGCAGCTCGTCGAAGGCGAGATGCAGCGCCTCGATCGGATCGATCAGCCGGTCCTCGACCGCGAAGGGCACGGCTCGCGCCAGCTGCTCGCGCGAGCGCGCGGGCACGTCGACCGCGAGCACGGTGGCCCGCTCGGCCGGCCACAGCACCAGCACGCGGGCGCCCCCGCCGTCCGGAACCGCGTCGAGCCGCGGCCCGGAGCGGACCTCGCCCCGCGGCTGGCCCCGCTCGTCGAGCACGAGCCACTCGATCGGCGCCTCGGGACCGCGGTAGTGGATCAGCAGGGTGTCGGGCATCGTCGGATCGCGCGGGGAAGCCGCGAGTGTAGCGGTCGCCGGTCGGCGCCCCGCTCACCACGGCCCGGTCGCGCGCGCCAGCACGCGGTCCGGCTGCGGGCCGCGGCCGCGCTCGAGCAGCGCGCTGCGGGTGAACGGGATGCCGTCGAGGTCGATCTCGGCGACCGCGACGAAGTGGGTGGTCGCGACGCCGACCGCGGTCAGGTCCGGCAGCAGGATCCCCGCGCCTTCGAGTTCGCGGCGGAACTCGTCGATCGAGCGCCGGTCGGCGCGGCCGTCGCGCGCGAGGCGCCGGGCGAGGGATTCGTCGATGTCCGGATGCAGCGCCATCAGCACCGGGATCGTCGCGGTGTTGACGTTGAGCGGGGTCGGTGGCGGCAGCGCGCAGACGTGCGGCGCCAGACGACGCCAGGCCTCCGCGTCGATGCCCGCGACCGCGCGCAGCTCGCTCGGATGCGCGAGCGGGCGGTTCGCGGTCCGGTAGGGCGGATCGCGCATCGCATAGACCGCATCCTCTGCGCCACGCGGACCCGGCACCAGGTCCGGGTCGATCCAGTCCACGACCGCGGCGGCGATCGCCGGATCGAGCCTCAGCACCGACAGCAGCCGCTCGAAGCGGGCGCGCTGGTAGCCGACCTCGACCCCGCCGACGACGAGGTTGTTGACGTTGAAGCAGCCGCCCTGGTCGACCAGGCGACCGCTGATCACGCCCCCCTCGACCGGCGTCGGCGGCAGACCGGCGGCCCAGGCCTCGACGAGGCTGTCGCGGCCTTCGTCGAACGCCGAATCGCGACGCAGCACCTCGAGCGCCCAGCGTTCGAGGCCGTGCGCATAGGCCTCGGCCTGGAGCTGGCGGCTCGTCGTCGCGGTGCGGGCCTGGCCGGCATCGACCGCGTCGAGCACGATCGCGAGCAGCACGACCGCGAGCGCGACCGCGAGCAGGGCGGTCGGCAACGCGACGCCGCGGGCACGCCGCGCGCTCACCGCGGCCCGACCTCGGGCGGGGTCACGACGCGGCGGATCGTGCCGAGGCCATCGACCTCGAGCGTGAACTCGACCGCGCGCGGCAGGGCGTCGACGCGCGCCTCCGGCCCCTGGCCCGGCGGCCACGCCTGCACCCACGCACCGCGACCATCGAGGTAGCGCAGCCGGAACGCCGCGACCTCCCCGAGCACCGCCTCGGGCGCGGCGCGCGGCCCGAAGTCGGCGCGATCGAGGGTCGGGTGCCGCAGCCGCACGAGTTCGCGGTCGGCGTAGCGCCACGCGGTGCGTCGCACGCGGCCGCCGTTCGGATCGAGCGCGGTCGCAAAGCCAAGGTGCGTCAGCTCGAGGCCCAGCGCATCGCCGACCAGCGCCGGCAAGACCGCCCCGCCCGGCCCGCGGACCGGTCGTTCGACGACCTGCCGCAGGTCACGCTCGAGCCCCGAGACCGCGATCTGCAGCGCGCGCAAGCGCTCGCCCTCGCGCGCGAGCCGCTCGCGCGCGCCGACCAGCGCCGACGTGCCGCTCCACGCCACCACCGCGATGATCGCGAAGATCGCGGTCGCGACCAGCACCTCGATCAGCGTGAAGCCGGCATCGCGGTCGCGCCGCTGCCGGCCGGGCCGGACGTCCTTCGCTCCGACCGCGCTCATCGACGGTTCGCGAAACCGGACAGGCTGGCCGCGGCTCGCGCTTCCTCGTCGGCCACGTGGACCCGGACGTCGAGTCGCCGGATCTCGGGATCCTCGGTGGCCTGGACCACGAGGCGCCAGCGGAAATCCACCGGCCCCATGCGTTCCCGGCCGCTGCGCTCGCCGGGTTCCGGGAACGGCTCGGCGAGCAGCGTCTCGGTCAGCGCGTTGGCCGCGACCCAGGCCGCGAGCGTGCGCTCGCGCTCGAGCACCACGGCGTCGGCGGCGAGCCCCGAGGCGCGGACCACCGCGGTCAGCGCGATCGCGACGATCGCCAGCGCCACCAGCACCTCGAGCAGCGAAAAGCCATCCGTCCCGGCGTGCCGCCGCATCATCGTCGCTCGCCCGGGCCGTCGATCCGACCATCGAAGCGGCCGCGCACGCGTGCCTCCGCCCCAGCGTGCGCCGCCGCGACGACCAGCTCGAACGGCGTCAGCTCGCCGCTCGGCAGACAGACCAGCTGCGGATCGCCATCGAGCGTCGCGCCGATCTCGACCGCCACATCGTCGCGCGAGAGCCTGAGCTCGATCCGCTCGGCGACCTCGCGCGGCGCCAGCGCGCCGGCCCGCTCCAGGGTCCAGGCGCCCCGTCGTGGCAGGCTCGCGCCGTAGCGACCGGTGGCGACGTGCAGGCCGTGCTCGCGCCCGCTCGCGACCGCGCGCGCGCAGACGAGGCGCGCGAACTCGACGAAGCGCCGGGCCTCGCGCTCGATCGTGCGCTCGACGCCGACGCCGCGGACCGCGATCACGGCGACGCCCGCGGCCACCGCCAGCACCGCGATCACGACCAGCACCTCGATCAGGCTGAAGCCCCGCGCGACACGGCGACTCGCGAGCCGGGACCCCGCGATCACGGCATCCAGTTGCCGATGTCGGCGTTGGCGCCCTCGCCGCCCGGGCGGCCATCGGCGCCGAGCGTGTAGACGTCGAAGTCGCCATGGCGACCGGGCGACAGGTAGAGGTAGTCGCGGCCCCACGGGTCCTTCGGCAGGCCCCCCTGCAGGTACCCGCCCTCGCGCCAGTTCGGCGCCGGCGGTTCGCCACCGGGGCGGGCGACCAGCGCCTGGAGGCCCTGTTCGGTGCTGGGGTAGGTGTAGTTGTCGAGCCGATACATCGACAGCGCCGTCGCGATCGCCCGGATGTCGGCGCGGGCCTTGGTCTGGGCGGCGTCGTCGAGACGGCCGATCACGCGCGGCGCCACGATCGCGGCGAGGATCGCGATGATCGCGACCGCGACCATCAGCTCGATGAACGAGAAGCCGCGGGCGCGGCGCGGGGTGGAGCGGAGCACGGCGAGGCTTGTCCGGTGCGTGGGCTGGCCCGATCATAGCCCCGACCCGGCGCGTGGCCGCGCCATCCGGGCCCGAGCGGCCGCTTCCCTTCAGCCTCCGATGCCGATCGCCGATCTCGTCACCCGCGACCTGCGCGTGCTGTGGCATCCGTGCACGCAGATGCGCGACCACGAGACGCTGCCACCGGTGCCGATCGATCGCGGCGACGGCGCGTGGCTGGTCGCCGCCGACGGTCGCCGATACCTCGACGCGATCAGCTCGTGGTGGGTCAACCTGTTCGGCCACGGGCGCGCCGAGATCGCCGATGCGATCCGCGAGCAGCTGGCGCGGCTCGAGCACGTGATGCTGGCCGGCTTCACCCACGAGCCGGCGGTGGCACTGGCCGAGGCGCTGGTGCGGATCACGCCGGACGGCCTGTCGCGGGTCTTCTATACCGACAACGGCGCGTCCGCGGTCGAGGTCGCGCTCAAGATGAGCTTCCACTACTGGCGCAACGTCGGCGAGCCCGAACGGACCCGCTTCGTCTGCCTCGAGGGCAGCTACCACGGCGAGACGCTCGGCGCGCTCGGCGTCACCGACGTCGCGCTCTATCGCGAGGTCTACGACCCGCTGATCGCGCGGCCGCTGCTGGCCCCGTCACCGGCGCCGGAGCCCGGCGAGGATCCGCTCGCCGCCGCCGCGCGCGCGGCCGATGCGCTCGAGCGCCTGCTCGCGGCGCACGCCGGGACGATCGCCGCGGTGATCGTCGAGCCGCTGGTGCAGTGCGCGGCCGGGATGCGGATCCACGATCGCGCGTTCCTCGCCCGCCTGCGGGCGGCCTGCGACCGCCACCGGGTGCATCTGATCGCCGACGAGATCGCGACCGGCTTCGGTCGCACCGGCACGCTGTTCGCATGCGAGCAGGCCGCGATCCGGCCCGACTTCATGTGCCTGTCGAAGGGGCTCACCGGTGGCTTCCTGCCGCTCGCCGCGGTCCTGACCACCGAGGACGTCTACGCCGCGTTCTATGCCGACTGGGCCACGCGGCGCGCCTTCCTGCACTCGCACAGCTACACCGGCAATCCGCTGGCGTGCGCGGCGGCGCGCGCCACGATCGAGCTGTGCGAGCGCACGCCGCTCGGGGCCGAGGTCGCGCGGATCGGCGGCTGGCTCGAGTCCGCCTTCGCGCCGCTCGCGAGCCATCCGCATGTCGCGAACCTGCGCCGGCTCGGCGCGATCGTCGCCTTCGATCTCGTCGCCGACCGGGCGACCGGAACGCCGTTTCCGTGGCAGGAGCGACGCGGGCTCGCGGTCCATCGCGCGGCGATGGCGAGCGGCGTGCTGCTGCGGCCGATCGGTCAGGTCGTCTACGCGATGCCGCCCTACGTCGTGACCGGCGACGAGATCGCCCTGATCGCGGCCGCGGCGCGACGCGGCGTCGAGGCTGCGACCCGCGTTTCGTGCCGGCCTCCCGCCGGTTCCGAGCCGACCCGACCCGCCGACGCCGATCCTTCGGGGCTCGAGGTCTGATGCGACGGACGCGCGTCCATGTCGACCTGCCGCTGGCCGAGGGTGAACGGGTCGTGCTGCCGATCGCCGCACGCGACCGGCTGCTGACCGTGCTTCGATTGCGGGACGGCGCGCCGATCGTGCTGTTCGACGGGCAGGGCCTCGACTGGCCGGGCACGCTGCGCATCTCCCGCGGGGAGGCCACGGTCGAACTCGGCCGGCCGGTGCCGGTCGCGACCGAGTCCCCGCTCGGGATCACGCTCGCGCAGGCGATCGCGCGCGGCGAGAAGATGGACCTGATCCTGCAGAAGGCGACCGAGCTCGGCGTGGCGCGCATCGTGCCCGTCGTCAGCGAGCGGACCGAGGTGCGCCTCGACGGCGAGCGCGCCGCGCGCCGCGTCGAGCACTGGCGGCGGGTCGTCATCCATGCCTGCGAGCAGTGCGGCCGCGCGCGGCTGCCGGTGCTCGAGCCGCCGGTGGCGCTGCCGGTGTTCGCCGAGACGGCGGCGCGCTCGCAGGCATGGCGCTTCGTGCTCGAGCCGGACGCCCGCCAGGGCCTCGCCGTTGGCGACGCGCGCCGGCCGGTCACGATCGCGATCGGACCCGAGGGCGGCTTCGGGGATCGCGACCTCGCGATCCTGCGCGCGGCGGGCTTCGAGGGCGTGCGCCTCGGCCCGCGCGTGCTCCGGACCGAGACGGCCGGGCTCGCGGCCATCGCGACCCTGCAGGCCGTCGCGGGAGATCTGCGCTAGGCGAGCGCGTTGCCCGGCGCCGCCGACAGGCCGTCGGCGCGCGGGGTCAGGCCGCCTCTCGCAGCGCCTCGTCGACCAGCTGCTCGATCCCGGGGAGGTCGGGAATCATCGCCGACTGGTCGTTCAGCATGACCCCGGTCCGGATGCCGGCCGGCGTCGCATCGCCGAGCGGGGCGGCCACGAGATTCTCGGGGGTCACCGTGGTCAGCCGCGGGAAGCCCATGCACAGGATCGCGACGTAGGGCAGTCGCGGGTTGTCGCCGAGCGACTTCAGGACCGCGACCTTGGCGTTCGGCGCATCGTCCCGATCCGCCATGCCGGCGAGCAGCGAGACCGACACCAGCGGCACGCGCCAGCCGCGCCAGCGCACCCGGCCGAGCAGCCAGCGCGGCGCGTTGACGACCGGTTCCGGCGTCGCCGCGGTGATGATCTCGGAGACGTTCGAGTTCGGAACCAAGAGGTGCCCGCCGGCAACGGTCACCATCAGTCCGCGGATCTCGCGCTGGCCTGTTTCCATCGGTTCCTCCCGGTGTTCGGTTCGATCAGGACCGCCGTCGCCCCGCGGCCCGGCGCCACTGGACGGGTCGCGGCTGCCATCCGGCGCGCCCGGCCTTCGCCCGCCCGCGCTCGCGGCGTTCGACGGCCGCCGAGGTCGATCGCAGGCGGCCCATGGCTCAACGTCCGCATCGCTCGACCAGGGCCGCCGCCAGTTCGGACGGCGAGCCGGTCCGCATCACGATGCCGGCCGCGCGCGCCGATTCGACGATCGCGTCGGGCTCCTCGAGCACCGAGCTCTCGAACCAGACCTGGCCCCCGGCACGCGCGACCTCGATCGCGCCCTCGAGCAGCTCGTCACGCAGGCGCCCGAACACGATGACGCCGGTGTCGCGCCCATAGCGCGCCGCGAGCGCCCGCATCGTCATCCAGTCGCCGAGGGCCTCGGGCATGGCCGGATCGCCCGGTTGCACGGTCAGGCGGCCGCTGCGATCGAATCCGGCGCGCTCGCCGGGCGCCATCACCACGATGCGCCCTGCCCCGAGGTCGATCGTCTCGTCGGCCAGCACCATCGGCAGGCGTCCCCCGTGGTCGAGGGCCAGTTCGGCGCCGAACCACGGGGCCGAGGCCGGGCGAACGAGCAGGACGACGAGC